>JAFZBE010000004.1 GCA_017561935.1 Bacteroidales bacterium | reverse complement strand
CTTTAGCAGTGGTCGACCCCGAGGCAAAGCTCGGCGATGGCAACATCATCGGTCCCTTCTGCGTGATTGACAAGAACGTCGTCATCGGCGACAACAACCGACTGCTGAACAGCGTGACCCTCCATTTCGGTACACGCCTCGGCAACAACAATGAGATATTCCCCGGTGCCTCGATTTCCACGAAGCCTCAGGATCTGAAATTCCAGGGCGAGGAAACCACCTGTGAGATCGGCGACAACAACTCCATCCGCGAGAATGTCACCATCAGCCGCGGTACAGCCTCGAAAGGCAAGACCGTCGTAGGCAATGGCAACCTGCTGATGGAGAACATGCACATCGGTCATGACTGTGAGATCGGCAACGGCTGCATCATCGGCAACTCCACGAAGTTCGCCGGCGAGGTGATCGTCGACGACTGTGCCATCATCTCCGCCACCTGTCTCTTCCACCAGTTCACCCATGTGGGCAGCTACATCATGTTCCAGGGCGGTACACGAACCAGTCAGGACATCCCACCCTATGTGATTGCCGGTAAGGAGCCCGTGCGCTATGCGGGTGTCAACCTGGTAGGTCTGCGCCGCAGGGGCTTCCCCCGCGAGACCATCGAGGCCATCCACGAGGCTTATCGCATCATCTATTCACAAGGTGTGTTGAAAGATGGTATCGCCATGGCCCGTGAGCAGTTCCCCGAATCGAAGGAAGTGGAATACATCTGTTCATTCATCGAAAATTCCAAGCGCGGTGTCATCCGCTAAAACCCTTATTGTCATAACAGGTCCTACGGCTGTCGGTAAGACACAGCTCTGCCTCGATATCGCCAGGCATTTCGACATTCCCATTATCAATGCCGATTCCAGGCAGATCTTCAAGGAGCTGTCGATAGGCACGGCCAAACCGTCGGCCGAGGAGCTGCAACAAGTCAGGCACTATTTCGTGGGCACCCTGAGCCTGCAGGATTACTATAGTGCATCGCTCTTTGAAAGTCAGGTGATGGCGCTGCTCGGCACCCTCTTCCAGCAAAGCGACTACGCCCTGATGGCGGGTGGCAGCATGATGTATATCGATGCTGTATGCGATGGAATCGACGATATTCCCACCATCGACAACGAGACACGGGCCACGATGAAGCGGCGTCTGGCAGAAGAAGGACTACCCAGACTCTGCGAGGAGCTGCAGCGTCTCGACCCGGAATACTACGAGATTGTCGACCGACAGAATCCCAAGCGCGTGGTCCATGCCCTCGAGATCTGCACCATGACGGGCCGCACCTACACCTCGTTCCGCAAGCGCGACAAGAAGGAGCGCCCCTTCCGTATCGTGAAGATCGGACTCAACCGCGAGCGCGAGGAGCTCTACCAGCGCATCAATGCCCGTGTCGACAAGATGATGCAGCAGGGATTGCTCAAGGAGGCTGAAAGTGTTTATCCATTAAGGCACTTAAATGCCTTGAATACTGTAGGTTACAAAGAACTGTTCGAGTATTTCAACGGGCGCTGGTCCCTCGAAGAGGCCGTCGAGCGCATCAAGGGCAACACCCGTCGCTACGCCCGTAAACAGCTCACCTGGTATAAGAAGGACCCGCAGATACGCTGGTTCCACCCCGACCAAAAGAAAGAAATTATCGACTACATTATAACACAATCATCATGAAAAAGATTTGGCGTTGGATAAAAGGCGTCTGGCCTTGGTACAAAGGTCTCTACAAAGGACGTCCCTGGTATATAAAGACCCTTGCGGCCCTCGTGTCGCTCATCGTGGCATTCTTCCTCTATCTGGGTGCCGTCGATGTCAATTTCCTCTGGCTCTTCGGTAAGTCGCCGTCCATGTCGACCATCAAGAACAAGCGTCCTGCCGAGGCCTCCATCATCTACAGCGCCGATGGCCAGGTCATCGGTAAGTACTTCAGCGAGAACCGCACCCCCGTGACCTACGAAGAGGTGAACCCCGTGTTCTGGAAAGCCCTCATCGACACCGAGGACGAGCGTTTCTACTCGCATCACGGCATCGATTTCACCGCTTTTGCCGCCGTGGCTAAGGAGTACGTCCTGCACCGCGATGCCCGTGGTGCCTCTACCATCACCCAGCAGCTGGCCAAGAACCTCTTCCGCACCCGTAGCGAATACTCCACAGGTCTGCTGGGCAACATCCCGGGCCTGAAGATGCTCATCATGAAGAGCAAGGAGTGGATCACCGCCTACAAGCTCGAGTTCTTTTTCTCCAAGAACGAGATCCTCACGCAGTATGCCAATACCGTCGACTTCGGTTCGAACGCCTTCGGTATCAAGACGGCCTGCAAGACCTACTTCGGCTGCACCCCCAAGAATCTGACCGCCGAGAATGCCGCCATCCTCGTGGGCATGCTCAAGGCCACCACCTATTACAACCCCCTCATCAACCCTGAGAACGCCCTCAAGCGCCGTAATATCGTGCTCGACCTCATGCAGCAGCATGGCGACCTCACCCCCGAGGCATGCGACTCGCTCAAGCAGCTCGATATCAAACTCGACTACAGCGTGGAATCGGCCTACGATGGCGATGCCAACTACTTCCGCGAGGCCGTAGCCGACTATCTGAAGGACTGGTGCGAGGACTATTTCGACAACCGTAACGCCCTCTATACCGAAGGCCTGAAGATCTATACCACCATCGATACCCGTTTGCAGAAGTATGCCGAGGAGGCTGCCATCAAGCAGATGAAGCAGGTGCAGCAGACCTTCAACCAGCATTGGGGCTCCACCAACCCCTGGCAGGATGAGAACCATCGTGAAATCCCCCATTTCATCGAGGATATCGCCAAGCGCCAGCCCGTCTACAAATATCTCTCGAAGAAATTCAACGGCAACCAGGATTCCATCGACTATTACCTCAACAAGCCCCATACCGTGAAGGTGTTCGACTACGACAATGGTCTGGTCGAGAAAGAGATGTCGACCATGGACTCCATCCGCTATATGGTGCGTTTCATGCATTGCGGCTTCGTGGCCATGGAACCCCAGACGGGCCATGTCAAGGCCTGGGTGGGCGATATCGACTTCCATTCGTGGAAATACGACAAGGTGACGGCCATGCGCCAGCCGGGCTCTACCTTCAAGCTCTTCGTCTATACCGAGGCCATGAACCAGGGCATCACCCCCTGCGACACCCGCAAGGACG
>JAFZBE010000062.1 GCA_017561935.1 Bacteroidales bacterium | reverse complement strand
GGATTTTATGCGATAGCAATTTTATGTCGCCATTGAGGCGACAATTTTCCGGATTGTGAGACGGGCTATTGAAGCCCACGTCTCAAATCCATTTTCACCACCCTTTCTTGTTATTATTGGTGTATCGAAATAGATGCTGCAAAGATATGGATTTATCTCATCATCACCAAATACTTGGCCCAATTTAATACTCGATATCCTTCTTTTCACTTTCTTTCAGCAAATGAAAGAGTTTATCCAACCACCCGGCAAGAGGAGAAGGACAACTTAGCAGATCTGGCGTGCTCCCTTCAGCAGAATCGGCTTCCTGTCGGGAGAATCTTTCCAGCGTTTGAATGCATCGATAATGTCTCTTTCTATCCTCATAATACATTAAATAGTGTAGATTTGTGTAAGATTAATACACTTTTCGCTATTTTCCGGTGCAAATATAGTACTTTTTCCCGCAAACTCCAATAATATTACAAAAAAAGTGCAACTATCCCCCCATTTTTCTCATTTTCCCCTCATTCACCCCCAAAAACAATAAATAGCAAGCTGACTCGAATTATCACGAATTGACACGAATCACACGGATGCTATGCTCTTATTGAATGCAAACTTGGCAGCCACGAGATGCAAGCCGACCTTCACAGCATATTTTTATCAAAAAGATTCCAATTTATTGGGACTTTTATAAAAATATCGCTATATTTGCAGCAACCATTTCGATTAGTCGAAAACAATAACCAACTTATTATGCAAACATTCTATCACGGCACATCGGTGCTATTTCCGAAGTTCGATCTTTCCCATGCCCTGGAGGGTGATGGGAAGGTAAAATTCGGATATGGTGTCTATGTCACCTCACACTACCGCTCGGCAGCGCACTATGCTGGTGCCAATCCCGAAGCGACACAGTATTATGTCTATACCGTGGAGGTTCCCGACAAGAGAGAGGATAACTACATCGCTTTCAAGGAGCCCGTCAATCCTGCCATCGTCCAACGTGCGGAGAAGAAACTGGGCGAACCCATACCGGAGAAGTTCACCAAGGACGGGAAAGATTTCCGCAAGTTCCTCGCGAAGAAACTCACCGGGAAGGTGGATCTGCAAGGCGAGAAGGCGGCATCGGCCTTCCTGCTCGATGTAGGTGTGGACTTCATCGAATGGCCCTATAACTGGAAGAACCCTTCGATGGGTACCAACAGAGCCATCCTCGACGACAGCAAGGTCGTCATCAAAGGCATTGACCAGGTGCTGCTCGACGAAAAGAAACAACTGATTGACGGCACACAAAGCCCTGTTACCTTATGAACTTCTACAGCATTGCGCCTTTCATACAACAGCATTATCCTGAGTATTACTCCATCGAGAGATACCCTGCTGACCGTTGTGCCTGTATCCGCAAAGTGGCTGAGGAATGGGGCATATTAGGTAACTTCGCGCGCACCCCGTTGGTAGTGGAGGGCGTGACGTTGAAGAACAGCGAGCAACTGTTCCAGCTGATGAAGTTCAAGGATGAGGCTCCGGTGAAGGCGGTCTATCAGGCGGCTAATCCCAAATATGTAGCCAAGCATTGGGAGAAGACACACCGAAGGAGTGACTGGGGGTCGATCATCGTGGATGTGATGAAATTCTGCCTCACGTTGAAGTATCAGCAAAGTGAGGCGTTCCGTTCCTCCCTCCTACTGACGAATGGCTTGTTCATCGTGGAGGACCAGACTACATTCCCCAAGAAGACAGCAGACACCTGGGGCACCAAATTGGTGGGCAATGAGTATGTGGGCCCTAATCTCCTGGGCCGCCTGTTGATGGAACTGCGTGACAATGGGGAACTGAAATACTCTCTGCCTGACGATGCCCTGCTCTGCTTGAATTATCTGAAATAATTCAACAAAAAAGGAAGGTGAAAATGGATTTGAGACGTGGGCTTCAATAGCCCGGATTAATATATTCGGCTAAGGCCGTCCCCATGAATGGGGCCCCTCCCTTCGAATGCTGTTTCAACAGCATTCTTCAGGCCGGAAAATTGCAGATTCAATATCTGCTTTTTTAAAAAAATTGGTAAAAAGACTTGCTATTTTGCGAAAAATTGCGTATCTTTGCACCGCGAGAATGAAAAAGCATCAAGAGACGGCTTAAGTGCCGAGCCAACCGAGCCTTACATACAGGCCACGGTGGAACAAAGGATGCGAGTTACAAACATTAACTAAAAACAAACAGTATGATCATTAAAACAAAAGATGATTTTCAGCATCCAGCTGGGCAAATCCAGCTGCTGGATGGTCGTGTGTTGGATTGTTATCCGTCGGAGGGTCCGAAGTGTGAAGTGGACAATGAGTTGCGACTCGACACCACGGGAACCTATCTGGTGGTGGGAAGAACGAAGACTCCCATTAAGGTAATTGATGACCAGGAAGAGGAGAAGGAGAAGGAGGAGTTGGAACGTCTGTTCCTGGACAATGCTTTTGTGCTTCTGGCGAACAGAGAACGCATCTTGAGCGACAGCCGTATGTTCCTGTGCCCCCTACCCTTCTGCAGGAATGGGCTTGCTTATACGGGGACCAGCGGGTTCCAGCGGCCGACATTAGGCATCTACATCGAGTTCTGGTTGGCATGCGACCAGGCAACCTTCGTGGATGATAATGACGAGAAATGGCTGCTGCATCACATTGCTGGAAGTCCCCTCAGCGGCATGAACCTTTGTCGTTTCGTGAATGAACATGGCGAGGAGAGAACTGTGCAGGTATCGTCGTTCAAAGATGTCTGGCCGACGTTCATGAAAATCAACACGCGCTACGACAAGGCGAAGTCGGAGTCTGATGCCTACACGCTTCGTCAGGTGCTGTGTATCCTCGAGAATGAAGGTTCGAACTAATATTTTTAAACAATTCTATAATTCGCAAATTCGTGATAGAGAAATTGAAAGAGATATGGGAAATAAAGTGCTAGTATTACCGGACATACACGGGAGGACGTTTTGGAAGGAACCGTGTCGGCATCCTGAGAAGTACGAGAAGATCATCTTCCTGGGTGACTACTTCGACCCTTATGATTTCGAGGGCATCACGGTTGAGGATGCGATTGACAACTTCATAGAGATCTTGGAGTTGAAGCGGAACTATATGGAGAAGGTGGTGCTGCTGTTGGGGAATCATGACCTTCCCTATTTCTCGACGACCTATTATGGTTTCTCATGGTATCATTGCAGGCATTCGGATGAATACCATGACGTGATTGCTCGCCTGTTGGATGACAATCGGGAACTATTCCAACTGGCTTACGCCTATCAGGACATTTTGTTTACGCACGCTGGTGTCGAGTATGAATGGCTTGCGATGACGGTGCAATGCATCGACTGGGATGTGAACACGATATGCGACACGCTGAACGGCTTGCTGAAGACGACTGATGGATTGGAAAAACTGTACTGCATTACTCCATCAAGAGGCGGCACTGACCGATATGGCTCGTGCATCTGGTCGGATGTTGATGACATGATGAGATCGACGCTGCGACCGATCGAAATGAATCCGATCAAGGAGATGAAACAGGTGTTCGGCCACTCGCTACAGGCGTTCTATGACTTCAATGAATCGGTGTCGTATGGCGAGGCGGTGGAGTTTGAGAACTGCAAGATGATTGACACAGCGCAGGCTTATGAGCTGGAGGGGTTGTGGCACACAGATCAACACAGACACGGATTTTCGCTACGCGCTCCGAGGGTCTTTAACACGAATTGTCACGAATGAACATGAATTAATTTTGCATAATTCTATAATTCTATAATTCGTGATGGAGATAATTTTGAAAAAGCCCCTGGAGCCAGAAGAAGGCATCAGGGGCTTGAGTGCTATGATGGATATGGAATGAATTGGAATGGGATTATTCGGTGTAGGCGGAGATGAGTCGGATGAGAAGGCTGTTGAGCTGCTCGACTTCGTACTCGCCTACGGAGGCGGCGATGTGGCTGTTTCCTACTCCACTGTGGTCGGTGAGGAAGACGTAGGTGCCGCCTGTGGCATCGGCGAAATAGCGGAGCATGAACTCGGTGTTCTTATCCACGCCGCTGGCGGCCACGGGGATGACCTTGATGCCCTGGCGGGCGCAGCTCTGGATGGAGCTCTGCATCGAGCGGATGATGTCGCTCTCGTGATGAGCGGGAGCGTCGAGCAACATGAATGCGAGACGTGTGCGGGCATTGTCGCTCCATGACAGGTCTTGCAGCATCCGTTCGAGTGCGGTATGCACGGCCTCGGGATAGTCGCCTCCCCCATCGGCATTCTGCTTCTTCACGAAGTCGGCGGTCTTGTTGACATCGTCGGTGAAGTTGTGATGGCGTGTGAGATAGTCGTCACCTTCATCACGATAGAACAGTGCGGCGGTGCGTATCTTCATGTCCTCACGTACGGACTTCACTTTGCCGATGATATCGACGAGGTCCTGCTTGAGGAAACTGATCTCGTCAGACATGGAACCGGTGGCATCGACGATGAACGCGATATCGGCCTGCATGGCGGGGGCGGTGGCCCTGCGGAGGATATACTTGTTGACGGGCACCGACTGGAGGAGGGAATCCCAGGAACATACCTGCGGATGGCCTTTCATCACCTCACCGTTCAGACTGATGCGCAGCTGATCGGGTGTAGCTGTGGTCTTCTGGAACAGGCCGAGCCAACATTCGGCTTCGCCGTGATTGTCGGTAACGGCTTCCCATACCGTTCCTGTGCCTTCGCCTTCGCGCAACAGCTTGACACGGACTCCGGCCTGAGCGTTGCCACTTTCGTCGGTCACCTTGACGGCGATGCGGTTGTTGGTGTAGAATTTCCAGTATTCGCTCTTTTCGGAGAATTCCTCGCCCAACATGAGCTTCGACCAGAAGTCCCAATGTGTGAGGTCACACCACTCGCCTGCGGTGACGATACCTGCCTGCGTGTTTTCGTTGGGTGACGGGACTTCGGCTTCGCCACCTGCTGCCTCTCCTGATTTACCTGAACCATCGGAGGAGAAAGATGCGGTGTAGTCTTCCCTGCTTGAAGGAAATCCTTCATAGGTCGTGTCGCACGAGGCCAATCCGAACACTGCCAACAGGCTGATGCCTGCCATTCTAAAGAGATGTCTTGTCTGCATAATCAATCGATTTTTGAATCTTCTACCCATAAAACACAGGTGTTCCCGTAATCTTGCATCGCAGCGCTGCCATTTAACTATCTTTAACGGGCAACAAGCGGGTATTATCAAAAAAAAGACTATATTTGCACCCGAAATATGAATTGTCGAAAACAGTGACAATTCCAGCACCATAAACTTTACCAATATGAAAACCAATCTTCTCTTCACCTCTCTCGCCGCCCTTGCGATGCTTGCATCGTGTGCCAGTGGTGACAAGGTGGCAACTGACGTTGCAGCCAAGGAAATTGCATCGGGCGAGATCTGGCCCGATGACCGTGGTGAACACATCAACGCACATGGTGGCGGCGTGATGGCCTATGAAGGCACCTACTACTGGTTTGGCGAACACAAGGCCGACACGACCAGTTCGGCTTACGTGGGCGTGACCTGCTATTCGTCGAAGAACCTCACCGACTGGAAATACGAGGGCGTGGCCCTGGCCGTGAGCGACGAGGTGGGCAATGACATCGAGCGCGGCTGTGTGCTCGAACGTCCCAAGGTGGTCTATTGTCCCGCAACGGGCAAGTTTGTGATGTGGTTCCATCTGGAACTGAAGGGACAGGGCTATGCCCAGGCACGCTACGGTGTGGCTGTGAGCGACAAGCCCGAAGGACCCTATACCTTCCTGCGTTCGGGACGTGTTAACCCGGGTATCTATCCGCTGGAGATGACTGAAAAGGATGTGGCTGCCGTCGAGGCCATCAACCCAAAGAGCGTGGAGAAATGGTGGACACCGACGTGGTACAAGGCCATCGACGACGGACTCTTCGTGGTGCGCGATGCCAAGGCACATACCGACGGACGCTTCGACCTGCCTGCGGGGCAGATGGCACGTGACCAGACCGTCTATGTCGATACCGATGGTCGCGCCTACCACATCTTCGCCAGCGAGGACAACCTGACGCTGCACATCGCCGAGCTCACCGACGACTACACGGCTCATACAGGCCGCTACACCCGTGTGGCTCCCGCCGGACACAACGAGGCACCCGCCCTGTTCCGTCATGGCAACACCTATTGGATGATTACCAGCGGATGCACAGGATGGGCGCCCAACGAGGCACGTATGTTCTCGGCTCCCAGCATCTGGGGCCCCTGGACACAGCACCCCAACCCCTGCCGTGGCCCGAAGTCCGAGCTCACCTTCCTGGGGCAAAGTACCTATATCCTCCCCGTGGTCGGCAAGAAGGATGCCTTCATCTTCATGGCCGACATCTGGCGTCCACGTCACCCCAGTGATGCTCGCTACATCTGGCTGCCCATCACGTTCGAGAACGGTGTGCCCGTGGTCGAATGGAGGGACAAGTGGACGATGGACTTCTTCGAGTGAAGAGGAGACCCCCTCGATCCCCCTGCTTAGGGGGAGGACTTGCTTGTCGAGGCTTGGTTCTTCCCTGAAGCAGGATGAGAGGGACCGAGGCTCGAAGGCCGCTATCTGAGGCGGATGACCTTGGTCTTGGACTGGGTTCGAGGGGTTTGAGGAGTTTGAGGGGTTTGAGAGGTTCGAGGGGTTTGAGTCTTTTGAGTGCCCTGAGTCTTCTGGGACTTCAGATTGCTCTGCGTGCCTTGGGTGGTGGCCTTGGGGGTGGCTACCTTGACAGCGCTGTACTGGGTGGCGCCCAACGACTGGCCATAGGTGCTCGACGAGGGATCGTTGTCGAGTTGCTCGAGGGTGAGCGTGTTGATGCCCGTCGTGTTGCTCAGGTTGAGCATCTTGGCATTATAGACATACTTCTGCTCCCACTTCACCTGCTTGCGGGTGAGGCAGTTGTAGAGCGAAGTGGCATTGACCAGCACCTGACGGAACGAGATGTAATAGACGTAGGTGCCCTTCTCGACGTAGTTGAGCGAGTCGCTGGCATAGTGCTGCTGATACTGTCCGTCGGAGGTGAAGACCACGGTGTCGTTCACACCGTTGCCTGCAGCCACCCACACACCAGCAAGGGCGGTAAGGCTGTCGCCACCACGGGTGAGGTTGGTCATGCCGTCGATGATGAGGCCGGAGAGCAGACGCTGACGCGTCTCGGCATCCATCTCGCCACCGAGTTGGCCAAGGGTTTCGCACGACTGGAACGATGCACTCATCGAGAGGCAGCAAAAGGCCGCAATGGGCAGAAGAATCTTTTTGGATAACATAGATTGAAAGATTTATGATTAACGCCGCAAAAATACCAAAAATTTCTGACATTCCAAAATTTTCGCATCAAAAATCGAAAAAAGACAAGTGATTCGCACAGAATCTCCATTTTCTTACCATAAAAACAATTTATGGATCACCTGATTTGAAGATAGTGACACACTAATCGCTTCAATGATGATGACTTCCTAATTCACGGAACAAAGCCGCTGCACGTCGTCGTCGAACGTCTCGCGCCTCCGGGCTCTGTTTTTCATCACCGACCGACAGTTGTAAATAGTCTGAGGCGAAAGAAACAGCAGACCAGCAATGTCGGCGGTGTTTTTTACACCCAGACGAATCAGGGCAAAGGTGCGAAGTTCGGTGGTGAGCGTATTGGGGCTCTTCAGTACGACCTGCCCATCGTCGGTCAGCAAAGCATTGAACTCTTCCACAAACGTGGGGTAAAGGTCGAGAAACGCCTTGTCGAACCGATGCAGAAAAGTGGAGGCGTCCTGTTCGGAGATGCGCGTCGAAGAAATGGTCTGCAGCAACTCCTGCGCCTGATTGGCCTTTATCTTCCGCTTCACCAGCGTCTGGTACATCCCCAGCTTGTCGATGTATTTTGCGCAAAGGTCAATGAAGATCGAAGCCAATCCTTCACGGCGTTTGTTGGTGTTGATGAGCTGCAGGTTCAACTCCTTCAGCTGTAGGTTGAGGGCTGCATGGGTCTTGTTGCTGTCGGCCAGCTGCTTGTTCATGTTGATCAGCTTCTGGTGACTGCTGGCCAGTTCCCTGCGCCTCGAAGCCAATTTGAGATTCTGCCGATATATGTAATAGGCAGTCAGGAGCAGTGCCAGCACCAACAGGGAGATGAACACGACCGAATTGCGTAGTTTCCGGTTTTTAGCAACAATGGTGGCTTGATAGGTGTTCATGATCTGAGGGAGAGTACGCGATATCTCAAGGATGCGAAGGCGGTTGTTGTAGAACTTGGCATCCTCCATCGAAGTGTTGATGTAGAGTTCTGCCCGCCTGATCTGTTCCTCGTTCTCATCAAACAGACAGACGGCCAGATCCTGCAATGCCAAGTTCTCCATCGTACAGTTCTTCAGGTCGCTCAGTGCTGCCTTGATCACATATTCTATATATTTATCCTGTTCGCCAGCAACACGATAGTTGCCGGCCAATGCAAACGAGGCCATCGAATAGGCCCTCGAATGCTGGTCGATGCGCTTCAATGCATTCAGATAATGGATGCGCGCCTGCTTGTCATCATGATTCAGATAGACATTCTTCTCGCCCTGATAATAATCATAGAGTGGATCATCGGGCATGACATAAGCGATGGCCTGATACAAGCAACTGTCAGCCTTGGCGCGGTAGAACGGGGCATAATGAACATCGTGACAATAGTCCGACCAATAAGAGTAGATGGCATTGTAGGCCAATAGCTGCTTGAAACGCAGCAAAGAATCGGTAGGCTGTTCACGAAGCGTATTCATGCATTCCAGAGCCTCGGAATAAAGACCACCGAAAGACAGGATTTCCGAACGATGAACGGTGAAGAGAGTGGTATAGTAGCTATTGCCCAGTCTTAAAGCCAAGGCAAGGCCACGGTCAGCGTACGACATAGCTGAATCGAATTGGAACACATGATATTCGTCATATAGGTCGTCGATAATAGAGAGTGCTCTTTCATCTGAGACACCTTCGATGAGCCTCCTCTTCAGCGAACCAATCCTGTCGCTCTTGGCTTGAATATACTGAGCACGTTGAGCTATGGCAGCATCCAGGCTATCCATCAGCTGTTGGTTGTCGGCCCTCATCGGAATCGACAGTAATAGAAGCGATGCTAAAAGAATTGTCTTTTTCATAAATATTGATGTTTTCGACGGCAAATATATGAAGTTTGATTTAATTATCCAACTATTTCAACGAAAAATTCCACATTTTTGCGAAATTAGTGCTATTTACTATGGCTTTTTAATTCATAATACTAAATTATTGATTTTCAAACATCTGTTTATCCATATTTCTCCCATATATTTACTAAGCCTTTACTAGCACGTACAACTTATAATTTTTTACTGTTACTTTGCAGCAGATTTTCGAACACAAACCAAATTTTACGAGCAGTATGACACAAACCAAACATCCTCGAAAAATGCGCTTCGCACTCAGTGTCCTGGCGATACTGATGCCACTTAGCATCCTTGCGCAGAATATTAATGTGCAGGGTGTCGTGAAAGACCAGACGGGAGAAACCGTCATTGGTGCTTCTGTAATCCAGATGGGAACCAGCAATGGAACGGTTACCGACTTTGATGGCAACTTCTCCCTTTCAGTCCCCGCTGATGCCACACTATCTATTTCGTTCATCGGCTTTGCAACACAGGAAATCGCTGTAGCCGGAAAGACCAACCTCTCGATCGTCCTACAGGAAGACAACCAGATACTCAGCGAAGTGGTTGTTGTCGGTTATGGCACAATGCGCAAGAGTGACTTGACGGGTGCTGTTGGTTCATTGGGCACCAAGGACATGGAGAATACTCCCGTGGCCAACATCGGACAGGCCATCCAGGGTAAGATTGCCGGTCTGCAAGTTATCGATGCAGGCAAGCCGGGCGACAATGTATCGATCAAGATACGTGGTCTGGGCTCCATCAACAACTGCGACCCACTTGTAGTAATCGACGGTGTACCCACCGATCTGGGACTGTCGAGCCTCAACATGGCCGATGTGGAACGCATGGATGTGCTGAAGGATGCTTCGGCCACCGCCATCTATGGTTCACGAGGTGCCAATGGCGTGGTGATGATTACCACCAAGAAGGGCAAGGAAGGGAAAGGCAAACTCTCGCTCTCGGCAAACTATGCCATCCAGAACGCCACCAAGACACCTGAACTGCTCGATGCAAGCCAGTATGCGGCATTGAGCAACGATATGATGTCGAATGCTGGTTATGAGATGAATCCCGCCTGGGGCAACCCCACCTCCCTGGGGGTCGGCACTAACTGGCTCGACGAACTGCTCCGCACAGGATATATGCAGAATTACACCGTCAGCTATTCGGGCGGCAACGAGAACGCTCACTACTACGTTTCGGGAGGTCTGCTCGACCAGACGGGCATCGTGAAGAGCGTCGAGTATCGCCGCTTCACCTTCCAGGCCAACAGTGATGCCAAGGTGCTCGACTGGTTGAAGTTCTCGAATAACATCACCGTGAGCGCCGACCGCAAGAAGCAGGGTTCGTACGACCTGGGCAACACCTACAAGGCTCTGCCCATCTTCGACGTAAAGGACAATAACGGCGAGTGGACCGGTCCAGAAGGTAACTCCCTGTGGTACGGCAGCACCCGTAATCCAATCGGACCCACCGAGACCGACCGACAGAAGACCAGCGGCTACAACCTATTGGGCAATCTGACAGCAGAACTTTCGCTCACCCATTGGTTGAAGTTCAGGAGCACCGTCGGCGTGGATGCCAAGTTCTGGTATGCCGACAACTTCACTCCGAAATATGCATGGAAACCCATCGCCACCGAAGAAAGTTCGCGCTACAAGAGCGACAACAAGTCGTTCACCTACCTTTGGGACAACTATTTCCTGTATGACTATACCTTCGTCAAGAAGCATCATGTGGGATTGATGGCCGGTACATCGGCCCAGTGGAACAAGTTCGATTACCTCAATGCACAGAAGAACGTCTTCGCCTTCGAGAATGTGCACGAAATGGACAACGGACAGGAAATGTACGCCATTGGCGGCAACGAGACCGAGTGGGCGCTCTTCTCCTACATGGCACGTGCCACCTATGACTATGACAACCGTTATCTGCTCACCGCTACCCTACGTCGTGACGGCAGCAGTCGCTTCGGACGCAACAACCGCTGGGGTATGTTCCCCTCGGTGTCGGTGGCATGGCGCATCAGCGAGGAGTCGTGGTTCAAGAAGACAGATGCTCTCAGCGACCTCAAGATCCGTATGGGCTATGGTGTGACCGGTAGCCAGGCCAGCGTGAGCAACTACGGGTATCTGGCCTCCTACAACACCAGTGTCTATCCCTTCGGCTATGCAGGTACCGAGCAGTCGGCCCTCGTCTCTTCGACGCTTGCCAACCCCAACATCCATTGGGAGGAAGTGGCACAGGCCAACGTCGGCTTCGATGCCGTGCTCTTCGCTTCGCGTGCCAACCTCTCGGTTGATGCCTACGTCAAGAACACCAACGACATGCTTGTGAAGGCCAGCATCCCCATCACCTCGGGCTTCGAAGATACCAGCACTACCTACACTAATGCAGGCAAGGTGCGCAACATGGGTGTGGAAGTAACCCTCCACACCGTCAACCTCAAGGGTGAACTGAGTTGGGAGAGCGACTTCTCTTATACCTTTAATAAAAATAAGATCAAGGACCTCAACAGCGATGTGCCCTACTATATCAACCAGATCAACAACTCGTATGTGACAATGCTGCAGAAGGACTACCCCATCAACGTGTTCTATGGATACCTGACCGACGGTGTCTTCCAGAATTACAGCGAAGTTGAGACACATGCCGTACAACCGGGTGCCGCTGCGGGCGATATCCGCTTCCGCGACCTCAACAACGACGGTGTAATCAATGACGATGATCGTACGGTGATCGGCAATCCCAATCCAACACATCTCTTCTCGATGGGAAACAACCTCAGCTACAAAGGCTTTGAGCTGGGCATTTACCTGCAGGGTGTAGCTGGCGGCAAGATCTTCAATGCCAACAACATCGACCTTACGGGCATGGCTGCCGCCTACAACCAGACCACTGATGTCCTCAACCGCTGGACAGGCGAGGGTACCAGCACATCGATGCCAAGAGCCGTCTTCGGCGACCCGAACCAGAACAACCGCATCAGCGACCGCTTTGTGGAGGATGGTTCCTACTTGCGTCTGAAGACCATCTCGCTGGCCTACAGCTTCCCCAAGACATGGCTCAAGGCCCTGACCATCGATACCGCACGCATCACCCTCTCGTGCGAGAACGTCGCCACCATCACCGGATACTCGGGCTTCGACCCCGAAGTCGGCATCAATGGCATCGACCTCTCAACCTATCCTATCTCGAGAACAATCAACATCGGCATTAACTTCAACTTCTAAATCGACGACAGATATGAAAAAGATATATATGATGGCTCTGGCAGCCCTGTTGTTCTCCTCCTGTGGCGAGGACTTTCTGGACAAGGAGCCCAAGAACACCGTTGACCCCGAGACCAATGTGACCGACGATGTGGCTGTGGCCCTGGCCAATGCCTGCTACCGCACCTTGCAGTCGTCGAATATGTACAACCAGCGCATCTGGACCCTCGACATCGTGGCCGGCAACAGCATCGTAGGTGCCGGCGGCGGCACCGATGGCCTTGAAACCATACAGGCCTCAAACTTCATCACCCAAAGCGACAACGGCATGGCCCTTTACATGTGGCGTTCTCCATGGGTGGGTATCGGGCAGTGCAACATCCTGATCCATGCCCTCGAAGGACAACAGCCCGAGCACGGCAGCATCAGCGAGCGCTGTCTGGCTGAAGCCTATTTCCTCCGTGCCCACTACTACTTCGTTTTGGTTCGTCTCTATGGTGGTGTGCCCCTGCGTCTTGAGCCCTACAATCCCGGCGAATCAACCGACATTGCCCGTGCTTCGCTCGAAGAAAACTACGCTCAGATCATTGCCGACTGCCAGCGCGCCATCGACCTGCTGCCCGCCAAGTCACAGTACAACAGCGACAATGTGGGGCGTGCCAGCCGCGATGCTGCCCTCACGATGATGGCCGACATCCTACTCACCCTGGCGCCTTCGAACCAGAGTTACTACAGCCAGGTAGTCAGCCTCTGCGATCAGGTCACAGCACTTGGCTACGACCTTGGGAAATGCAATTATATGGACAACTTCGATGCCACCATCAACAATGGCCCCGAGAGCATCTTCGAGGTGCAGTATTCCGGCAATACGGAGTACGACTTCTGGGGCAACAACCCGCAGTCGAGCTGGCTCAGCACGTTCATGGGCCCACGCAACGCCGACTTCGTAGCAGGTGGATACGGTTGGAACCAGCCCACACAGGAGTTCGTGGATCAGTATGAGCCAGGAGACTTGCGCAAGGACATGACCATCCTCTACGAGGGATGTCCCGACTTCGACGGAAAGGCGTACCGCAGCAGCTACAGCAACACCGGCTACAACGTCCGCAAGTTCCTTGTCACCAAGTCCATCTCGCCCGAATACAACACGAATCCCCAGAACTTCGTCGTCTATCGTTATGCTGACGTGCTGCTCATGAAGGCCGAGGCGCTCAACGAGCAGGGACAGGTGGCACAGGCTGCCGAGGCCCTCAACATCGTACGCCAGCGTGCCGGTCTGGCCAATGTGGCTAACCTTTCGCAGGATGCCATGCGCGAGAAGATCATCCACGAACGTCGTATCGAGCTGGCTTTCGAAGGACACCGCTGGTTTGACATGATACGCCTGCAAGGCGGTAACTATGCCATCAACTTCCTTCACTCCATCGGCAAAGCACAGGCCACCCGCGAACGTCTGCTCTTCCCCATCCCGCAGACCGAAATGGATGCCAACAGCCTGATGACCCAGAACCCCGGTTACTAATCATATAAATACATAACACGATGAAAACGACTATCCAATATATTCCTGCCATCGCGATTTGCAGTCTGGTCATCACGGCATGTGCCGACAATGACTATATGGAACTTGACAAGGGTCACGACACGCTGACCATGACAGCACTCCAGTCGGCCAATGTGCTCGACGAAGCCCTCCATTCAAGCGAGGCCATCGCCATCAGTTGGAGCACAGGCGACAACTACGGCACAGGCAACCGCATCGGATACACCCTCGAGATAGCACCCGCCGGCACCGGCTTTACAGATTCCTACATAGCTGTCGATCAGCAGACTCAGGTCTATTCATGGTCGACCAGTCAGGAAAATCTCAACGCACTGCTGCTCGATCGTTTCGGTGCTACTGCCGGACAAAGCATGGAGCTTGAAGCACGCGTCACTGCACGTGTGACGGGACTGGAAGAACTACAGACTTCGACAGTGTCGTTTGCGGCGACTCCTTATACACCAGTCACCGAAACGCTCTATCTAGTGGGCGATGCCACACCCAACGGCTGGGACAACTGGAATGCCACGGAGATGAAGCGCACCGACAACGGACAATTTACCTGGGAAGGCAACCTGCGACAAGGATCGTTCAAGTTCCTCACCACGCTGGGCGAATGGATTCCTTCGTACAACCGTGGCAGCGACGGACGCCTCGTGCTGCGCAACAGCTTCGACGAGCCGGACGAGCAGTGGCAGATCACCGAGGAGCATTTCTATCTGGTGAAGGTCAACCTTCTTTCCGGCGAACTGACGTGCGTGCAGACCGAAGGTGAGGCACCGCGCTTCGACAACCTCTATTTTGTCGGACAACCCACCGGATGGGGCTTCGTCAAGATGCAGCGCGACCCGCTCGACCCATTCCTCTTCCGCTATGGCCGTTACTTCGAGTCAGGCAATGGCGGTGAATTCAAGTTCGGAACTTCGGAAGGTGCGTGGGAGAACATGCTCAAGGCCACGCAACCCAATGCCCCCTACACCGACACCTCGATGTCGTTTGTCGCAGGCTACGACCCCGACAACAAGTGGTTCCTGCAGGAGAGCGAGACTGACCGTGCCTACAAGATCTGCGTCGATATACGTTCCGACCGCGAACGCATGATGATGCGTGAGTTCATACCCTACGAGATGATCTACCTGGTAGGCGATGCCACACCCAACGGCTGGGATCTCGGCAATGCCACGGCCATGACGGCCACCGATAGTCCCTATATCTTCACTTGGACCGGAAACCTCGGTACGGGCGAATTGAAATTCTCGTGCGACAAGCAGTCCGACTGGAACGGCGCATGGCTGATGAATGCCTACGGCAATGACGTTGAACCGACAGGCGACATCGAACAGGCACTCTTCATCGACAAGAGCGATGACTACCTAAAGGGGCAGTACCTCGACTTCGGCATTGGTGACATCGACCAGAAGTGGCGCATCATGTCGGCGGGCACCTATACAATCACCATCAACCAACTCGACGAGACCGTCTCGATTGTGAAGCAATAAACCCTTACTATACATAACACACCTAAATGGGAATGAGAATGAAATCCATATTCTTCGCCCTTGTGGCACCGATGCTGATGGCTTGTGGCGCTGGAGAAGATGACAACAAGGGCATCGAACCCATCGATGAAGACCAGCCCACGGTCAACACAACGGCACAACTCCAACTCGATATCCACACTGATCGTGCCCTCTACCAGCCCGGTCAGACCATCCTGTTCACAGCCGAGGGCATCCTGCCCTCGGGTGCCAGGGTACGTTATCGCCAAGGCTGCGACGTAGTGGCCGACGAAGCCCTCAGCGGTGCATCGTGGACGTGGACGGCACCACAACGCGACTTCACAGGCTATCTGGCAGATGTGTATGTGTCGAACGGCTCGACCGAGACGATCTATGGTACAGCGGGTGTGGATGTGTCAAGCGATTGGTCTCGGTTCCCGCGCTATGGCTTCGTGGCCACTTTTGACCAGAGCAAGTCGCCAGAAGTGATTAACAAAGAGATGGACTTCCTGAACCGCTACCATATCAACGGCATCCAATTCTACGACTGGCACTACAAGCACCATTGGCCACTCGGTGGCACACGCGAGGAGCTCATGGAGGTCTATACCGACATTGCCAACCGCGAGATCTACACCAGCGTCGTCAAGGAATATATCGCACGGCAGCACGCCCTGGGCATGAAGTCGATGTTTTACAATCTCTGCTACGGTGCCCTCGACGATGCCGCACAGGATGGTGTCGATGTGAAGTGGGGTGTCTTCACCAACACCAGCCACAACCAGGACAAGCACCCCCTGCCGTCGGGTTGGAAGGGCGACATCTACCTCATGGATCCAAGCAACAAGCAATGGCAGCAGTATCTTGCTGAGCGCAACGATGACGTGTATGCCAACTTCGGCTTCGATGGCTTCCACATCGACCAGCTAGGCGACCGCGGCACAGTCTATGACTACTACGGAAGCCAACTCAAACTCGAGAGCGGCATCGCTTCGTTCATCGAAGCCATGAAACAGCGCCACCCCAACCGTAGCCTGGTGATGAATGCCGTCTCGGGCTTTGCCGCCGAAGGAATAGGCCGTACGGGCAAGACCGACTTCATGTACACCGAGATGTGGGGCGGAGAGTCGAAGTTCAGCGATGTGCACGATATCATAAGCAGCAACAGCACATACTCGGGCGGCAAGAATTCCATCATTGCAGCCTACATGAACTATGGCAAGTCGGGCTCGTCAGGCACATTCAATACACCGGGCATTTTGCTCACTGATGCCGTAATGTTTGCCCTGGGTGGTGCACACCTTGAGTTGGGCGACGGACACATGCTCTGCCATGAGTATTTCCCCAACAGCAATCTGAAGATGAGCAATGCTCTCCAATCGGCCCTGGTCACTTATTATGACTTCCTCGTGGCCTACGAGAATCTGCTGCGCGACGGAGGCACCGAAAGCATCGCCACCCTTACCTCAGGCAACACCAGCGTCGCCTTGAGCAGCTGGCCTCCGAAGCTCCAGACGGTTGTGACCTACGCGAAGAACGTGGGAGGCCGTCAGGTGATCCATTTGCTCAACTTCATGCAGGCCAACAGCCTGAGCTGGCGCGACGAACAGGGTACCATGCCTGAACCACAGTCCATCACAAGCCTGCCTCTCCGCTTGAAGGCTTCGGGTGTGAAACGACTCTGGGTGGCCTCTCCCGACAACCTCGGCGGTGCACCGCTGCAACTCTCCTTCTCCAAGGATGGTGAATACATCAACTTCACCCTCCCTTCGTTGAAATATTGGACCATGATTGTGGTCGAATAACCTTCTCAAGGCCCGACATCACCGTATTAGATATTCTTTTTTGCTGATTTTGCACAAAAGATTTGGTGATGTCGGGATATTTGTATATCTTTGCCCAAGCTAAAGCATCGTTTATCATCTCTTTTTGTACCTGTCTTTCTATGAAAAAATATCTTCTGATCCTTATGGCTGCATCATTGGCTCTCATGACCGAGGCACAGACCATCTACAAGACCTCGCAATACGAATGGCGGGGCAACCAGTTCATACAAGGCCGCTACAAGGCGAAGGCCAACAGCGCCACCGACATCACGAGCAATTACCAAGACACGTGGGACAGCCCTGCGCCCAACTTCATGCCAAACATCGACCCGGGCATTGACCGACAGCACTGGACACTGAAGCGTGACATCAGCCACCTGCCCCACTACACCTCGTCGCTCATCATCGACAATGCTCTCTTCAACATGAGCCTGGAGGAGAGCGAGCTGGCCATCGAGCCGGATTCGACCTACCGTACGGGTGTCTTCTGGGGCGGTGTATGGACGCGCGACGTGTCGTATTCGATCCTGCATGCCCTGGCTCAGCTGAACCCCGAGGTGTGCCGTAAGTCGCTGCTCGCCAAGGTGAATGCCAACAACCGCATCATCCAGGACACGGGCACGGGCGGCGCGTGGCCTTGTTCGACCGACCGCACCACCTGGATACTCGCGGCTTGGGAGGTCTATCTGGTGACGGGCGACAAGGAATGGCTCGACCGCATCTTCCCCATCGTGATGGCTACCCTCGAAGATGACCGCGTGGTGGCCTATGACCCGCAGACCAAGCTGATGCACGGCGAGACGTCGTGGCTCGACTGGCGCGAGCAGGAATACCCCACATGGATGCAGCCTGTCGATATCTATCAGAGCGAGACCATGGGCACCACGGCCGTGCACTACCGTTCGCTGCGCATCCTGGCCGAGATGTGCCGCCTGCAGGGCCAACCCGATTGGGCAAGGAAGTACGACAGCTGGGCCAACGACCTGCGCGAGGGCATGAACCGCCAGCTCTGGATGGAGGACCGCGGGCTCTATGCCATCTACCTCTACGGACGCAACCACATGGTGCAGCATCCGCAGATGGAGATCCTGGGCGAAGCCTTTGCCATCCTTTGGGACATCGCCGACTTCGAGCGCCAGCAACGCATCAGCCAGAGCATGGTGAGCGAAACCTTCGGCACCCCCGACTTCTACCCCAACCTGAAGGACCAGTATCCTTACCACAACGACGGCATGTGGCCCTTCACGCAGGGCTATTGGATGAAGGCCCAAGCCAAGACGGGCAACGAGGAGGGCGTGCTCCACTCCATCGCCTCGATCTACCGCCTTGCTGCCATGACGCTCACCAACCTCGAGAACATGGTGATCTACGATGGTCACGAGAAGGGTCTGCCCATCAATTCGCCTCGTCAGCTATGGAGCGTGGCTGCCGACCTCGCCATCGTGCCCAACATCTACTTCGGTATCAGCTATGAGCTGGGAGGCATCCGTTTCAAACCCTTCGTGCCCAAGACGCTGAAGGCCGAGCGACAACTGTCGAACTTCAAGTACCGCGACGCCGTGCTCGACATGCGCATCACAGGCTTCGGCAATACCTTAAAGTCGTTCAAGCTCGACGGCGTGGAGACCAAACCCTTCTTCCCCGCCAACCTCAAGGGCGAGCATACCATCGAGATGGTTCTCGACAACCGTCAGCCTGCGCCCATGCAGATGGTGATGCGCCCGAACGCCTACCAGCCGCTTACCCCCGTGGCTCGTATCGAAGGCGGCAACATCGGCTGGAAGGAGGTGGCAGAAGCGACCGAATATATCGTGCTACGCAATGGAAAAGAAATGACGCGCACCACTGAACTCAACGCCCCGCTACAAGGCGATGGCGAATATGCCGTAGTGGCTGTGAATGCGGACGGATGGCACAGTTACATGAGCGAACCCATCGGCTGCTACAGCCAGACTGCGCTCTACGAGGTGGAACGTTTCGCCCTGCCTTTCAATCCCAACCGCAAGGCGGTGCAGGAGAGCGTCGGAGCAGGTGGTGGCGTGGCAGGCAAGGCTGATGCCCGTCCCGAAGTACCCACGCTGAAAGGCATCGACACAAGCGGTGCCAGCGGGCATGTGGCGATGATCACGCGCAACGAGAACATCCTTATCACCATCCCCATTGAGGTGCAGGAGGACGGTACATACGCCATCGACTGGCGCTATGCCAACGGCAACGGTCCCATCAACACCGACAACAAGTGCGCTACGCGTGTGCTCAAGGTCGATGGCAAGGACGTGGGCGTGAGCGTCTTCCCGCATCGTGGTACCGACGAGTGGAACAACTGGGGCTGGAGCAATGCCTGCGTTGTCGAGCTCTCGAAGGGACGCCACGTTGTGACACTGCAGTTCTGCAACACGGTTGAGAACATGAACATCTATGTCAACCAGGCGTTGCTCGACCAGATGCGCGTTACACGAATTTGAGTTATTTACCCTTCAAACCTTTCAAACCTTTCGAACCTTTCAAACCCCTCACCTATGTCACAAATGCCACGACATGCCAATTTGGCACTTGCCAGCCTGCTGCTGATGGCAGCTTGCACCACGAACAACACGAAGAACACACCTGCCGAGCCAGTCGAGCTCAGCAACAACATCGCTTGGCAGGACCAGAACGTGCGTTTCACTGTCGTCACCGACGGCCTCTTCCGTATGGAATATGCCCCCGACGGCAAGTTTGTCGATGACCCGTCGTTCGTCGCCACCCTGCGCCGCTATCCCAAGGTAGAGGCCGAGGTGGAGGAGACTGACCTGCAGGTCACCATCCGCACCCCGCGAGCATGCCTTACCTACAAGAAAGGCAGCGGACCCTTCACCCGCGACAATCTATCCATCGAGTCGGCACCCGAGCTGACGACGAAGTTCGTCTGGCATCCGGGCGACGTGCAGCAACATAACCTGGGCGGCACCTACCGCACCCTCGACGGCTACGACGGCAACCGATTCTACGCATGGGCACACGAACACCTCGGACAAGGCCAACTCCTACCCCTTGAGGACGGTCTGCTGGCACGTGATGGCTGGACGCTCATCGATGATTCGGACGGCCTGCTCTTCGATGCCGATGTCAACGACCTCTCTTCGCCCGAACTGCCCTGGGTGAAGCAACGCCAGCCTTCGGCCGAAGGTCAGGCCAAGGCCACCGACTGGTACTTCATGGCCTACGGACACAACTACAAGCAGGCCCTCGGCGACTTCACGCGGCTGGCTGGACGCATCGCACTGCCACCACGCTTTAGCTTCGGCTACTGGTGGAGCCGCTATTGGAGCTACTCCGACGGCGAGATGCGACAGGTGGTGAGCGACTTCGAACGCTATGCCATCCCCCTCGACGTGCTCGTGGTCGATATGGACTGGCACTGGACCGAACAAGGTCTGGGAGGATGGACGGGCTACACCTGGAACGAACGCCTCTTCCCCAATCCCGAGAAGTTCCTCGACTTCCTCAGGCAGCATGACCTGAAGATCACCCTCAACCTGCATCCTGCCGACGGTGTACCCGCCTACGAGGACAAGTACGCTCAGCTCGCCACCTTCCTCGGTCGCGACCCCAAGAGCACCGAGACCATCCGCTGGCAGAGCTCTGACAAGCGCTTCATGCGCGGTTGGCTCGACATGATGCTCCTGCCTCTGCAGAAGCAAGGCGTCGATTTCTGGTGGCTCGACTGGCAGCAGACCTTGCAGGATGACAGCATCCCCGCGCTTAGCAACACATGGTGGCTCAACTACTGCATCTTCGACAACCAGCTTCGCACACAGCCCGACCATCGCCCGATGCTCTACCACCGCTGGGGCGGACTGGGCAACCACCGCTATCAGATCGGATTCTCGGGCGACACCTATTCCACCTGGGCTTCGCTCGACTACCAGCCCTACTTCAACAGCACCGCTTCGAACGTGGGCTACGGCTATTGGAGCCACGATCTGGGCGGACACATGTTCGTCCATGCCGATGACGTGCTCGACCGCGAGCTCTATGCCCGCTGGATGCAGCTCGGCACCTTCCTTCCCGTGATGCGCAGCCACAGCACCAAGAGCGCCAACATGCAGAAGGAGCCCTGGCGCCTCGGTCCTGAATACCAGGACGTGGTCACCGCAGCCATCCTGCAGCGCTACGAGCTGGCACCCTACATCTACACCGCAGCCCGTCAGGCTTGGGAAACGGGTGTCTCGATCTGTCGTCCGCTCTACTACGATTATCCTGAGGCCGACGAGGCATACGCCACGGCTTTCCGCAACCAGTTCATGCTGGGCGACCAGCTGCTCATCGCACCCATCACCGCACCCATGCAGCAGGGCGTCAGCACCCTCAACGTATGGCTTCCCGCTGGCAACGACTGGTATGAAGTGAGCACCGGAACCTTGCTCAAGGGCGGACAGACCGTTGAACGCAGCTTCCTGCTCGACGAATATCCCCTCTACATCAAGGCTGGCTCCATCATCCCCACCTACGGACGCGTGAAGAACCTTGCACGATGCGACGAGGAGGTCATCGTCACCGTCTATCCCGGTGCCACCGAAGGAGAGGGCAGCTTCTATGAAGACCAGGGCAATGACCGCGACTACGCCACCCGTTTCGCCACCACCTGCTTCAAACTCACCACCCCTTCGAACCTTTCGAACTCTTCGAACCCTTCAAACCCTTTGAACCAACTCCTCACCCTTAGTGCCCGACGCGGCAGCTACGACCAGATGCCCGCACAGCGCAAGATGGCCGTCAAGGTGGTAGGCGCAGCTATCCCCTCCAAAGTAAAACTCGACGGCAAAGAGGTTCCCTACACCTACGAGCCCGAACAGCTCGCCGTCCTGATCGACCTCGGCACGATCAATCCTTCCGTGGAGCACAAGGTTGAAATCACCTATCCCGCCGATATGCCCGAGCTCAACGACGGCCTGGTGGGACAGATGCGACGCATGGCAAGCACCATGACTGCCATGAAGTTCCGCGATGCAGGCATCAACTACATCGACGGATTAGGACAGATGGGTTCGCTCAGCGAGGCACTGGGCTACTTCCCCGACGAGTTTGCCGAGCGCATCACACAATTCCGCGCCGATTACAGCCGCCTGCCCGAGTTGCTCGACCAGCAGGGCCTAAGCCCCGCCAACAAGCAATGGTTCCTGCGCAGCATCGGCCAATAGAAATGTGCAACATCGGCTATAGAAAAAAGAAAAGCATGAGATCCCATCTGATTGCAATACTGGGTGCAGCAGCCTCAGTGATTTCTCTTCAGGCAGGCGAAGTGACCTCGCCCGATGGGGCCATTCGCCTCAACTTTGAGCTGCAGGGCACTGTGCCCACCTACAGCGTCAGCTATCAGGGCAACACCATCATCAAGACCAGCCGTCTGGGTTACGACCTCGACGGCTTGGCCGATTTGCTCGAAGGTTTCACCCTCATCGGCGAAGAACGTTCGACCTTCGACGAGACATGGACTCCCGTATGGGGCGAGAACCGCGAGATACGCAACCACTACAACGAACTGCTTGTAAGCCTTTCGCAACCTGCCGAAGAGCGATACATGAACATCCGTTTCCGCGTCTTCGACGACGGCTTCGGCTTACGCTACGAGTTCCCGCAGAAGGGCAAGCTCAACTACTTCGTGGTAAATGACGAGCGCACCGAGTTTGCAATGACAGGTGACCATACGGCATGGTGGATTCCCGGCGACTACGATACGCAGGAATACGAATACACCCGTTCGCGCCTCAGTGAAATCAGCCGGTTTTTGCATGATGCAGTGGAAAAGAATATCTCGCAGACCCTCTTTTCCGAAACAGGTGTACAGACCTCCCTACTCATCAGAACCGACGAGGGCATCTATCTCAACCTCCACGAGGCAGCCTTGATCAACTACCCTGCCATGCACCTCAACCTCGATGCCGAACGCCTCGTCTTCACTTCGTGGCTCACCCCCGATGCACGTGGAAAGAAGGGATGGCTGCAAACACCGCTGACCTCACCATGGCGCACTGCTGTCATCACCGACGATGCCCGTAAGGTATTGGCTTCGAACCTCATCCTCAACCTCAACGAACCCTGTAAGATTGAGGACACCAGCTGGATACATCCCGTGAAATACGTAGGCGTATGGTGGGAGATGATTTCAGGCAAGAGCGAATGGGCCTACACCCACGACTACCCATCGGTGAAACTTGGCCTGACCGATTACGCCAAGGCCAAGCCATCGGGCAAGCATGGTGCCAACAATGCCAACGTGCGCCGATATATAGACTTTGCCGCCGACCACGGGTTCGATGCGGTGCTCGTCGAGGGTTGGAACATCGGTTGGGAGGACTGGCACGGCAAAACGAAGGAATACGTCTTCGACTTCCTGACCCCTTATCCAGACTTCGACATCAAGGCACTCAACGACTATGCGCACAGCCGTGGTGTGAAACTCATCATGCACCATGAGACCTCTTCGTCGGTCATGAACTACGAGAAGCATCTCGACCGTGCCTATCAGCTCATGCGCGACTATGGCTACGATGCCGTCAAGAGCGGCTATGTGGGTGACATCATCCCACGTGGTGAACATCACTACAGCCAGCTTGAGATCAACCACTACCAGTATGCCATCGAACGTGCCGCCGACTACCACATCATGGTCAACGCCCACGAGGCAGTACGTCCCACAGGTCTCTGTCGCACCTGGCCCAACCTGATCGGCAATGAGAGTGCGCGCGGCACCGAGTACCAGGCCTTCGGAGGCACCAAGCCCGGACACACTGCCATCCTGCCTTTTACGCGTCTGCAGGGCGGCCCGATGGACTTCACGCCAGGCATCTTCGAGATGGAATGTGCCAGCGGAAGTCATTGCAATTCGACCATCTGCGGACAACTTGCCCTCTATGTCACATTCTACAGCCCCTTGCAGATGGCTGCCGACTTTCCCGAGAACTACGAACGTTTCATGGATGCTTTCCAATTCATCAAGGACGTGGCCTGCGATTGGGACAAGACCCTCTACCTCGAAGCCGAACCGATGGAGTATATCGTGGCGGCACGCAAGGCCAAAGGCAGCGACTGCTGGTTCGTGGGCGGTGTCACAGGCATGGAGCCACATGCCTCGAAGGTGAAACTCGACTTTCTCGACCCTGGGCGCAAGTACTTGGCCACCATCTATCAGGATGCCAAGGATGCCGACTACAAGACCAATCCCCAGGCCTACGTCATCACCCGCAAGACGGTAACCAACAAGACCACCCTCGGGCTGAATGCCGTGCCTGGAGGCGGTTTTGCCGTCAGTATCATGCCAATGTGAGAGGGCCTGAAAAAATAATAGTCGGAAAATTTGCTTCTTTATTAAATTATTATTATCTTTGCCCCGCCAAACTACAATTTGACGAGTTCATTGTTATCGTAATACACATCTTTCCTAACCTAAAAGATTATGAAGCAAACTTTACTTCTCATGCTGGCACTGGCTGTGAGTGCCACATCATCTGTTGCTGGCCAACAGGTCAGCATTAATCGTACTGATGCACAGAAGCAGGTCATGATCGAGGCCCAGCTTCCCGTGCAAATCAAAAACTTCCTCAAGAGCGAAGCCGGCAAGGGCTTCACCGCTCAGCAGTTCATCGATGCACTCAACAACCAGAACGCCCCCGTCGCAGCGAGCACCAATGACGAGGACTTCCCACGTGAGATCGCATTCGTCAACGAGGGCTTCAGCAAGATGACCTTAGGCTCAGAGAATGAACCCGACGCCACCCTCATTACCGACTTTGATGCCCTCACTGAGACTCCTGGTTGGGACGGCTTCCTCTGCTATCAGGCCGGTGGCAACGTTTATACAGGCTTTGACACCGAGGGTGAGGATGGCCCCGGCTACCTGCTTACTCCCACCATGGACCTCTCGGAAGCCAACTACAGCGGTGCTCACCGTGCCAAGTTCCGCGTACGCTGCGCCAATGCTGCTGTCGAAGACCCGAAGCTTCAGGTCTTCGTCCTTGACAGCGAGGACATGAAGATCCTGTCGGCAAGCGCACAGGACATGAACGGCCAGGAGTGGACTGAACTGCAATGGGACTTCACCCGTGGTTCTATCAAGGAGAACATCATGGTCTTATGCTGGAAGGGATATGTGCTCTTCGACTCAGTAAGCATCAGCTACCTCGACTATGGCATCGAGACTCCCACCAACGTGAAGGGCGAGCTCACCAGCGGCTCTTCGATCACCGCCAGCTGGGATGCAGTCACCGGAGCCGACTCCTACCTCGTCAGCCTCTATAACCTTGGAACAGGCTATGTAGAAGGATGCACCGACGTGGAGACCACTGAAACGAAGTACACATTCGACAACCTCGCACTCGACTTCTCGGGAGGCGGCTACAAAGTGACCGTCAAGGCCAAGAACGAAGCTGGTGCCCTTTCGCCCGAACGCTTCAGTGACGAGGCCCTTGCTCCTACAGAAATCACAGCACCTGTTGCGCTTGATGCCACCGACATCACCGCCGAGAGCTTCACTGCTCACTGGGAGCCCTCAACCTTTGCCGACGGATACACCGTCGAGGCCATGACCGAATTGGTGGCCGATGCCGACACTCTGGCTGTCACACTCTTTGAGCAGGACTTCTCGAACATGACGTTCACCGATGACGGCAGCGGACAGGTCATGATGGGCTACTGCGATGCCTTCTTCAACCAGAGCGGATGGACCGCCTTACTGGCGCTCTGCTGGAACCAGTCGTTCCTCATCTACAATGCATTTGCTGCCATGTACGGATCGGCCTATGCCTCTTATCTTCTTTCACCTGCCTACGACGGCATGAATCTTGGCGAAGACGGTACAGCCACCATTCGTGTGAATTTCCGTGGTTATGTTGACCCCACTTCGCTGGATGGAGAAGAAGCTTACCTTATTGTCGGCTTGACCGAAGGAAACAACATCATCGACTACAAGGCCGTCAGCGTCACTACTACGGCTGTAGATTATCAGTTGGATATCGCCGGCTTCAAGAACGGCAATTCCATCATCCTGTTTGACTACGACGGAGCATCCGTTGCCCTGGGCAACCTCAAGCTGCAGGCTCTGCTCTCCGAAGGACAGTCGTACAACGCCGTTTATGCCACCGTTGAGGCTGAAGGCGTAGAGAGCACCGAGGCAGTCGTGCCGTTCCCATACGACATGGCAACCTACCGTGTTACCGCTCATGTAGCACTTGCAAACGAAACACTCAAGGCCACATCCGAGGAGGTTCCCGTCCTCCGCGAGGTTACCGGTATCAAGAGCATCGAATTCCCGAATGCTCCTGCTCACCGCTACTTCAACCTCAACGGCCAGCCTGTCAACGCTCCGCAAGCTCATGACGGACTCTTCATCCTGCAGGATGCCAATGGCAATGCACGGAAGATGTTTATCAAGTAATCTATGATCCGCCGATTTCTTTCGATTCTATTCTTAGGTCTGAGCTTCGGGGTTACCGTGGCCCAGACCTCTTCGCTCTACCTCAGCTATTGCGACGGCAAACTGGCTGAGACGGGTGCCAGTCGCATGGGTGTGGATGTCACCATCTCTGCCGCAGTGGGCTTTCCTGCCGCCACTTTGGAGCAATATTCCGGTGCACGTCTCACCACACTTCGCATCGGTCTCTGCACCACGAACAGCGACATGTCCGACATGACGGCCTGGGTGCGCAACAGTCTCACGGGCGACATCGTAGCCGAGGTTCGTATGGAGGACTTCACGACAGGTTGGAACGACGTTTCGCTCGAGGCTCCCATCACCATCGATGGTGCAAACGACCTATATCTTGGCTTCAGTTACAAGCAGGCACGCAGCGTCAAGTGTCTCAGCTTCGTGGGCGAGACCCATCCATTGGGCGCTTGGATCGGTCGCGACGACTCCTGGGAAGACTACAGCACGCGCGACATGGGCTCACTCAGCATCGAGGGCATCATCGAGGGCGAAGGGCTCCCGCAATACGACCTCAACGTGCTCGACATGAAACTGCTCAGCGGTGAGATTGTGCGCGACGAAAGTCTCCCCTTTGAAGCCATGGTCAAGAATGTGGCATCACAACCCATCAGCGGTCTGCTCATCGACTACAGTTTAGGTGATGGCGTCAAGACGGGACAGATCAGCATAGCCCAAACAATCAATCCGCGCGAAGAGGTTACAGTGGCATGGGAAGTCCCCACCAAGGATGTCCCTGCAGGCACATGCATCCCTGCCGACATTACGGTACTGCTGCCCGATGGCTCTGCCGACGAAGACATGACCAATAACAGTTTCCACTTCGACTACGCCACCTATGAGGCAGGTACCGACTTCGAGCATATCGCCCTGCTCGAAGAGTTCACCACCGAGAAGTGTGTCAACTGTCCGTCGGGAGCACAACGCATCGAGGCTGCCCTCGAAAAAGGCTATTTCGACAAGGTAATCCTTGCCACACATCATGCAGGATACTATACCGACTGGCTTACCATCGAGGCCGACAGGGAATACTGCTGGTTCTACAACGACGGAGGTGCCACCTCAGCCCCAGCCACCATGCTCGACCGCACGCTCACCGGCATGGACAAAGACTTCAGTCCCGTCTTCAATCCACCTCAGTCAGCCAAACTCTGTGAACGTTTCGATATCGCTCTGGCACGTCCCGCATTGGTTGGAGTGAACACTACGCTCCAATACGATAAGGCCAGCCGACAGGTTACCATCTCGGTTGAAGGTCAGCGCCTCGATGCCTTCGAGCACCAATGTCAGGAACCTCGCATCACCGTCTTTGCACTCATCGACAGCATCCAAGCCAAGGACCAAACAGGTGCGGGCGAAGGCTACTATCATCGCCACGTGACCCGTGCTGTGCTCACCGATGTGTGGGGTGACGTCTTAACGTGGGACGACGACAACACCTTCTCCAATACCTTCACCTGGACCATCCCCGAAGAATATCGCGAAGAGAAGTTCGAAGCTGTAGCATTCGTCAGCAACTACGATGCCAACGATCCCACCAACTGCTGTATCTTCAATTCGAGTTACTCCGAACTCGGTTCACAACTGGTTGCCGCAATCGAGACTATCCATGCCGATAACAGTAAGACATCGACTTGCTTCAATCTGATGGGTCAACGCTGCGATGACCACAGTCATGGCTTCATCGTCATAGACGGTAAGCTAATCTTGCGATGAACGGTATTTCCGAAGAATTAGCCCCGACCTCTTGATGAGATCGGGGCTAATTGCGAATAACATGTTTATACTTGTTCATCCGCCTCGTCAGGCGGGTCGATGGGTTTGGGTTTGGATTTCTTCATACGTCCGCTTTTGCGGAGTGCTTCGGCCAATATCCACTGGATCTGTCCATTGACAGACCTGAATTCATCGGCGGCCCACGCCTCGATGGCATCCATGGTGGCTCCATCGACACGAAGCACGAAGCTTTTTGTGGTTGTTTCTTTCTTGGCCATATTGAGGTTGTAAGTTTATGAGGCTCAAAGCAGCGATTCGTCAATCTTCACCTTCGGATTGATCTTGCGCAACTCAGCGAGGAAATCCTCCTGATTACGAGGCGAGATGACGGCAGTCTGACCACCAGTAAAGTCCAGACGAATGCGTTTCAAGGAACTGGCTGGAGCACTCAGGATGGTGCGTGTAGGCACCACCGATTCAAGTTGTGTGAGGTCATACTCGTCGTTGAAGACGTGCAGAACAGTCACCCTGAGTGTTGTGCCATCGATGGTATATTTGATGGCATAGAGCAGATAGAATACAGGCACACACGTGATGCACATAGCTATCAGCATCCGCCAACCGCCCTCGTTGGTGATGACAGGCAGACAGCACACCAGCAGGACCACGATGATGAAAGCCACCAGACCCGTACTAATTCTCGTTCGATAGGTTTTCATAGTGTACTCAATGATTCAACGTACCCGAATTGATCACAGGCTGAGCGGGCTCGTCGCCACAAAGAACTACGAGCAGGTTTCCGACCAAAGCAGCCTTCTTTTCGTCGTCGAGCTCTACGATCTCTTCGTCAGATAGTTTGTCGAGCGCCATCTTCACCATCGAAACAGCACCCTCCACAATCTTCTCACGAGCAGTGATGATGGCAGCAGCCTGCTGGCGGCGCAGCATCACGGCAGCAATCTCGGGAGCGTATGCCAAGTAGTTGATGCGAGCCTCAGTAACCTCGAGTCCAGCCATCTCAAGACGCTCGTTCAGCTTGCGAAGCAGCACATCGTTGACCTCCTCACTGCCACTGCGCAGTGTCACCTCATGTGTGTCATCGCCATCGTTATCGTACGCATACATACCAGCCACCTGACGAAGGGCAGAATCGCTCTGTACAGCCACAAAACGCTCGAACTTGTTCATTCGAAGTCCTGCAGCACCACCCACAGTGTTTGCATTGGCTACATCAGTGTCGATGTCAAAGATTGCCTTGTAGGTATCCTTCAGGCGCCAAACCACTACCAGACCAATCATCACAGGGTTGCCTGCCTTGTCGTTCACCTTGATAGGATCGGCATTGAAATTACGTGCACGCAGCGACACTTTCTTCACACTCATGAACGGGTTGATCCAATAAAAGCCTGTCTTACGGAAAGTGCCCACATACTTGCCGAAGAAGGTCAACACCTTGGCCTCGTTGGGTTCCTGCATCGAGAAGCCGCAACAGCCGATGATGATACATATAAAGAGGATTACTGCCGGTAGCATAAACCAACCATCCTCGTGTGTGATGGTCAGAATAATGAAATAGATCATGCCGACAACCATGGCCAAAACCAGGAACAGCATCAGAAAGCCGTTCATTGAACCACCATTGAATTCATACTCTTTGCTTTGCATAGTGATAGTTTTTTGATTTTTATTAATTATTTATTATGATATTATTTTGATATCACACTGCAAAGAAACGGAATTCTACTTTTCACTCCAAATATTTGTTCAATTATTTTATATTTTGGCGTAATTATATTATAAATTGACACCCGTAGTTCGCAAAACTTGCATTCATTTTCGACAAATCGCTAAGTTAATCAAAAAGAGCGGTGACAAACCTCGCTCGTCACCGCTCTCGAATTATTCACTCGATTCTTATTCCTCGTCCTCTTCCATCCGTTCAAGTGGAGGGGCCTCTTCTGCAGCTTTCTCGAAAGCTGCTTCCGAAGCGGCATCGTGACTGGTCTCAAGGGCCTTTCTGGCCTCTTCGAGCATACTTTCGAAGACATAGATCCTCACGCCGCCAATGGTGTCGGGTCCTTGTAACGACCACATGGCTACATGCTTGTGATCGACAATCATGCAGGGGATGCCCGCGCCATCGAGAACACTCTTGATGACATCTGCTTCGAAGGATGTGCCGCAATTGGTTAATAAAACGGTTTCCATACTATTTTACATATAAATCTTGGAATTGCCTTTCTGGTCGCCAAAGAAATAGGCGCCTTCGGGTGTGAACTTGATAACAGTGACGTCGAAATTGGCTTCGCGCAAGGCATCCTTGAGTTTTTGGCTGACGTTGCCCAGATACATATATCCGCGTTCGAAAGCCAGAATCATGCCCTCGTTGTTGATTTGGGCGAATCGCAAGGCTCCATGCTTTTGGGTCCCTTCGTTCACCCAATCCTCCATCCTGCTGAATGAGGAACGAACCAGACCGTTGTCGTAAACCACAATCCAGTCGCTATGATCGTTGAAGGTAATCGACTTGATCTGGTGGCGATCGGTGATGAGTTCATAGAGGCAGTTTTTGAGCATGGCCGGAATTCTATGCCATCGCATCAGGCCGTCGCCATAACTGATCAACCAGCGGCCTTTCTCGCTCAACTGAACATCGTTGATGAAATAGGCGCTGTCGTTCAGGTTGTCGATTTGCTTTGACAAACTGGTGGGAATGCGATCGTAGGCGCACTTGTTGGTTCCGACGAAGGCTATGTCACCACCTCGGTCGGTGATGGCGACATTGCGGCATGATCCCCAACGGTCGATCGAGTTCTTGACATAAAAACGATCGCGCGCACTGGAGAGCGCAATGCATGTGAAGGCCAATACCAAAAGAAGCAATATACGTTTCATGCTAGTGAAAATTATTATTCATGTAGTTTTGCCACATAGGCGTCGATGACGGCTACGGCCACGATGTTGACGATGTCGCGCACCGAAGAGTCAAGGTCGGTGAAGTGGATAGGCTTGTTCAGACCCATCTGCAGCGGGCCTATCACTTCGGTTTCGGGGGAGAACTGCTTGATGAGTTTGTAGGCTCCGTTGCCCGCGCTGAGCGAAGTGAAGATCATCGAATTAACCACCTCACCCTTCAATGGGCCGAACGGATAACGATCGTCACGGCGCTCATGATCGAGGGCAAGGTCGATGGTCATCTCGCCATCGACTTTGAGGTCGGGATATTCGGCGTGCATTTCGGCCACCACCTGGCTCATCATGTTGGCCGTTCCGCTATCCTCCGAGCCGAAGTTCGAATAGGATATCATGGCCATGCGGGGTTCCTCGTTGAAGAAACGGATGCGCTCGGCGGTGAGGCGTGCGATATCCTTGATGGCCTCCTTGTCAGGTGTCTGGTTGACGAGCGTGTCGGCAATGAAATAGACACCACGTTTCGAGTTGACGATATTCATGGTAGCGAAATGGTCGTAGCCCTCACGGATGCCAATCACCTCCTTGGCGGCGGTGAATAGGTTGCTGTACTTCGTATAGACACCGGTGACCATGGCATCGGCATCGCCGCACTTCACCATCTCCATACCGAAGTAGTTGCGGTCGGACATCTTGTCGAGGGCACGCTCGAAGGTATAGCCGGCACGGCAGAGACGTTCGCTGAGCAGACGGGCATACTTGGCGCGGGTTTCATGCGTGGCAGTGGCACGCTGGTCGATGAGTTCGCAGCCTGTGAGGTCGAGTTCGAGGTCGCGTGCACGTTGCTCGATAAGCTCGGGATTGCCGAGCAGGATGGGTGTACAAAGACCCTCGGCTTTGGCGAGGACAGCAGCCTTGAGCATCGTGGGGTGATAACCTTCGGCAAAGACCACACGCTGCGGATGAGCATGTGCCAGAGCGTGGAGCTGCTGGGTGAGGGTGGTCTCTTGCCCCATGCGGCGACGCAGTTGGCTCTTGTAGGCCTCCCAGTCGGTGATGGGTTTGCGTGCCACACCGGTGTCCATAGCCGCCTTGGCCACAGCGGCACTGACCTCGGTGATAAGACGTGGATCGACAGCCTTCGGGATGAGGTACTTGGGACCGAACTTGAGCGTGTCGCCCTTATAGACACGATTGACCACCTCGGGCACCGGCTCATGGGCCAAAGCAACGATGGCGCGCACGGCTGCAATCTTCATCTCCTCGTTGATGGCACGGGCATTCACGTCGAGGGCTCCACGGAATATGTAGGGGAAGACGATGACGTTGTTGATCTGATTCGGATAGTCGCTTCGACCCGTACACATCAGCACGTCGGGACGTGCTGCCATCGCATCCTCGTAGGATATTTCGGGTGTGGGGTTGGCAAGGGCGAAGACAATGGGCTGGTCGGCCATCGAACGCACCATATCCTGGTTGACGAGGTTGCCCGCCGAAAGGCCGAGGAAGACATCAGCCCCTACCATGGCCTCACGGAGGTTGTGGATGTCGCGACGCGAGGTGGCAAACTCCATCTGAGTCGGGCTGAGGTCGGTGCGATCGTCGGTGAGCACACCATTCTTGTCGATCATGATGATGTTCTCCTTGCGAGCACCGAGCTGGTGATACATCCTAATGCAGCTCATAGCTGCAGCGCCGGCTCCCGAAACAACGATGCGGACATCCTCGATCTTCTTGCCGTTGATCTGCAGGGCATTCACAAGACCTGCACCCGAAATGATGGCAGTGCCGTGTTGGTCGTCGTGCATCACAGGGATATCACAGTTTTCCTTCAGGCGTTTTTCAATATAGAAACACTCGGGCGCCTTGATGTCCTCAAGGTTAATGCCACCGAAAGAAGGTGCGATACGCTCCACGGTCTCGCAGAACTTCACGGGGTCGGTCTCATCAACCTCGATGTCGAAGACGTCGATGCCGCCATATATCTTGAAGAGGAGGCCTTTGCCCTCCATGACGGGTTTGCCAGCCAGGGCGCCGATATTGCCGAGACCGAGCACTGCGGTGCCATTGGATATTACTGCTACAAGGTTGCCGCGGTCGGTGTAACGGAATGCATCATCAGGGTTCTGCTGGATCTCAAGGCAAGGATATGCCACACCGGGAGAATAGGCCAACGAAAGGTCGGTCTGTGTGCGATACGGTTTGGTGGGGACTACTGCGATCTTACCGGGTTGGCCGGCCTCATGATACTTGAGCGCGGCCTCTTTTGTTATGACTGCCATGGTGTTGTGGGATTATGAGGTGGTGAAGATATAGTTTTTTTGAATATAAAGGTTACTACTCTATGGTAAGGTGACGACCCTTGGGATATTTCACCTGATAGCTCAACCGCAACTTACGGGTTTCGCCTGGGTTGAGGTCGAGCGTCCATACTACGATGCCCTTATCCTTGTCAAGCTCACCACCGCTGAGCTCCTCGGTGGTGACAGTGATGGCCGAGTTCTGCGAAACGGGTATCTGGTCATACACCTTGATGTTGACCTTCTCCTGTCGGGTATTGCGAACAGTGATTTCCCAGTCCTTCTGCTGGGTTTGGCTGGTGCTGAGTACCTTGTGGGCATTGTTGGCCTTCAGTAGCTTGCGATCGATGCGGATTCCATTGTCGCGGCCCATCGAGAGGTGCAGGGTGTCACCCTCGACAGGATTGAGTATGGTCTTGCCCACATAGCTGTTGTCGTAGAAGACGGTGGCTTCGCCCTCCACAAGGTTAAGTTCACCCCAACCTGTGGCATCGGCCACGAGGAAGGCATCCTTGTCGATTTTGGGCACTCCCTTGTAGGCGTAGGTGGTAGGCAACTCGTATCGACCGAGTTGGGCGCTGACGGGTTTCTTGTCCGAAAGGATGGTGAGCGGGTGCTTCACCTCGAATTCGTAGCCAAACTTGGCAGCCGTCGAAGCCACCTCCAGATCGTCCTCATCAACCAGTGCACGAGCCTTCTTTGGAGCGGCAGCCGTAGTCTTCTCGACAGGAGCTTCACGTTCGACAGCAGCCGACGAGAATAGTCCTCTCTTGCTCCTTTTCGATGTTCCATAGCCCACCACGGTTACATCCTGAAGGTAACTTACGGATTCCTGGAGATGGAAGTCCTTGCGATTGCCATTGACGGTGGCTTGCTGCGACTCGTAGCCGATAAAGTTGACCTCCAGACGACGATTACCGTTGGGCATGGTGATCGAATAGTGTCCATCCACGTCACTGACTGTACCGATCTGCGTACCAGCCACCATGATCGACGCGCCGATAATGGGCTCATTATATTCGTCGAAGATTGTGCCCGACACCTGATTGTTGTCGATGCCGAAATTGTAGGTCGGAGGAGCGATGCCATAGTCGAGCCAATAGGGGCGCAGGTCGGGTGATACGTTCGAACGGTTGGGGTTGGCTGTCGAAAGGGTTACTGCCACATCCTTCCAGTCTTCGCCCGTATGCTGCATGATGTTGGCCTTGTAGGTCAGTTGCAGGGGTTCATTGACGCTGCTCGAACGCACGTCGTAAGTAGGATACCACGAGGCACCGCCCACGTAGTATTGCAAGGTAAAGAGCGTGCTGGTCTGCGCCTTTGCATCGACCTTGACATCAACCACTGTCAGTCGCTTCAGCTTGATGGCAGCTATCGAATCGGCCTGCTCGCTCAAGCGGTTCAGTTCGGCATTTGCCTTCTCCTCCTCATCGTCGAGAGCAATAAGCCGCTTGTTGATGTCCATCATCTCATCGTAGTAGTATTTGTTCAGCAGCTTGATGTCATTGAGGGGAGTGACTGCCGTACGGCTTCCAATATTGCAGTTGGCCTCAACCATCTTGAGTTGTGACTTGAGCACGTCGCGCTGGGCTTTCAGTTCGCTCACCTTGCGTTGGGCGGCATCGATGCTGCGCTGGGCGGCCTGCAACTTCTCGCCAAGTAGGGTGCTATCGGGACGGATGTAACGCTGGCTTACTCCGAGCACGGTCACACCTCCCTTAGCCTTCACCTGAAGGCTCTTGCTGTCGAGAAAAGGCGACAGTCCGGTAAATGAAATGGTTTGCTCACCAGCCTTGACTGTCACGTTCTTCTCACGAGTCACCTGTGCACCATTGCTGTAGATGGTCACGCCCTTGAGGTCGGTCTGGTGTCCGATCTGTGCAGCAATAGTCGTAGCGCCAATCAATAAGATGGCAAACGATACAAGAATCTTTTTCATAACTTTCTTTTTGGGGCAAAGATAGACTATTTCTTCGAAACCTCCAAATTTTTCGCTTAATTTCTCTTATTTGGCCTCCGTTTCATCGGGTGATATCAATCTTTCCTCGGATATCGACAGAAGATGAACCGACATAAACCGTGAAGTCGCCCGACTCGAACCACCAACGGCCTTTCACTTCATCATAATAGCAGAGATCTTCGTTTTGGATGATGTAGCTGACCACTTTGCGTTCGCCGGGCTTGAGGTTGACTTTCTCGAAATGCTTCAACTCCTTCTTGGGACGGATGACGGAGCTCTTGTTATCGGACACATAGAATTGCACTACCTCCTGGCCTTCGACCTTGCCGACATTGGTCACCTCCACGCTCACTGTGCCCGCATAGATGGTGGGAATGCTGTATTCGAACTTCGTGTAACTCAACCCATAACCGAAGGGGAAGACAACGCTCGAGGTTCCCACGCCATTGAGCTTGTGATAGTCGTACCAGCGATAGCCCACAAGGATGTCCTCGGCATAGACCTCCACTTCGTCGCCTGCTCCACGGTGGGTGGAAGGATCGTTGGACGTATTGCGCACTTTGAGCGATGGGGCGAAGCCACTCGCAGCATCACGCAGAGCCGTAGGACTCTTGGAGGCGATGGCAAGCAGGTCGGCCGAACGTGGATTGGTATTGGGACGATAACTCCAAGCCCGTGGCATCTCGTCGGGGCTGACACCCGGATAGCTGATACGTCCCAACTGATGGGCTGGGCAATCGGCAAGCGATACGGGATAGGTGAAGATGGTCTTGCCCGAAGGACACACGTCGCCCGACAAGATGTCGGCCAAAGCTGCACCGGCCATTGAGCCCAAGTACCAGCTTTGAAGGAGCGCAGGCACTCGGCCGAGCCAAGGCATTCGGAAAGCATTGCCCGAGATGATGACGCAAACGAGACGGGGATTGGCAGCTGCAAGAGCATCGATGAGCTCGTTCTGATGGAAATCGAGGTCGTAGGTGAGACGATCGCCACCTTCACAATCGGAGTAATGGTTCTTGTTCAAACCACCCACATAGATCACGAGGTCGGCCTCGCGTGCCTTTGCAACAGCTTCAGCTCGCAATTCGTCATATACACTGGCATCTACCGCATCGATGCGACCATAGTGGGTACCTCCCGAACGATAGCCTTCGGCATAGTCGATGGTGACCTTGTCGCCAAAGCGGTCGCGGATACCCTGCAGTGGTGAAATCTCAATCTTGGTCTTGAGTTCCGACGAACCTCCACCCATGCAAAGACTGCGGGTGGCGTTCTCGCCCACCACAAGGATGCGATTGTAAAGTTCGGGACGAATGGGCAAGAGTGGGGCCGAGCTCTGTGTTTTGGATTTCGGAGCCGGGTTTTTAAGGGGATCATTCTTAAGGAGGACAATGCCTTCGTCGGCAATCCTACGGGCAGCAGCGAGTTGGTCGTCGCTGGCCACACGTCCATTGGGATAGGCCGTGTTGGTGCTGGCTTCGGTGCGGAATATCATGCGCAGGATGCGTGCAGCCTTGTCGTTGATGATTGAATCGGGCACCTCGCCGCGTAAAGCCTTCTCGTAATAGGCACGTCCCAGATAATAATCGTCGTAGCCGAAATCGCCAGCCTCCGTTGTGAGGCCGTTGGTATAGGTTCCCATCTCGACATCGAGGCCGTTGAAGATGGCTTCGTCGGTGTCGTGAGCTGCACCCCAGTCGGTGATAACCACGCCATCGAAGCCCAACTCACCTTTCAACACCTTGTCAAGGAGCACTTCGTTGTGGGAAACGTGCTGGTCGAGATATTGGTTGTAGGAACCCATGACGCTCCAGACTTTGCCCTTCTCCACTGCAGCCTTGAAGGGTGGCAGGTAGATCTCGTGAAAGGCACGATCGGAAACCTTTACATCGACATGACCACGGAATTCCTCCTGATCGTTGAAGATGTAATGCTTGACACAAGCGGCCACTCCGTTCTTCTGAACACCGAGGATGTAAGGCACCACCATCTTGGCGGCAAGACACGGGTCCTCGCCCATATATTCGAAGTTACGGCCATTGAGCGGTGTTCGATAGATGTTCACACCTGGACCAAGCAAGACATTCTTTTGGCGATAGCGTGCCTCTTGTCCCACATTGAAGCCATAGGAGAAAGCAAGGTCGCGGTTCCAGGTGGCAGCCAGACAGGTGAGTGCAGGATAAGCTGTGATGGAATCGTTATTCCATCCGGCATAGCCCCAATTGTTCCAATTGATTTCGGCACGCACGCCGTGAGGGCCATCACTATAGCGTATCTCGGGGATACCAAGACGTGGAACACCAGGAGTCGAAAACTTGGACTGAGCATAACACAAACGGCACTTTTCAGCCAGTGTCATCTGGCTGAGAGCATCCTTGACACGTTGCTCGATGGGTTGGGTGCTAAGGGAATAGGTTGGGACAAAGAGGGTTGACTGTGCCTCATAAGGATCAATCTCTACCTGCTGCGCCATAGCAGCAGTGGCTAAAGAAGCCAAAAGGATAGATATTGTATGACGAGAGTTCATGCTGGTCAAAAGGGTTATGTTTGGCAGCCAAACATGGCTGTCAACAAAAACAAATGGGGATTAAAGTTTCACGACTTGAACCTTGCCATCGTACTGCACTATGATGCCCTTGGCTTCGGGATCATAACCTTGGATATGATCGGGGCCAACGGGAACGACGATGAAGGTGCGCTTCTGGAGCATACCGGGGAACTCGCCTTCACGATCGGCGATGGTGAGCTCATGTTGTGCGTCGTTGTAACTGAAGTGGATGTTGGCAAAGCGTCCTGCCTCGTAACCATAGTTGGTGCCTTCGTCCTCGTAGAGGGTGAAATCGCCGTCCTCTCCCTGATAGACATAGAGGCGAATGGTTCCTGCAGGCTTCTCGTCGCTATATTGCAAGGCCGGGCCGAATGGGATGATCGAGCCACTGGGCACAAAGACGGGAATCTGCTCGTAGGGTGCGGCACAGATGCGGGTCTCGCCTCCCTCGGAGGCAAGGCGGCCATCATAGAAATTGTACCACTTGCGGCCTTCGGGGAAATAGACCTCACGCTGACGTGCCTTGTACTGATAAACGGGGCAAACCATGAAGGCGGGGCCGAACATGAACTGATAGGCCACGTCAAGTGCCTTGGGGTCGAAGCCAAAGTCCATCACCAGGGGACGCAGCATGGTGTAGTCGTCGAAATAGACTTGGCCAGCCAGCGAATAGATGTATGGCATCATACGATAGCGGAACTCGATGCAGGAACGGATGACCTTGTAGGCTGGATGCGATTCAGGAGCAATGTTCCACGGCTCGCGGAACGGGAATTGTCCGTGCACACGGTACATGGGCGTGAAGACCCCCCACTCGTGCCAACGCACATTGAGCTCACGCCAGTCGCGCATATCCTCGTTCTCACGACCTGTGGCATCGTAGAAGTGCTGTGCTGCCTCGTAACGCTTCTCAACCGAGAATCCTCCGATGTCCTGGCTCCAATATGGAATACCCGAGATGGAGAAATTGAGACCTGCGGTGATCTGTGTCTTCATGTCTTCCCAACGTGTGCCGATGTCGCCCGACCATGTGGCTGTAGAGAAACGTTGCTCGGCAGCAAAGCCGTTGCGGGTGAGAAGGAAGACGCGGTTGTTGTCGGGTGAGAAGGCCTCGTCATTGCCAAAGCCGTACTGGTTCCACCTGGCACTCTTCTGGAGGGCCTGCGAATCGTCGGACGGGATGCCCTGGCGCTCAACGGCAGTCTCGTAGCCACGCTGACCATCATAGATGGCTTCGGCATTGACGATGGAGTATGCGTTGAAGTATTCGTCGCTCGAACCCAGCGCCGTGGGGCCGCAGAGCAGTTTGCGGTAAGGCAGGTCGGTGCAGTCGCGCACATTCGGCTCCGAAGCATCCATCCACCATGCATCCATGCCGATGGTGCCCAGTTTTTCGTAAAGCTGACGCCAGAACACCTTGCGTGCATCGAGGTCGTAGGCATCATAGAAGGCATACTTGTAGCCCAGCCAGTCGTAGAGCGAATCCTTGATGCTCTGCTGGTAGATCTTGCCCATCTTGTCCAGTTCCTTCATGTTGTCGGTAGTGAGGTAATACTTGGGCCAGCAGGAGATCATGATTTTGGCGTGCTGGGCATGGATGGTGTCGATCATACCCTTTGGATCGCTGAAACGAAGGGTATCGAAGGTAAACGCACCCCACGAATCGGGACTCCAATAGTTCCAGTCCATGACGATGTTGTCGATGGGCAACTTGCGGTCGCGGAAGCCCTTGAGGGCATCGAGAATCTCGCGCTGACTCTTGTAGCGTTCGCGGCTCTGCCAGAAACCGAAGAGCCACTTGGGCATGATCTGCGCCTTGCCGGTAAGGGTGCGGTAACCCTTGATAACCTCGTCGCTGTTATCGCCTGCTATGAAGTAATAGTCGAGCTGCTGCACCATTTCGCTCCAGAAGCTGAGCTTAGCCTGCTCCTCGGGAAGGACGGGAGCCAAAGCACGCAGTCCGCAATAGGCTTCGCCACCGTCGGGTGCCCATTCAAGGCGGAACTCGTAGCGCTTGCCGGCTTCCATACGGACGGCGAACTTGCGGGCATTCGGATTCCATGCGGTGCGCCAGATCGTCTGGTCACCCTCGACACCAATACCCTGCACGTCCTCGGTATAGACGTTGCGGTCGTTGATATAAATCTTCTGATAGCCGCTGTAGTAATGGCTGAAGTTGTATTCGCCGGTCACACGGGGCACGATTTCGCCCTCAAAGGTCACCTGTGCCTTGAAGAGCGGGTATTTGGGCAGGTTCTTGGCCGAAGCAAGATTCTCGAAGTAGATGCTGTCCTCTCGACGCACCAAAGTCTCCACGCCTGGGGCGGTATAGGTGCCTGTGAGAGCACCCTCGACGCCATCCTTGTCGTAGAGGTCGAAGAGTGCGGGCAGCTGGCTATAGTCCTTGGGGTTGCCGAAACGCATCAGCGAATAACTATCGACTAGCACGCCATAGTTGCGGCTTGACACGATGAACGGCACAGAAACCTTCGTGTTATACTGGAAGAGTTCCTCGTTCTTTCCCTTGTAGTTCCAGTCATCGGCCTGATGCTGGCCAAGGCCATAGAAGGCCTCGTCGGCAGGGCTCTCGAAGACGACGCGTGTTGACCATCCTTTCCAGGTAGTGGGATTGGGCACTTCGGCGGGGCCATCGCCATTGGCTGTCCAGACGGTCTGTGTAGCGCTATAGGGGCTGAAGGTCTTGCTGCCCTCAGCTTGTTCGGTGAGGATGAGGTCGCCCTTGAGGTTGGTGAACCATACCTTGCCGTTGCTTCTGAGCACATTGGCCACAACGAAGGCTGTCTTGACCCGCACGGTGTCGCCATTCTCGACGAGCTCATAGTTCACCTTCTGGTCCTGTGGCACGATGATGAGCGAAGGGCGGTCGGCAAACTTGTCTTCGGCAGTAGCGGTAACACGGATGATCTTCTCGCCCATCACTTCGAGACGAACGAGTCGGGGTCCGTTAGCAGTGGTCTGCTCCACACGGACGGTGACCTGCTGTCCCTGCTGACGCACGGCCTTGCCCCCACAGGCGCTGAGAACAAGACATGCCAGCAAAGACATGAATGCGATTTGAATCTTCTTCATATTATAGTTGTAAATTTAATATTGGGGCTATCTGGCAAAAAAGCCTCACTTCTTCAAATCTTCCTTCACAAAGTCCATCACCTGCTGGGCAATGGCCTTCATGCCGGCCTGGCTGGGGTGACCCAACTGCTTGTCGATGTCGTGCAGTTCGATGAGAGGCAAGCCATAGTGTCGGCAGATGACGCGCATCGACTCGGCATGCTCGGGCTTGAGGTCGGTATTGAGGATGAAGTAAATGCGTGCCAAAGGATAGTTCTGCTTAATGACGCTGCAAAGACGAGCCATGGCAGGACGGAAGAACCACAGATCATCGTCGGTCCAATTGGCCCACTTGTAGTTGCCAACCAGTTCACCCGTCCACGAGTCGTTGGTGATGCAGCACGAGAGGATGATGTCGGGGTTGCCGAGGTTTTCGACACGGGTGTTGAACGAACGCGGCTTGTAGTTGTCGTAGTTGTAACCCGCGTAACCTACTGTCGAACCGCTGTACGAGTTGTTCATCTCAAGTTTCCAACCCATCTGGTCGATGACCTGCCACCACCAGGTATGTTCGACGCGTGTCACGTCGTTGCCCTTCGCGTGATGAGGGTTCTCGGGAGTAAAGTACCACGGTTCGTTGTATTTGGGTGTCAAGTATCCCTCGAAAGTGGAATAACTGTCACCAAAGATGGTTACTCGCAATGAATCCTGTGCCTGTGCAGCCCATGCAAGTGCTGCCACCACAAGCATCAATAAAGTCTTTTTCATATTATTCATTTTTTAATACTCCCAGCTCTGGCCATCCAAAGACTTAACATGCAGTTTGCCGGGCGATGGGCGGTGACTCACGACGTCGATCTTGGTCACCTTGCCATCCTGCCACTCCATGCTGAGCTCGTAGCCGCCACGCAGGCGCACGCCCTTGATATGGCCGGCAGCCTTCCACTGTTCAGGCAAGGCGGGAAGCAGGATAGCTTCACTCTCATTCTCGCCGATCCAACGGCTCTGCACAAGCATCTCCATCACACCGGCCGTGCCGCCAAAGTTGCCGTCAATCTGGAATGGCGAATGGGCATCGAAAAGATTAGGATAAGTGCCTCCTCCACGACGACGATCCTCTCCTCGGTAATTCTGAGGATGCACAAACGTCATCAGCTTGCGGAAGATATGGTATGCACCCTGGGCATCACGCAGACGGGCAAACAGGTTGACTCTCCAGCCGGCGCTCCAGCCTGTGGTCTTGTCGCCCTTGATCTCGAGCGTCTTGGCACATGCCTGGGCCAGTTCCGGAGTGGCATCCACCGAAATATGGTGTCCTGGGTACAGGCCGAATAGATGTGACTGGTGACGATGGTGCGGATCCTTGTCATCCCAATCGAAGTACCATTCCTGCAGGTTGCCCTTTGCGCCGATCTTGTAGGGAAGCAGCTTCTCCAAGGTCTTGTTCACCTGTTCGAGGAAGGCGGCATCATCCTTAGTCACCTCTTCGCCATAGAGCACATTCGCAGCACTGCGTACGTCGTTCAAAAGTTCGCGAATCATGGCAACGTCGGCTGAACCTCCATAGAACGTCGCGCCTTCGAAGCCATCGGCCAACTTGTATTCGTTCTCGGGTGTCGTAGAAGGATAGGTCATCAGGTAGCCGTCCTTCTCGTAAAGCCATTGCAGCAGGAATCGTGCTGCACCCTTCATCACAGGATAGGCCTCGGCAAGGAACTTTCGGTCCTGCGTGAACATATAGTGCTCCCAAAGGTGGGTCGAAACCCAAGCACCACCGATAGGCCAGCAGCACCACATCGGACTCTCGTTCTGATAACCCACAGGATTGGTCATGCACCAGATGTCGCTGTTGTGGCAAACCACCCACGTGGGCACACCCTGCTCCTCGGTGATGGTAGCGCCGTAGTAGTTCTGTGCCGAGATGGCACCGCTCTTGGGCAAGCGCTTGATCCATGTCAGCATCGAGTTATGCATCTCGGGCAAAGCTCCGACCTCCGAAGGCCAGTAGTTCTCCTCCACGTTGATGTTAACCGTATAGTTGCAGCTCCACGGTGGTGTCATGCTCTCGTTCCAAAGGCCCTGCAGGTTGGCAGGCACGCCCTCGGTACGGCTTGACGAGATGAGCAGGTAACGTCCGTACTGGAAATAAAGTTCCTCAAGGTCGGGATTGAAATAGTCGGCATCATCATTGAGCAAAAGCTGCTTGTCGGTGTCGAGGGCAAGGATCGAGTCGGCCGTCTGTCCCAAGTCAAGGCACACGCGATGGAAGAGACGCTGATAATCCTCGAGGTGGCGAGCCTGCAGCGTCTGGTAATTCTTCGACATGGCATTGTCGAGACGCTGGGCCACAGCCGTACGATAGTCACGACCTTCGGTGGCGGGATCCTTGTATGGACCATTGAAACTGGTCACATTGGTCAGCACCAGGATGGCTTCGTCGCAGCCGCTGATCACGAGCGCCGTGTCTCCCTCCACATTTACGCAGCCCTCGGGGGCCTGGATGCGCACTTCGGTGCGGAAATGTATGCCTCGGTTCGCATCGTAATGGAAACGATCGGCCTCGCCCTTCTTGAGCTTGGTGCTATATGCCACGTAGCCCTCGGTGTAGATCTTGCCGGGCTCCACGCTGATCACGCTCGGCAGGGGGCAAGCCAGACGGATGCGCTGGTTCAACGACGTGTTGTAGGACTTCAGCCTGACCACAATCACCGAATCGGGAGCCGAAGCAAAGCTCTCGCGCTCCACACGGCTCTTGTCGGCCATCTCGTAGGCAACGTATGCCATCGCCTTGTCCAGATCGAGCGAACGGGAGTATGAGCTGCATTCGCCCTCGCCCTTCAGGTCGGTGATGAGCAGGGTGCCCAGCGGCTGGTAGAGCTCGCTGTTGTGTCCCTCGATCTTCATGTTCTCTCTTTCAGCTGCCCGATAATCCTCCTTGTCGAGCATGGCACGCACCTTCGGCAGGTTCTTGTAGGCATTGGGTGTCCAGGGGATGAGGTCGGGCTCTCCCGACCAAAGCGTGATGTCGTTAAGCGAAATGTGTTCTTCGGCCACACCGCCATAGATCAATGCTCCGAGACCACCATTGCCGATGGGCAGGCTTTCCTCGAAGTACTGTGCCGGCTGACTGTAATGAAGTGTCAGATTGTTTTCGACAGTCGGTTCCGACTGCTCACATGCCGTAAGGCCGAGCAGACCGACCAGGGTCAAAAGGATGGTTGGATATTTCATGTGTATAATTATTATTGGTATAATCGGTGCAAATATAATGCTTTTTTCCCATAAGTCCAATTTTTCCACCCGATTTTGCACTATTTTTTCACTTTTATCTCTTCTTTTTTGGCAGTTGGCCAAAAAATGAGTATTTTTGTACCCATCAAACCCCTTCAAGAATGAAAACCAATACACTAAGCATCATGGCACTTATCAGTGCAATTACTCTCTCCTGTTCGACCCAAGGGGAGAAGAACAAGGGCGGCAATCCGCTCCTCAACGAACCCACCGCCAAATATGGCATCATCGATTACGACCGCATCACTCCCCAACATTTCAGTGAGGCCATCGAGCTGGGCATGGAGGAACATAAGCGCGAGGTGAAGGACATCTGCGAAAACCCTGATGAACCCACCTTCCAAAACACCATCGCTGCACTCGACAAGAGCGGACAACTGCTCTACCAGACAGTCCTCATCTTCGAGGACCTCTCGTCGAGCAACTCCACCCCCGAGCTTGAGGAACTGCAGACCAAATACTCGCCGGTGCTGACCGCCCACTCCGATGGCATCTACCTCAATCCACAGCTTTTTGCACGCGTCAAGACGGTCTATGACAAACACTACAAGATGGGCATTGAGCAACCCGAAGTGGAAAAGGAAATCCTGAACCACGAAGAGATGTCGGTGTTAAAGAAGACCTACGAGGCGTTTGCCAAGCGTGGTGCCGAACTCAACGAGGAACAGAAGGACCAGCTGCGCGAACTCAATGCCAAGATCAGCGCCCTGCAGACCAAGTTCACCCAGAACCTGCTGCACGAGACCAACAACACCTACGTCACCGTTGACTCGAAGGACGAGCTCGACGGACTCCCCGAGGCAAATATCCAGGCGGCAGCCGAGATGGCCAGGCAGCAGGGTCAGGAGGGCAAATACATGTTCAACATGCAACGTCCTTCGTGCAACCCCGTGCTCCAGTACTGCACCAACCGCGAGCTGCGCCGTAAGGTGTATGATGCCTATTACAACAGAGGCAATCAGAACAACGAATGGGACAACAAGGCCATCTGTGCCGAGCTCGTCCGCCTGCGCCTCGAACGTGCCAAGCTGCTTGGCTTCAAGAACTGTGCCGAACAGATCCTGAAATACCGCATGGCCGAAAACGAGGAGAACGTCTATGACCTGCTCAACGCCGTGTGGGGGCCTGCCGTCGAAAAGGTCAACCAGGAACTTGCCGACATCCGTGTCGAAATGAAAAAGGACGGCCTCACCTGCGAGCCCGAAGGCTGGGACTACATGTTCTACTCAAGCCGCGCAAAGGCCGCCAAGTATGCCATCGACGAAGAGAAGATTGCCGAATACTTCGAGATCAACAACGTCCTCAAGGGCATCTTCTATGTGGCTGAAAAGCTCCATGGCCTGACCTTCAAGGAGATTACCGGACAGGTGCCAACCTACAGCAAGGAGACACAGACATGGGAGGTCTATGATCGCGACAAGAAGCTCGTGGCCATCTTCTACAACGACTATTTCCCACGCGATGGCAAGGGAGCCGGTGCTTGGATGACCGACCTGCGTCCCCAGACCTACGTCCTCGATTCGTTGGGCAATGAGGTGCGACAGATTCCCATCACCATCAACGTCTGCAACATGACTCGTCCGAATGCCGAAGGCGCTGCCCTCCAGAGCATCGACAACGTCACCACCATGTTCCACGAGTTTGGTCATGCCATGCACTTCATGCTCCACGATGTCCATTACAACGCCACCTACGATGTCGAGTCGGATTACGTCGAACTCCCCTCGCAGCTCAACGAACATTGGGCCACCGAGCCCGAGGTGCTCAAGGTCTATGCCAAGCACTACAAGACCGGTGAGGTCATCCCCATGGAACTCGTCAAGAAGCTCGACGAGAGCAGCAAGTATGGCCAAGGCTTTGCCACCGTTGAATATCTCGCAGCATCGCTCGTAGATATGGACCTGCACACCCTCACCGAGATCCCCGAGGATCTTGATGTCATCGAATTCGAGACCAAAAAGTTGCAGGAACGTGGTATTCCACGTCAAATTCTCCCCCGTTATCGCGTCACCAACTTCAGTCACACCATGGGCGGCGGCTACACCGCAGGCTATTACAGCTACCTTTGGTCGGAAGTGCTCGATTGCGATGCGTTCGAGGCATTCAAGGAGACGGGCGACATCTTCAATTCCGATCTTGCCCTCCGTTATCGCAAGACCTGTCTTGAGCCCGGCGGCATCGATACTGGTCTGAAGATGTACATCAATTTCCGTGGTCGCAAACCCGGCATCGAGGCATTGCTCCGCAATCGCGGACTCAGTACTGCCGCTTGCCGGTAATTGATCTGATTGTCCTCCACAACTCGGGGAGGATGAAGACAGGAGAGGTGACCAGTAGGATAATGCCCCAATCTTCAAGGCTGAGAGGTTCCACCTCGAAGAATTCGGGCAGGAGGTTGACGATGATGAACTGACCCACCAGAATAACTGCAGCCACAAAAAGGAAGCCCGGGCTATACGACTGCTTGAAGCGTTCGCGGTCGGTGAAGAAGTGATGCACCTCCATCAGGAAACTGCTATCGGTGCGGAAATAGCGCACATTGAACAGGTTCCAGAACTGCAGCACCACAAAGAAGGTGAAGAAGATGCCGTGTTCGTAGGCCGAAAGGGACAACTTGCCCCGATGCCCTTTGAAGAACTCCTTGAAATAGGTGACCAGCGCATCCATATTGAAGAGGTCGGCCACCTGCTTCAGTTCGGTGTGGTAAAGCAACTGCCAGATACCCGTCATTATTACAAAGAATCCGAGTCCCCACAGGGCGATGCGCCAACCCATCTGGCGATTGACGATGTGTTCCTTCGACGAACGCGGCTTGTCGTGCAACACCCTCGGGTCGGCGGGGAGCGACGACAGGGCACCTGCTGCGAATGTGTCCATGATGAGGTTTACCCACAGCATCTGCGTCACGTTGAGCGGCGAATCCAGGCCCGTGATGGCACCCAGCAGCACCACCAGGCACGCACACACATTGATCGTCGTCTGGAAGATGATGAATCGGCGGATGTTCCAGTAGATGCTGCGTCCCCACAGGATGGCCTTGTTGATCGAAGCAAACGAGTCGTCAATGATGGTGATGTCCGAAGCCTCCTTGGCACGCGAAGTACCCGAGCCCATCGAAAGGCCCACCTGCGCCTTCGCCAAGGCCGGTGCATCGTTGGTGCCGTCGCCCGTCACGGCCACCACCTCGCGATTCTGCTGCAATAGCGTCACCAGTCGAGCCTTGTCCTCGGGGCGTGCACGGGCAATGATGCGGATGCGATAGTCGCGCAGCAGTTCGCGCAGCTCAGAGTCTGAACGGATGGCGAAATCGGGGCCTTGCAAGGTCTTGTCGAGTTCGCCCTCACCAAGCAACCCAATCTCGCGCCCGATCTCGTTGGCCGTACCCACGGTGTCGCCGGTGACGATGATGACCCTCACACCTGCCACGTCCTTGCACAAGTGGATGGCCTCGGCCACGTCAGGACGGATGGGGTCGGCAATGCCTACCACGCCGATGAATGTTCTGGGGCCGTCGTCACGCTGCATGGCAAAGCCCAGGGTTCGCATGGCACGCTGCTGGTACGAAGCCAGCAGTTCCTCCACCTCCCGCTTCGTCACGCCTCCGGCAATCTCATCGCAACGGCTCAGCAGCAGTTCGGGGGCACCCTTGATGAACGTCACGATGGAGTCATCCTTGTTAACCTTGGTGAGCATGTATTTCGTCTGGGTCGAAAACGGCTGCTGCTCCACCACCCTGGCACTATCGCGCAACTGCTGGTAGTCGAAGCCCAACGTGTCGAGCCACATCAGCAGCGCACCCTCCGTAGGATTGCCGATGGGCTTGCGTTCCACGGTCAGAGCCGCCGTGCTATTCACGCTGATGCCCAAGGCCAGCTCCTCGCGGTCAAACTCTCCGAAGAAACGGTGTTCGACCACCGACATGCGGTTCTGTGTCAGCGTACCTGTCTTGTCGGTACAGATCACGGTCGTCGCACCCATCGTCTCGCAGGCATGAAGCTTGCGCACCAGATTGTTTTCCCGCAACATCCGCCGCATACTCAAAGCGAGGCTCACGGTGATGCTCATGGGCAAACCCTCGGGCACGGCCACCACAATCAGCGTGATGGCCAGCATCAGCGACTGGAGTATGAAGCCGACGATGACGAGGGGCTCCATCTTGTCGGGCACGTCGCCGAAAGCGAAATAGTAAACCAGACGTCCCGCCACGATAAGCATGGCTATGGCAAAACTGGCATACGAAATCCAGCGTCCCAACTGGTCCAACTGGCGGTTGAGGGGGGTCTTCACCTCCGAACCCTCGCGCGTCAAAGCCACGCCACGCCCCTCCTCGCTATCCACAGCCGTCTTGTCAACCACATACACGCCGTTGCCCTCGATCACCGTACTGCCTCGCAGCACACGGTCGGCAGGATAGGCCGATTCGGAATACTTGTGATAGTCCTTCTGGTCGGGTGTGAACTTGTCCTGATAAGGCTCGCCCGTGAATATCGATTCATCGACACGCAGCGCATTGGCCACCACCAGCAGGCCGTCGGCAGGCAGCTGGTCGCCGCTCTCGATGCGCACCACATCACCCACCACCACATCCATCTTCGGAATGCTGTACATTTGCGGATGAGCGTCTCTCCAGGGACGACGCAGCACCTTCACCGGCTGTGTGTCCTTCACCTGATTGAGCACATCAAACTCACGGTCGGCCTTCACCTCAAAGATGAAACCCACACCCGTCGAAAGCAGGATGGCAAAAAAGACTCCCACGGGCTCGAACAGCAGGCGCCAGTTGCCCGTGTCGTAAATCTCGTAGGCCGAAACCAGACATGAGAGACAGAAGGCACCAAGGAGGACAATGATTAGCGGTTCCTTGAACTTCTCAAGGTAACGCTTCCAGAGAGGTTCCTTCTCGGGGTCAGGTATCTTGTTCAGTCCCTTGCCGCCGACGACTTTGGGGTCATCGACCGAGAGGGCCATCTCCAGATATTTCTTTCGCTTATCCATTCGGTATTTTGCAATTTACGGCTGCAAAGATACATCATATTTTCAACAATTCCAACCAAAAGAAAAGATTTTTGCAAAATAATTTGGAAGTGTCATTTAGTTTCTTCATCTTTGCATCTGCAAATTGTTAGCCGAGCCCATGAAATTCACCCGTTGCCAAAAACAGTTTGCTTGCAAAAAGATAGTACATCAACTAAAATCATCAACTATTAAACCAAAAATCAAAAAACGCTATGTTGAACATTGAACAATTCATGGCCAACCTGGAGAAAAAGCATCCAGGTGAGAAGGAATACCTTCAGGCCGTACGTGAAGTTCTCATTTCCATCAAAGACGTTTACGACAAGCACCCCGAATTCGAGCGCGCTTCTCTTCTCGAACGCCTCGTAGAACCCGAACGCATCATCATCTTCCGTGTGCCCTGGGTGGACGACCGTGGCAAGACACAGGTCAACCTCGGTTATCGTGTGCAATTCAATTCGGCCATCGGCCCATATAAGGGAGGCCTGCGTTTCCACGCTTCGGTCAACCTCTCCATCCTCAAGTTCCTCGGCTTCGAGCAGACGTTCAAGAATTCGCTCACTACGCTCCCCATGGGTGGTGGCAAGGGTGGCTCCGACTTCTCGCCCCGTGGCAAGAGCGAAGCCGAAATCATGCGCTTCTGCCAGTCGTTCATGACCGAGCTCTATCGCTATGTAGGTCCCGAGATCGACGTTCCGGCAGGTGATATCGGCGTGGGCGCTCGCGAGATCGGCTACCTCTTCGGACAGTACAAGCGCATCACGCGCGACTTCAGCGGCGTGCTCACCGGCAAGGGCCTCGAATATGGTGGCTCGCTCGTTCGTCCCGAGGCCACAGGCTTCGGCGGACTCTACTTCGTCAACGAGATGCTGCAGGATGCCGGCATCGACATCAAGGGCAAGACCGTAGCCATCTCGGGCTTCGGCAACGTAGCCTGGGGTGCAGCCACCAAGGCCACTCAGCTGGGTGCCAAGGTCATCACCATCTCCGGCCCCGACGGATACGTCTATGATCCCGAAGGCATCAGCGGCGAGAAGATCGACTACATGCTCGAACTGCGTGCATCGGGCAACGACATCGTGGCACCCTACGCCGATGAGTTCCCCGAGGCTACCTTCTATCCCGACAAGCGCCCATGGGAACGCAAGTGCGACATCGCCCTGCCTTGCGCCACACAGAACGAGCTCAATGGCGACGATGCCGCCCAGCTTATTGCCAATGGCGTTCAGTGCGTGGCCGAAATCTCCAACATGGGATGCACACCCGAAGCCATCGACCTCTTCCTCGAGAAGAAGATGCTCTTTGCTCCCGGCAAGGCCGTCAATGCGGGTGGTGTAGCCACCTCTGGTCTCGAGATGAGTCAGAATGCCGCACACATCAGCTGGAGTGCTGCCGACGTTGATAAGCGTCTGCACGAAATCATGCACGGAATCCATCAGCAATGCATCCGTTACGGCAAGGAGCCCGATGGATACATCAACTACGTCAAGGGCGCCAATGTGGCAGGCTTCATGAAGGTCGCTCGTGCCATGATGGCCCAAGGTGTGGTATAATTTCGTTTGATAACTTGATTTCCCAAAATAGTAAGGCGCTTCCCTTTTGGAAAGTGCCTTTTTCGTCACATTTACGTATTTTTGGATATTTTCAACGCAAACATTTACGTATTTTTGGATATTTTCGTATAAAAAATTTGCGTAAACCCAAAAAACAGATTATATTTGCACCCGAAACCTATTGTTTTTTCGATTATGGAAAACGATATTAATGATGTTTTGAAAATCCTATATAGTATTCCAGAAAAATACATTACAATCAATGGCCCTGCTACGGAGGATTCCATTCGCTCTTTTGAGAGCAAATGGAATGTTACTTTACCAAGTGAATATAAACATCTTATAAAACAATGTAATGGCATAAATCTTTTGGGATCTGAAATTCTAGGTTTACCCATTAAAGATGCCCGCTATTTTTCAATAGATGATGCATACCAATTTGAACATTTCGAAGTATGTAACCCTATGCCTTTGCACCTGATTCCCTTTAGTCCAGATGGAGGGGGAAATCACTATTGTTTTGATATTCGTGACAACAATATTGTATTTTGGGATAGTGAATATGATTACACAAATGATACACCCGAGGTCGTTTATAATACTTTAGCAGAAATGATACGTGAGGTTTTTCTTGATTGGACTCTGGAAGACATCGACTTGTTATGAAATCTCTTGACCATTCCTTCATCGAAGCACAGAATACGTCAGCCCTTTCTCGCTCATAAAAAAAAAAGAAATATAACCGATAATATTATTATAGAAAAAGAGTAGGAAGAAACCAAAATATAGTTTCTTTTACATATTTATCATATTGTGTTCCCTCTATAGTATTATTCAATACATCGGGTGGAAATCACCGACTAAAGAACCAATGAAGTTGTTCATTAGCGTTATTCTCTGGCATGTATTTTTGGCAATCTGTTGCTTGTTTCGATTTATAATCTCATTATTTACCCCTGAGAAATTATTGCGTGTCTTTGATTGGCTGTTTATTATCATCAATTGTCTCGTGTTTATTATTTGGGGATTGGTGGGTTCACCTTCATTGATGATGAGCTGGTTCTATACTATCCTTTTGTTAAGACATCCATTTTGATTTGCATCCCTCAAGAACTGTCAACACTTTAGGCTTGCCCTAAATCGGGGCAAGCCTTGTTTTTTAACACCTTAGGATTTAGTTTCCGCCATTTCTGCCTGATCACATTGGGCTTCATCCTTATGTCCGAACCTTCATACACGATGGATCATTGATCAAGGGGATACTGGTTTGAGAATCGATTGGCGAATGGAGCTCAGTAGATGGTGATACGGTCCCCAACGAGAAAATAGGTGTGCTCATTCCTATGCCAATACTTCCTTGGATAAACTGTGTTATCCATATTAATAGAGTCGGGAGGAGAGGCAAGATACTGCTCCATGAATTCAGACAGTGTTTCTTCTGTTATCGTTCTTGATTCATCAAAAAATCTGTTTTCCACATGGTAGTATCGTGTTTGTTCGAACTCGATGAAAACAGCGGCTGCGACATTCGATTCCTTATGACGGCAATATTCGACTTCGAATGAATCGTTTTCATCTATTGCATGGTAATAGGTGATCAGTTCGTAAAGACTGTCTCCAGATTGTGGGAAGCAGTGATTCATGGAGCTTTCCTTGATTCCCTTACCGGCCTTTCCACCAACTTGCTTCTCAAATTGTGCCACATCGTCCATCGTCACCTTCCCAATGTTGTCGGTGAGATAGTCCATCATCTTTGGCCAAACAGCTGGTCCAAGATACTGCAATGTGTCGGGGTTGGTTCGAAGGTAGGTGAAATGTATGGTGTCGGACTTCATATCAAGAATCACATCGGAATTGCAGTTCCCATGGAACATGCACAATGACCGATACGGATTCCAGTTGTTCGACATATATGGACTAAAGGGCAAGTCATGCCCTATTTTCTCCAGCGTCAGGACCTTTTGAAACTTGGGTTGGCCTGTAGGACGGACTTGGGCAAGGAACAGTTCGTCCGTATTACCCGCCAGGACGTAAAAGTTGTCATCGTGAATAAATCCTGTGAAATACAGGGTGTCGGGGCTCTGGTCGTCACCCATATAATACTCGTAATCCCAATAACTCTTGTATTTTGAGGAGATAAATGTTTTGGCCTTGGGTGTATGGTATCCCCATTTATCATAAGGGGTATTGTCCATCACCCATCCCTTGCGGGGGTCCTTGACTTCGTAGATGACCGCCTTGCTGATGATGTAATAGGTGTCGTGATATCGTACAATCTTGTCCATATCGGCATCGAAGAGATGCTTCAACCCCGTCTGCTTGTCATGAAAGCAGGTGAAAAGTCCCCATTCTCCTTGTGGTTCGAACGACACTGCAAAGTCTTCGTCTTCGTAGCAGGTGGTCGAAAAAATGTCCGTCTCGATCCAACGTTGACTGTTGTCATCCCAACAGAGGTCTGGTTTTTTGTTTTTGGATTCTCGCGAATACCAAAGATACAATTGGTTATTCTTGGAGCACAAAAAGTAACTAAGCCACCCAAATCTGGTTTTAGGTGGTATTTCGATGATAGTTTGTCTTTCATTACCGGGTGAGACGGAAACAAGGTGATACTTGTCCCTATAATCAAAATTATTAAATGCCGTGTAGTTACGTGCATCGAAGAAATACAGATTGTTCCCACGATAATCCATCACGAATTCCAACTCCATGTTCGAAACTGGGGTTGAAAGGCTCGACAGGTCAATCCCGATGGTGTCGGTGATGATGGTGAAACCGGAGGCTGCATCATAACGAACTGTACGTTCGAGTTCCCCTTGTCCGAAACTGACAAGGGAAGCTAAAATCATCCAAGCGATGACAAATAATGGTTTTTTGCTCATGGTTTTTCGGTTCTTTTTTGTGCAAATATATCAACTTCACACGAAAAAAAGCAGAAAATCGGAAAAAACTGCACATCTAAAACGCAGAATACCGCAAATACTGCATTTTTTTTAATGCAAAAGTGACATTATGATGCCGATTCAAATGCACCATTTGCCAGAATCTATCTCACCATGAAGTACCAGGCGAAAGAAAGAAACACCTTCTGCATCCAATAATTGCATTATTTGTGCAAAAAATCACATTTATCAATTATCATTTTTCATTTTACGTGGGGGACAATTGATTTTAAGGGGGATGCGTTTTACTGCATTAAATTTTAAATTTAAAATATTATAAATTAATTATAATAATAAAATATTACGCGCGAAGAGCTATCAACACTTTTGATAAAGTGAGAATGATTTTTGTGATTTTTGTGATTTTTTATAGTTTGTCTTTTTGTGTCTTTTCCTACCAGCAGTAGACACGTTAAGCTGGTTTTCCCTAAAAATGTAGACGTTTTCCTGAATAAATAGACACGTCCTGAATAAATAGACATGTTTCCTGATTAGGTAGACTATGTCTGTGGTAGCAAGATTTTTCGATAAATGAGAGAGTAATTGACAAAACTTTATCTAAACTTCTGTTAAAACTGCAGAACTAGGACTCATTTTAGGCGATTCTTCCTGAGAAATGCGTACCTTTGCAGTAAGATCTTTGACATCATGAAGTGAAATTACTCAAATCAACTGCTTTCGTGTAGAAGACGTCACTATTCGATAGCAGGGACTTTATGAAATTGCACTGCTTTTGTACCACAGCAGAAAAGGATTGTTAGACGAAGGGCTTCGATGTGCAGAGTGTCGGGATCTGCCATGAAGGAGGGTGAAGCCTTTCTGCTGACGTAAGGCATACGGACAACTGCACCACCGAATTGAAGGAGGAGCGATGAGGTGTTGCAGATTTTGCAAGCGCTCTGTCCCAAAGCGGAGAAATGGGGCATCGCGAGCAGAACACACACATGTCGGGGAAAAAGCCTTTCTCCTACCAATGCCAGGAATATGCAGACAATTTCAGAAAGACCAAAAGCAAGCGCCGCCTTCATTCATGAAGCAATACGCAGAATGAACCCTAACCCCACGGCGAGCAATCTCAAATTGTGAGACCTCCGCTCAAAGTCGGGCAAGCCCTTATAAAATGCGGAAACACGCCAAAAAGTCGGACGCGTTTCCGCATTGTTTCGTCATTCGGTCACTTCTGATGGATGATGTCCTCGATGATGTCGAGTTGCTCGGCGCTGAATGACTGCGAGTCGAGCACGCGGAGGTTGTCTTCGAGTTGGGCAACGCTGCTGACACCGATGATGACAGAGGTGACTTCGGGACGGCGGAGGCACCAGGCGAGGGCCATGTCGGCAAGCGATTCGCCGCGCTGGGCAGCAAGTTCGGCGAGGTCGCGGAGCTGCTCGAGCAACGTGGGTGTAAGGTCGTCGGGGGTGAGTGCTTCGCGACGCGACATGCGGCTGCCCTGCGGGATGCCGTTGAGATAGCGGTCGGTGAGCAAGCCCTGCTGCAAGGGACTGAAGGCTACATAGCCTACTCCTGCATCGGCTGCACTGGCGAGAATGCCTCCCTGGTCGTCGTCCTGATAGAGGATGTTGTACTTGCCTTGATAGCATAGGCAAGGCACATCGCGTTCATGCAGATAGCGATAGGCGAACTCAGCGGCTTCGATGGGCCAACGCGAGATGCCGACGTAGAGGGCCTTGCCTTGCCGCACGATATCGACGAGGGCCTGCAGCGTCTCTTCGAGCGGGGTGTTGGGGTCGTAACGATGGCTGTAGAAGAGATCGACGTAGTCGAGGTGCATGCGGCGCAAACTCTGGTCGAGCGATGAGATGAGATACTTGCGCGAGCCCCAGTTGCCGTAGGGCCCTGGCCACATGTCGTAGCCTGCCTTGGTGGTGATGAACATCTCATCGCGATAGGGACGGAAAGAGAGGTCCATCATGCGCCCGAAGGTCTCTTCGGCGGTGCCGTAGGTGGGGCCGTAGTTGTTGGCGAGGTCGTAGCAGGTGATGCCGTGGTCGAAGGCATAGTGCATCATTGCTTTGCTGTTGGCGAAGTTGGAGATGCTGCCGAAGTTGTGCCAGAAACCGAGGGAGAGGGCGGACATGAGGATACCGGAACGTCCGCAGCGACGGTACTGCATCAGTCCGTCGTAGCGGTCGGGATTGGGGGAGTAGATGGGGTCAATCATGGGGTCGAGAGGGGTTCTGAAGGGTTCGAAGGGTTCTGGAGGGTTCGAAGGGTTGCTTCCTTCGGTGCGCATGAGCAAAGCTTGGAGCAAGGGGGAACTTGCTTGCCGGTGCTTGGTTCCTCCCCCTAAGCAGGGGGATTAGAGGGGGTCTGGGCCTTGGCGGCTGCAGTATCTGCGTTGAGGGTGGGGTATTCGATGCGGGCGTGGTTGATGGTGATGAGCTGGGCGATGAAGACTTCCTTGCACTGCTGGATCTCGTGAAGGGAGATGTCGGCATCGTTGAGGCGACCATCGTTGAGGATGTCGCCGATGAGCTTTTCGACCAATTCGCGGATGCTCTTGCGGGTGGGCTGCTTGAGGGAACGTGAGGCGGCTTCGATCTTGTCGGCCATCATGACAATGGCCTGTTCCTTGGTCACGGGGTCGGGGCCAGAATATGAGAAGAAGTCGCGGTCGGGCTCCTGATCGGGATGCTCGTTACACCATTTGATGAAGAAGTACCTTACCTGCGAACAGCCGTGATGGGTGCGGATGAAGCCCGTGATGTCGTCGGGGAGCTTTTGCTTCTCGGCGAGACGCACACCATTGGTGACATGCCGCTTGATGGTGAGCACGGCATCTTCGATCGAGAGGTCATTGAGCGGGTTGTTGTACTGCTGGTTTTCGGTGAACATGTTCGGGCTGGCGAGTTTGCCGATGTCGTGATAGAGCGAACCTGTTCGCACGAGGGCGATATTGGCACCAATCTCCTTGGCGGCGGCTGCCGAGAGGTTGGCAACGTTGAGGGAGTGGTTGAAGGTTCCCGGGGCTTCTTCCGACAGACGGAGCAGCAGGCCTTTGCCCATGTTGCATAGTTCGACGAGCGTGACGCCAGAGGTGAATCCGAAGATATTCTCGAAGCTGTAGATGATAAGGTATGACAGGAGCAGGAGGATGGCATTGAGCACCATCATGGTGGCGACGGATCCGGAGACTCCTGCCAAGGTGGCCTGGTTGGCGAGGGTGTAGATGAGATAGGTTCCCAGATATCCGATGCCTGCAAAGACGCAGGTGTGCATCAGCTGCTTGCGGTCCTGCAGACCATCCTTGAGACTGAACACGATGATCATGCCGACGATGCTTTGGATGATGACGTATTCGAAGCGAGAGGGTGCGATGAACGAGCAGAGCAGCACCATGACGATGTGGCAGAAGAACGCCGTGCGCGAACCGAAGAAGGTGCTGACGATGATGGTGACTATGCCAATGGGCACCAGATAGACGGCGAATATCTCCATGTGGCTGGCGAGGGATGTCAGGATAGCCATGATGGTGATGGAGCCGATGATGACGAAGATGTTGACCTGCCGGATATAGACGTGGCGACGATAGAGCCCAAGGAAGACGAGGATACCGCAGATCAGGAGGGCTACGACAGAGATGCGACCCACCCACTCCCAGGCAATACCAGACGAAAGGCTGCGGCGATTCTGCTGCTCACGGCGATAGGAATTGATGATGTCGAAGGTGCGCGGGGTGACAATCTCGCCATTGTCGATGATGCGGCTTTCGGCGAGAACCACGCCGCTGGTGTAGCTCACCTGCTGGCGCAGACGCTTGTACTCGAGGTTCATGGCTGCAGTGTCGCTGACGAGGTTGCTGCTGAGCAGCCGCTGCAGGGGCAAGGCTTCGTAGGCCTGGGCGAAGAGCGAGTCGTTGCGCAGGAGTTCATAGGCTTGCAGTTCGCTGAGGAGTGTTTGCTTGGGCACGGTGGTCACGTCATCGCCATTGATGAGGATGACCTCCTGGGGATGCACCTTGAGCAGACGGTCCTGCTCCTCGCCTGTGATGATGCCCCGCTGATAGATTTGCTCAAGCGTCTGCTGGAGGTGCGTGGCTGCTTCGGCAGGGAGTTTGGCTCCCGACCGTTCGAGCTGTTGCATGGCGGCAGGTGCCACCGTGGCATCGAAGGTGTAGCGTGGGACGATCTGATTGCGGATACTGTCCTCGATCTGCATCACTGCTGAGTCACTGCGGTAGATCGGGAAATCGAAGGGCGCGGTGAGGCGTGCATAACGCCAGGGCTTGCCCACCTCGTACTCGTAGTGGAAGTTCTCCTGACGGGGGAAACACCACGTGATGAGGGTGATGGACAAGAGGATGAAGAGGGTGCGTACGACGATCTGTCGGGTGGTTAATTTTTGCTTGGGCATGGAGGGAGGGGATTAAAGGTCGAGCGTCTTCTCGATGCCTCCGGGCTGGCTTGCGGGACGTGTCTTGGCGGATTGGCGGCTGACAGAACGGAGCTGGCCGAGGTCGGAGAGCTTGCGGTTGTAGGCGGGCAGACGTTCAAGGCGCTCGATGAGTTCCTCGTTGGTGAGGTCCTGCTCGTCGAGGGTGTAGTAGGCCTTGCGGGTGTCGTCGAGGAGCATGCGGTTGGCGGTCTCTTCACCGTAGAAATGACGGATGGCCTCGATGCCGTCGATGGGATCGGTGGCTGTACGGGGCGTGGGAGCGGCAGGAGTGACGGGTGCCGCGGGAGTGGGTGGCGTGACCGTGACGGGTTGGGCCACAGGTGCCGCGGGTTCGGGCTGGTCGAAGAGTGTGGGCTCGGGCGTGGTGACTGCAGGAGCCGGAGTGACGGCCGTTGGAGGCACTGGCGATGGAGCCACGGTTGCGGTTGGCTCGGGAGTGACGGGTACGGGGTCGGGCTGCGCAACCCGGAAGGTGGTTTGTCGAAGCTGTTCCTCGAGGGCGGCAATCTTTTCGCGAATCTCGCGTTCCTGCTGTTCGAGCTTTTTGCGCTCAATCTCGGCTTCGATGGCGCGGATGATCTCGAGTTTCTTGTCGCAAGCCTGCTGGTAAGCCATGTCGAGGCGGGTGATTTCGTCGTCGAGTGAATCGTCGATGGTGAAGTTGTCGGCCTTGACGGCTGCATCGCGGAGGGCATTTAGCAGGATATCGGCAGCTTCCTGATAGCCGTCGAACTCGCCCACCTGGTTCTTGTGTTCGGCAATGGCCGCGCGCAACTGCTGCTGAAGCTCCTTGACCTTGTCCTCAAGCTGGGCACCGACAATGATGTCACCGGTATTGTGATTCATGGCGAAACCACTGGCGAGGAGGATGATGCGAACGTCTTCGCCAAGCTCGTCGTCGTACATGGCACCCCAGATGACCTCGATGTCGCTGTTGAGACCATCGACGAAGTGGTTCATCTCGGCAATCTCGGCCATAGAGATGGGGTTCTGATGGCTGAAGCAGAGTTCGAAGAGGAGATGCTTGGCATCGGTGATCTTGTTGTCCTGCAGGAGTGGGGAAGTCTTGGCGGCCTCGATGGCCTTGCTGAGACGACCTTCGCCCTTGGCCCGGCCGGTGGAGATGAGTGCTACGCCGCCGTTGCGGAGAGTGGTGGAGACATCGGCGAAGTCGAGGTTGATGTATCCGCGCTTGTTGATGATGTCGGAGATGGACTTGGCAGCCGTGGTGAGCGTGTCGTCGGCCTTGCTGAAGGCATTGCCGAAGTTGAGGTCGGGATAGATGTCGATGAGGCGGTTGTTGTTGACCACGAGGAGGGCGTCGCACCACTTCTCGATGGCCTTGACGCCTTCGAGGGCCATGAGGATCTTCTTCTTGCCTTCGAACTTGAACGGGATGGTGACGATGCCGACGGTGAGGATGCCTAATTCATGGGAGATCTGTGCCACGATGGGCGCTGCGCCCGTACCCGTTCCGCCGCCCATGCCTGCGGTGATGAAGACCATCTCGGTGCCATCGGTCAATGCCTGACGAATGGTGTCGGCATACTGTTCGGCGAAGTTGCGTGCAATCTCGGGCTTGGCACCTGCACCGAGTCCCTTCTCACCGATAAGCAGCTTGTTGGGGATGTTGGAACCTTCGAGGGCCTGCTTGTCGGTGTTGATGATGAGGAAGGAGACATCTTCGATGCCGGTTTCGAACATGTGCTCGACAGCATTGGAGCCGCCGCCACCTACCCCCACAACCTTGATGATGGAGTGGTTCTCCTGGGCTGGCTTAAAGTCGAAATCGAGAGCTGCGTTGTTGATATCGTTCTGAGTTTCCATATATGCTAATTGTTAAATTACTGACCAGTGAAAAGATCCTTGATAAAACGTCCGACAACCTCGCTGACGGAAGTGGAGGGCCGAACTTCCGCTTCTGGCTTCTTTTCGGGTTTCTTCTCGGGTTCGGGTTCGGGCTCGGGTGGTGCTGTCGGCTCGGGTTCGCGATCGGGAATGTCGAGCGACGGCTCGTTTTGAATAACAGCTGCGGGCTGCTGAGGAGCAACGGGACGGGTCGCGGGTGCAGGCCGCGACGTCTCGATTGCAGGGGTGGCCTTGGGTGCCTGGCAATCCTCGGTACAGAACGAGAGGAGGGCCAGAAGGCTGGTGAGATGGGGTTTGCGGTCGCTGCCCAGTTGGGCAGATTCGCGATAGGCACGCGACTCGACCTGCGTAGTGGAGAGGCGACGCAGCAACAAGGCGGTGATGCCATTCTGATAGGCGGCGCCACCGGTGAGGATACAGCCTGCGTCGAGCTGACCCTTGAAGCCGGATGCTTCGATCTGATGTTCGATGTTGGCGGCAATCTCCTCGTAACGGCAGAGGGCGATGTTGTTGAGCTTGCTCTGCGGGATGGGGAGAGCCTTTTCGGCAAACATGGCACTGGGGGTGTTGCCAGCGGGCGACTCGGGTGTCACCTCATTGGTGACGTCGCTCCAGTCGCGCTTGATGCGCTCGGCATCTTCGTAGGTGCAGCCTGCCGACTGGATGTCGTAGGTGACACACTCGCCTCCCAAGGGGATTACAGCGAGGTGTTTGAGTTCGTTGCCTTTGTAGATGGAGACAGTGGTGGTACCTGCACCCATATCGACGAGGACACAGCCCTTCTGGCGCTCGGTGTTCTTGAGGATGGTAGCGGTGGCGAGGGGCAGGACGATGATATCGACGAGGCGGATGCCTGCACGTTCCATGGCGGCACGAATGCTCTCGCGGATACGCTTCTCGCCGACGACAAGCTGATGCTGGTTCTGCCCGATAGGCAGGGAGGCCAGCACATCGTAGTCGGGGATCTTGACTGATGGCTGCTGGACGAGCGAATGGAGCGACATGCCGCCCACGCCGACATAGGCTGCGGCGATGGGTGTGCGCATACGATTGCTGAGTTTCTGGATGAGTGTGCGGATGTGCATGGCCGTCTTTTCGATATTTACGATGCGGCCATGGCTGATGCAGTCGGTCGAGGCTTCGCTCTCGATCTGTATGTTGGTGAGGGTTCCTTTCGGCATATCCTTCTCGGCAGCTACGGCCAAGATGCGTGAGGAGCCCAACTGGATGGCACAGGTAAGGGTGGTCATGGGTGGAGGGGGAGGTGG
>JAFZBE010000061.1 GCA_017561935.1 Bacteroidales bacterium | reverse complement strand
TAGCACAAGGGCTCCACCTCTTACCATTCCGAACAGAGAAGTTAAACCTTGTAACGCCGATGGTACTACGAAAGTGGGAGAGTAGGAAGCCGCCACCTTACATGAGAGACCCGAGTTGCTATAGCTCGGGTCTCTTTTTTTTCGTTTTGGGTAGGAGTTGTTGATTTGGATCGATAACTTTTAATTCTTCTTGCCAGAAAATTTCCTATGAAATATACAATTCGGATGAAATTCCAGCAATTATCGAAATAAAACTCATAAAACTGATGCATTATTTCGATAATCGGAAAATAATCTGTATCTTTGCACTCTTATTATATCATCATAAACAATATTACGTAATGTCCGCCTTGATTATTTTCAAACTACTGGGGTCTTTGGCTCTGCTCATGTTTGGCATGAAGTCGATGAGCGATGCGCTGCAAAAAATGGCAGGTCCACAACTGCGCCATGTGTTGGGTGCTATGACCACTAATCGTTTCACTGGTATGTTGACAGGAATCTTTGTCACAGCTGCTGTCCAAAGCTCGACAGCGACTACGCTGATGACTGTATCGTTTGTCAACGCAGGATTATTGACGTTGGTTCAGGCTATCAGCGTTATCCTCGGAGCCCACATCGGAACAACAGTCACGGCATGGATCATGTCGTTGGGATTCTCGTTCAATATTACGGACTACGTTTATCCGATGTTCTTCTTCGGTATCATCCTCATCTACATGAAGAAGCATCGAATCATGGGAGACTTTCTCTTTGGCGTGGCTTTCCTATTCCTTGGACTCGGCACCTTGAGGGCAACAGGATCGGAGGCTGTCACAGGTGAGTATGCTGATGTCGTACATAATTTCTTTCAGCATTTCAACAATGCCAGTGTGTGGACGTCGCTGCTCTTCTTGCTGATGGGTACCGTTCTGACGCTCTGCGTACAGTCTTCGGCAGCTATTATGGCCATCACTATGACGCTCTGTTCGACAGGTGTGCTCCATATTGACCAAGGTATTATGCTCGTTCTTGGCGAAAATATCGGAACGACCATCACTTCGAATATTGTCGCCCTCTCGGCCAATACGTCGGCCCGACGTGCTGCATTTGCCCATCTGAGTTGCAACTGTCTCGGTGTGCTTTGGGTCATCCTTTTGCTAAATCCATTTACAAACACAGTTTTCAGCATCGTAGGTTTTGACCGTGACATGCCATATACTGACCCTTCGTTTGCCACCAAGGCTTCCATGGCACTTGCTGCTTTCCACTCGGCATTTAATGTTTCGAATACTCTGCTGTTGATTTGGTTTGTGCCTTTCATCGAACGTTTTGTATGCAAAGTCATCCGTCCCAAGACTGCCGATGGCGAAGAGGAGGATTTCAAGTTGCACTTTATTACTGCTGGTGTGATGAAGACTCCTGAGCTTTCAGTGCTGGAGGCAGAGAAGGAAATTTGTGCGTTTGCTGAACGCATGCAGCGTATGTTCGGCATGGTCAAAGACCTACTGAACCTTTCGTCGAGTGTGCTTAACAAAGACAAGAATCGAGAAACGGAGTTCACAAAGCTATTTTCACGTATCGAGAAGTACGAAAAAATTAGTGACAACATGGAGCTTGAGATTGCCCAATACCTCGAAAGCGTAAGCGATGCCCACCTCAGTGACGAGACAAAAGGCACGATACGAGCGATGTTGCGTGAGGTGAGCGAACTCGAGAGTATCGGCGACTCCTGTTATAATATGGCTCGTACAATCAATCGTAAGTTTGCCGCCAAACAGGATCACTTCATTGAAAAGCAGTATGAACGCCTATATCAGATGATTGGGCTCATCGACCACGCTCTTTCATACATGAACAGGCTTATGAGCGGCAGGAAGGAGGATTACGACATTAACCAATCGTTCAACCTCGAAAGCGAAATCAACAACTACCGTAACCATCTGAAGGCACAGAACATCTTCGACGTAAACAACCACGAATACACATACGCCGAAGGCACCATCTACATTGACCTTGTAAATGAGTGTGAGAAGTTGGGCGATTATGTGGTGAATGTCGTCGAGGCTCGAACTGGTGTTCGACAGAAGAATAACTGAGAACAGGATAGCTCTAGTTGGTCCCCATGGCCTTTAAAATGGTTATGGGGGTCAATTGTTTTTATAGGGAATCACCATATTTATTAATTTAAATGATACAAAATCATGAAAAATACAGCAGAAGACCTGTTGAAACAAATAATAATTCACAAATATTTTATTTTTTTTTCGATTATTTAAAAATAATTCAGTATCTTTGCAGCGTGCTTATCGACGAGAGTTATATATCCTTCGATTAGAAATAACCACACTATAAAACAGAGAACAAATGTCTATCTGGATTATCCTTAAGCTCCTCGGCTCATTGGCCTTGCTGATGTTCGGTATGAAGACCATGAGTGATGCCTTACAGAAGATGGCAGGTCCACAGTTGCGCCATGTATTAGGAGCCATGACCACCAATCGATTTACTGGAATGTTGACGGGTATGCTGGTTACAGCCTCCGTCCAGTCATCAACAGCGACAACCGTGATGACGGTTTCGTTCGTCAATGCCGGTCTGCTTACCTTGGCTCAAGCCATCTCGGTCATCATGGGAGCCAATATTGGTACTACGCTGACGGCATGGATTATGTCTGCAGGTATGTCGTTCGACATTACATCGGTCGTCTATCCGGCTTTCTTTATCGGCATCATCCTCATCTACATGAAGAAGCATCGCTACTTTGGCGATTTCCTCTTTGGCTTGTCATTCTTGCTCCTTGGATTGGGTACATTGCGTATGACGGGCACAGAGATGAATCTTGGCGAGAACGAGTCACTACTCAACTTCTTCGCTTCGTTCGATCCGACGTCGTTCCTCACTTCCATCGTCTTCCTGCTGTTGGGTGGTATCTTAACGTTCTGTGTGCAGTCGAGTGCTGCTGTGATGGCCATCACGATGATTCTCTGTTCGAGTGGAGCTCTGCCTATCTATCAGGGCATTGCACTCGTACTGGGTGAGAACATCGGCACGACCATTACGTCGAATCTGGCAGCTATGTCGGCCAATACACAAGCTCGCCGCGCTGCATTTGCCCACATGTTTTTCAATGTGTTTGGCGTTATTTGGATCCTCTTCGTCTTCCGTCCATTCATCAATATGGTTTGCGGTTGGGTAGGTTATGATGTCAACATGACCAAGGAGGCTGTTGATGCTACCACATTCCTTGGCAATGCTGCTAAGCTAAGTTTCGTACTTGCTGCCTTCCATACCACATTCAATGTGATCAACACCTTTATCCTTATCTGGTTTATCCCTCTGATCGAGAAGATTGTTTGTTGGGTAATCAAACCCAAGCGTGTTGATGAGGAAGAGGACTTCCGCCTGCACTTCATTACTGCAGGTTTCATGAGGACACCAGAACTCTCGGTGCTTGAGGCTCAGAAGGAAATATCATCGTTCTCGGAACGTATGCAACGAATGTTCGGCATGGTAAAGGACCTGCTTTACCTCTCGTCGAGTGCTTTCAACGATGACAAGAATCGAGAGGCGAATCTCAACAAACTCTATTCGCGTATTGAGAAGTATGAAGGCATCAGCGACAATATGGAGCTCGAGATTGGTCAATACCTTGAACAGGTCAGCGATGCACACCTCAGCGATGAGACCAAGGGCAAGATTCGTGCGATGCTGCGCGAAGTTAGTGAGTTGGAGAGTATCGGTGACTCGTGCTTTAACATGGCACGTACTATCAATCGCAAGTTCGCCAACAAGCAGGAGCACTTCACCGAAAAGCAGTATGAGCGTTTGTATCAGATGATTTCGCTCACCGACCAATCACTTACTTACATGAACCAGCTCATGTCAGGGCGCAAGGAGGATTACGACGTGAATTTGACATTCAATCTTGAGAACGAGATTAACAACTTCCGCAACCAGCTGAAGGCGCAGAACATCAATGACGTCAATAACCACGCATACACCTATGCTGAAGGTACGACCTACATCGACCTCGTGAACGAGTGCGAGAAGCTGGCCGACTATGTAGTGAATGTTGTCGAAGCTCGCACAGGAGTTCGTCAGCGCGATCAGTAATTCTTTTCAGGATAATTTACAAAAAGAGCCACCCCGAAAAGGGTGGCTCTTTTTGTGCCTTTGATAGTCGCTAACAAGAACAAATGTTCTATCTGCGGCTAGGTATTATGACTCGTTCGCCCAGTTCCTTGTCGAAAGATTTCTTGATGAAGATCTTTTCGTTGAGTGCTTGCATAAGTTCGTTGCACTTGACAGGGTCGGAGGTTGTGCGGAGCTCTTGGGTAATGTTGTCAATCTGCTGCTCGAGGATGCAATTCTTTAGTTCGAGGATGGAGCGAGGAACGAGTATGTCGATGCGTTCGACATTTTGCGCAACACCGAGTGCGTCATAGCGATCCTGCATAAGGTTGATGGCCGTTTGCTGCACTTCGGGATCGTCGAATATGTTGCTGAAGAACTTGACACTATCCCACGGAACGTCAATGTTGGCCGATGCATCGAGCGCTTGGTTGAACATCCGTGCATAAAGGGGATGCTGGAAAACTACCTCGTCGGCGTTGAGTTCGTTGTAAACAAAGTCGATGACACGTACCTCAACGTTTTCCTGCTTTTTCTCGGCCTCGTTGAAATAAGAGAATGTAAAGGTTTCTCCGCCATGTCGCACGATATGCTTGATGATGTTGCGCTCGAAACGATCGGTGAGACGGGAAACGTAGGAGGGACGAGGTTGTGCAGGAGTGGGTTGAGGGCTCTCTGGTTTATCCGAATTCTCGGAAGACTCGGAGTAATCCGAGTTGTTTGAGGGAGTTAAAACGGCGGGTTTCGTTACGCCGAGTTCTTCACGCTCGCGTGCAGCCTGTTCACGTCGCATTTCGACTTCCATTCGTCGAACTTCGGCCTGGTAGTTGTTCTGCTTGGCTTGGTTGACGTATCGCATGGTCTGCTGCTCGCTGAGTCTGAGGCTTTGTGCTACTCTTCCGACAAGGATGGAGCTGGTGATGGGGTCGGCAATGAGGGCCACACTGTTGCACACGCTTTGAGCCACTTTCGCCATGGCGTAAGGGTCTAAGGTGTTGACATCCTTAAGTAGTGTCTTAATCTTGAACGAGATGAAGTCCTGCATGTTTGCCTTGAAGTAGGCACTGACTTCTTCGCTCGAATGCTTACGGCAGAACGAGTCGGGGTCTTCGCCTTCGGGCAGGGTAATGATGCTGACATTCATGCCTTCAAGCAAAAGGAGGTCGATGCTCTTGATGGCTGCTGTGATACCTGCGTTATCGGCATCAAACATGAGGGCACAGTTGCGTGTGAAGCGCTTGATGATGCGGATATGTTCCGAAGTCAATGCTGTTCCCGAGGCTGCGATAACGTTCTGGAATCCGGCCTGCGACATACTAAGCACATCGACATTGCCTTCAACTACGTAACAGAGGTCCTGCTTAGCCATTTCGTTCTTGGCTTCGAACAGGCCGTAAGGCAAGTCTGACTTGTGGTAGATGGCCGATTCGGGTGAATTGACGTATTTCTTGAAAGCATGATCGACACGCTGAAGGATACGTCCACCGAAGGCGATACATTTGCCCGAAAGGGAATGATGAGGGAAGATGACGCGACCGGCAAAACGACAGATGGGTGTCTTCCTGGGGTCGTCGCCGTAACATAGTCCTACGCCCGTTCCATCAAGCAGATATTCGCGTTTATGGCCACGCTCTAAAGCGCGTCGTGCAAAATTATCCTTTGCTTCAAGTGCATAGCCGAGATGATAGCGATGTATGGTGGCGTCCTGGATGCCGCGTTCGCGGAAATAGGCAAGACCTATGTTGCGTCCCTCAGGAGTATTGAAGAGATCTTCCTCGAAGCACTTTTGGGCAAATTCATTGAGATTGAACATGCCTTCTCGGTCGGTTTGCTGCTGCCGTTCCTCATCGTTCATCTTTTTGTCTTCGACCTCGATGCCATATTTTTTGCCAAGCCAACGGATGGCCTCGTAAAACGTCATCTGCTCTTTCTTCATCAGGAAGGTGACAGGTGATCCCCCTTCACCACACGAGAAGCACTTGCAGATATTCTTGGCAGGCGATACGTTGAAAGATGGCGACTTGTCGGGGTGGAAAGGACACAAACCGATATAGTTGACTCCGCGACGTCGTAGCGTCACGAAATCTGAGACAACATCGACAATCTGGGCGGTGTCGATGACTTTGTCGATGGTTTGTTGGTCAATCATTTTTTAGTCTAACCGTTAGGTCGATAAAATCCTGTATGGAGAGCTGTTCGGCACGCTTGTCGAAGAGGGGGTCCTGCAAGATGGCTGCATAGTTGTTGGGTTGCCATTCTTGAACGAGGGAACGCAGGCAGTTGCGGAGAGTCTTGCGGCGTGTACCAAAAGCATTTTTGACAAGGGTGCGAAAATCCTTCTCGTCACAAGGCAATTCCCTCACGCTATTTCGTGTCATCTTGATAACGGCGCTTTGTACCTTGGGCGGCGGATTGAACACCCCAGGTGGAACGGTAAAGCAATATTCTATATCGTACCATACTTGGATAAGCACCGAGAGAACACCGTAGGTCTTTGATCCTGGCTTGGCAGCCAGGCGCTCAGCTACCTCCTTCTGTATCATGCCCGAACAGATGGGAATGAGGTCGCGGTAATCGACCACGCGGAAGAAGATCTGCGAGGAGATGTTGTAGGGATAGTTGCCGATGAGTGCAAAAGGTTGACCATCGAAAACTTCAGGGCCATCGAGGGGAAGTTTGAGGAAGTCGGCTTCGATGATTCGTTTGTCGAGCGAACTGGGATAATGGAGGCGCAGGTAGGTTACCGATTCTCCGTCGAGCTCAACTACTTTCAAGTTGTAGCCTTTCTGGATCAGGAACTGCGTGAGCACACCCATACCTGGACCTACCTCAAGGACAGGGAGTTGCCGATAATCTTGCAGTGTGTCGGCAATACGTTCAGCAATGGAAAGGTCGGTGAGGAAATGCTGTCCGAGGTTCTTCTTGGCATGGACCTTGTCGTTGAAGGACATAGGGCCCACTTGTTCGGAACGTTTAGCGTAATCAGTATAGCGTCGATTCTTATGGTTCATAGATTCCTAATCCCGGTTCAGTTTGTAATGTCACTTTGCCGTCGATGACCTGCATGCCTCCTCGGAAGGGATCGTTGGATATGAGCAGGTTGCCATCGAGGTCAAGATAATCGGCACAAGGGGCTAACTGTGCAGCCGCAGTGACAGCGCATGAGGTTTCGGTCATACAGCCGAGCATCACCTGCATACCCTGCATTCGTGCCAACTGAATCATCAGTCGTGCAGGTGCAAGACCACCGCACTTCATCAACTTGATATTGATGCCGTGGCAACAGCCTTTCAGGCGAATGACATCCTCGGGGCCCTGCACACTTTCGTCGAGAATGATGGGTAACGGGGAACGTTCAGTAAGCCATCGTAGCCCGTCGAGATCATGTTTGGGTAAGGGTTGCTCAACCATGATGACACCCTGTGTGGCAAGCCATTCGATTTGTTCGAGAGCCATCTCGGGTGTTGGCCATCCCTGGTTGGCATCGACGGTGAGGGGAAGGCTTGACACTTCACGAATCGACTCAATGAGACGTCGGTCGCCCTCAATGCCCACCTTGACTTTCAACCGACCAAAGCGTCCCTCCACTTCACGAACCTTCTGCCTGACCACCTCGGGGGTATCGATGCCGATGGTGTAGGTGGTGTAGGTGCAATGTTCGGGAGAGAGGCCGAAAAGTCGCCAGATAGGTTGTCTGAGCTGACGTCCCACTAAATCGTGGAGCGCAATGTCGATGGCCGCCTTGGCTGCGTAGTTATGAGCGCCATAATCATCGTCATCGAGATGCATCACATACGAGAGGATATCGTCGGTGCGAAATGGATCATCGAACTGACAAAGATCGACACGCGCAAGGAACGCACATACGCTCTCGATACTCTCGCCGAGGTAGGGGGGCATGGATGCTTCGCCATAACCTGTAACCCCTTGATGTGTGATGGCTATAAGAACATCAGGTGTCTGGCTGCGTGAGCAACCAGACACTGTGAATGTATGCTGCAACTGCAGCGGATAAGGATGATATCGGAGCTGCATCAGAGCTTGTCACTCTGCTCAAGGGTAAGTGTAGCCGTCGGACGGTCGCAAACCTCTGTTGGGCCGAAATACTGGATGGGGCCAGGATAAACGAACGAAGTGTTGCGCGACCATTCGGTACGGTGACGAACGAAGTACTTGTATGGCTTGCCCGACAGTTCAACGAGCGCCTTCTTGATCACGGGCTTCATCTCTCCGTTACGCTTCTCCATATTCATCATCATGGTGATGGGGATACCACCGGCAATCCATTCGTCGGCAGGACGGAAGGTGTTCTTGATGGATGACATGTAACCGGTCTTTCCGGCAGCAATAAGCATAGCTGCATTGTATCCAAGGCTGTAGCAGTAGTCGGCATCCCAGTTGGATGGAGCGGCGCAGCGGCCTTCGTAACCGAAGAAGTGGTGCTGGGTAGCGAACTTGCCGGTGTAGATGCCGTCACGCTTCCAGTCTTTGAGCTTCTTGTCAACCATCTCGGCGAGCAACTGCTCGGTCTCGATGAGCGATACCTGCACGTTGCCGTGTGGGTCGCGCTCGAGGGCCAGCTGACGGCTTACGGAAAGTGGCAGTGAACGGAAGAGGGCTGCATTCTCGTCAGAGAGGTGGGCGAGGACATAGTCGATCTTCTTATCGTCGGCCACGAGTTCGAAGTCGGCATGGTTGGCAGCGAGCATGTCGTTGAGTTCGGCGATGAGTCGCTTGATGGCAGGAATAAACTCGATGAGTCCCTCTGGAACGAGGACTACACCATAGTTCATACCGAGGTTGGCACGATCGGTGACTACTTCGGCAATGTATGTCACGATGTCATCAAGGGTTTGGTTCTTAGCCTCAACCTCTTCGCCGAGCAGGGTCACATTGGGATGCGTCTGAAGGGCGCATTCGAGGGTGACGTGGCTTGCGCTACGGCCCATGAGCTTCACGAAGTGCCAGTACTTCTTGGCTGAATTGCAGTCACGCATGATGTTGCCGATCACTTCGGAATAAACCTTGGTAGCGGTGTCGAAGCCGAACGATGCTTCGATCTCGCTGTTCTTGAGGTCTCCGTCGATGGTCTTTGGGCAACCGATGACCTGTACGTCAGCACCGATTGACTTATAGTACTCGGCCAGCACGCAGGCATTGGTGTTGGAGTCGTCGCCACCAATGATGACGAGCGCCTTTATGTCGAGGGCATTCAGAATCTCGAGGCCCTTGTCAAACTGATCCTTCTTCTCGAGCTTGGTACGACCGGAACCGATGATGTCGAAACCACCTGTATTACGGTACTCGTCGATGATATTGCCGGTGAGTTCCATGTAGTTGTGCTCAATAAGGCCGGCAGGGCCGAGGATGAAACCGTAGAGACGGTTCTTTGGATTGAGACTCTTGACGCCGTCGAAGAGGCCGGAAATCACATTGTGGCCGCCAGGAGCCTGACCGCCAGAAAGGATGACACCGACGTTGACCGAAGCAGAGTGTTTACCGCCTTCAGATGGTTCGAAATGTACGTATGGCATACCATAGGTATTGGGAAAGAGCTTTTCAATCTCCTCCTGATCGGCAGCCGATTGGGTAGGTTCACCTTCTACGAGGGTAAGAGGACCGCACAGAGCACGCGGCATCTTGGGACGATACGCGGAGCGTGCAATTTCCAATGCGCTTTTTTCAACAGTTGTTTCCATAATGTAAGTCTTTAAGTAATGTTTATTGAATGAATATTTTGTTTTGAAATTTAATCAATGGTGGAAGAGACGTACGCCCGTGAAGACGCACACCATACCGTACTTGTCGCAGGTGGCAATGACATTGTCGTCGCGCACCGAACCACCAGCCTCAGCGATATACTGGACCCCCGACTTATGGGCACGTTCGATGTTGTCGCCGAAGGGGAAGAATGCATCAGACCCAAGAGCTACACCAGAGAGTTGCTGGAGCCACTCCTTCTTCTCGGCCAGTGTCAAAACTTCGGGACGCTCGGTGAAGAAGTTCTGCCAAGTTCCCTCACGCAGCACGTCGTCGTGCTCTTCCTCGCTGATATAAACATCGATAGTGTTGTCACGGTCGGCACGCTTGATACCCTCCTTGAACGGCAGAGCCATCACTTTGGGATGCTGACGCAACCACCAGATGTCGGCCTTGTTGCCAGCGAGGCGGGTACAGTGGATGCGGCTTTGCTGACCGGCACCAATGCCGATGGCCTGACCATCCTTTACATAACATACCGAATTGGACTGGGTATATTTGAGTGTGATGAGTGCAATCACCAGGTCGCGACGCGCTTCAGCAGGAAGTTCCTTGTTCTGAGTGGGAATGTTAGCGAAGAGTGCATCATCGTTGAGGTTGATTTCGTTGCGGCCTTGTTCGAAGGTAATGCCAAAGACCATCTTACGCTCAACTGGAGCGGGACGGTAGGCAGGATCCATTTGGATGACGCAATAGGTGCCTTTGCGCTTTGCCTGCAGGATCTTCAAAGCATCGGGTTCATAACCTGGAGCAATGACGCCGTCGCTCACTTCGCGGTTGATGAGACGGGCAGTAGCCACATCACAGACATCCGAGAGGGCGATGAAATCGCCGAACGAAGACATGCGGTCGGCACCACGTGCACGGACGTAGGCCAAAGCCAATGGGGTTAATTCAAAATCATCGGTGAAATAGATCTTCTTCAAAGTCTCTGTGAGCGGCAATCCAATTGCAGCACCGGCAGGCGATACATGTTTGAAGCTGGTGGCGGCAGGAAGACCTGTAGCAGCCTTGAGTTCGCAGACAAGCTGCCAACTATTGAATGCATCAAGAAGATTTATGTAGCCCGGACGGCCATTGAGAACGGTGATGGGCAGTTCTCTGTCGCCCTCCATGAAGATTCGTGACGGCTTCTGATTGGGATTACAGCCGTATTTAAGTTCGAGTTCTTTCATATTTAAATAATGGTACTGACCATAATAGTCGCTGCAAATTTAGTATTTTTTGGTGAAAATAACAAATAATTGGAAGCTATTTTTGTTTTTGTAAAATTATTTTCCTATATTTGCACCCACTAAATATCAAGATATGCAAAATTTAAATGTCATTACAGTAAGAATAATGAGCCTTGCAGCAGTTGCTGTTATGCTTTTTTCGTGCAATAGAAAGGCCGATGTTCCCATTGATCGTGTAGCTCTTCTGGAGCGAAATAATCCCGTGGTAACGTCTCTCGATACCATGGCATCGTTGACCGTGGGCAATGGAGATTTTGCGATGACCGTTGATGTTACAGGTTTGCAAACCTTCCCCGATAAATATCGCAACGGCGTGCCTCTCGGAACCATGTCGAGTTGGGGATGGCACAGTTTCGACAACCCCGAGAAATACGATCCTAAGGAGGTGCTTGTAGCCTACGATTTCGGTACAGGAAGCAAGGAGGCGCTGTATTCGCAGCAAGTCAATCCCAAGAAGGATGCCCGCAAGGCTGCTGCCTCTGATTGGCTACGCGCCAATCCCCACCGTTTGCATTTGGGCAATCTGGGTCTTTTCATTGACGAAGGAGAGAACCCCGAGTTTACCGATATCACCCAGAAACTCGACCTGCTGACGGGCACCATTACTTCCGACTACAAATACAATGGAATGCCGATGCACGTTGTGACGGCTTGCGCTCCAGAGGCGGATATCATTGGTGTGACCATCGAAGCTGAGCAGCCTATGCCGCTTGTACTGCGCATACCTGGTCCAACGGGTAAGCATTCCGACGATGCGAGCGACTGGCTCAATACTCCCGATTGTCTGCTGCGCGACAAGTCGTTTGTCGTGCCCTATGGCTTCACTATCGACATCGAGGGAGGTGAAGGCTGTGCCCTTGAGCAGATTGACAACAATAAGGTGCTCATCGAACCCCGCAAGAACGAGACCGGTCGCTACAACCTGTCTTTCCGCTGGCGTCCCGACACGCTGCAAAACGTTCCGGCCATGATGAATGCCGCCGAAGTCATTGCTGCCAGTGAAGCGCATTGGAAAACCTTCTGGACCGATGGCGCCGCTGTCGATTTCAGCGACTGTACTGATCCGCGTGCCAAGGAAATGGAACGTCGTGTGGTGCTCAGTCAATATCTGTTGGCGGTCAACAGTGCGGGTCACACGCCCCCTCAGGAGACTGGACTAACCTACAATTCATGGTTTGGGAAGTTCCACTTGGAGATGATCTACTGGCATCAGGCATGGCTCCCTCTGTGGGGACATGGCGAACTACTTGATCGCACTCTTTCGTGGTACAAGCAGCCCGCTCCTCATGCTTTGGCCAAGGAGATAGCCGAGCGTCAGGGCTACAAGGGCGTGCGCTGGATGAAGATGACCGACCCAAGTGGCATGGAGGCACCTTCGAAGGTGGGCAGTTTCCTGATCTGGCAGCAACCACATCCCATCTATCTTGCCGAATTGTTGCGTCGTAACGATCCATCGGTGGTCGATCGTTATTACGACATCGTGATGGAGACAGCCACCTTCATGGGCGATTTCGCGGTTTTCGAACCTGAACAGAACCGCTTTGTCCTGAAGGGTAATATCCCTGCGCAGGAGACATTGCGTGCCGCCGAGGTGATCAATTCACCCTACGAACTATCCGAATGGCGTACGGTGCTCCAGATGGCTCAGCATTGGCGCGAAATCAAGGGTGAAGAGCGTGTTGCCTGCTGGGACTCCATCATTGACTTCATTGCTCCATTGGCATGGAAGGATGGAGCCGCCGATGACTCGGAATTCAACGTCGATAAGAACAAGAAATATGGCAAGGTCTATCTGGCCTGCGAAACTACTCCTGACACTTACACAGATCGTCGTCTGACCAGCGATCACATGGCTGTACTCGGAGCCCTTGGTATCTATCCGGATTCGCGTCTCATCAACGACACCATTATGAGTAATACTCTGTCGTGGGTGATGGATAATTGGAATTGGAACCACACCTGGGGCTGGGATTACCCGATGACAGCGATGTGTGCTGCCCGTTTGAACCGACCGGATGATGCCGTATCAATTCTCCTCAACAAGGAGCGTACCAACACTTATCTCCCCAACGGTCACAACTATCAGGACCAGCGGCTCCGCTGTTATCTGCCAGGCAATGGTGGACTACTGACAGCTGTCGCTATGATGTGTGCTGGGTGGGACGATTGTGAGTTGGGCAAGAATCCTGGTTGGCCCAAGGATGGTAAATGGAATGTGCGTTGGGAGGGTTTGAACCCCTTGCCATAATCAAATGGAATGAATCAATTAGGTAAATTATTGTTTCGAGCCACCATTTGGCTTGAAAAGAAATATTATCGACTTAGCTTCTGGCCAAGACATGTCATCGGTGTCCTGCTGGTAATATCTTTGCTGGCGGGATTGATAGGCATCGGTTATGGAGGCTATTGCGGAGTGAAAGCTTGCTATTACTTCGTTGTGAGGGTGTTTAATGGTGCGAAAGAATTAATCGAGGAAGAGTTGGAAGATGAATATAGTTCGTCTTCAGTAAAGCATTATCAATTTCCCGTACCCGAAGACAAGCGTCACCCAAGGCGTTTGCCGAACTTCTCAAAAGACTTCAATTTTGTGAACGACATACAACTTGAAGCTGCCATCAAGCTTGGAATAGTCCCTTTACAGAACAGGCAGATGCTTGAAAAACAGACGGGACAGCTTGTGAAACTCAAGGACACGCGCTATTACAAAGTGCTACCCTTGACTAGTTCGTCTCCATATCTGGTGCCTCGCGCTGCTGATTTCCTCACTGATCTAGGCCGGCTGATGCAACAGTACAATGGTACTTCATCTCGCTTTCTCATTTCGAGTGTATTGCGTACCCAGGAGGACGTGCAGAAGTTGAGTAGTGTGAATGTGAATGCTGCAACCAACTCCACACATTGTTATGGGACAACCTTCGACATCACCTATAATCGATTTGACATTCGAGGTGATACATGGGAAGGAAAGCTCAAGGAAGATCTTGCGCGTGCGCTTTTTGATATGCAGTCTATGGGTTATTGTTTTGTGAAATATGAAATCAAGCAGCCTTGTTTTCACGTAACGGTCCGACCATAAATTGCAGAAAACGCCGTTCGAAAAATATTTTCCGCACTTTATACAATAAAATTCATAGGCACACGTTTTATATTTGAAACCTTTAAAAAACGTGTGCCTATGAAGCATAGATTTACATCCTTACTATCTTCTCTACCAGGTCCTCGTCGGGAAACCATCCACAAGCTGCAGATGTTGGCTCGCTGTTATAACCCGAGCAATGTAGAAAGTCTAAAAGATCGATGGTTCGATGAACATGCGTTGACCGGCGAAGCCTTCTAGGTCTGCGAGACTGATGCCCGAAAGGATATGCAGCATCTCGAGCAATGAAGGTTCGGAACCCACAATTTGTGGTCCGAGTTGGCCCTCGCATTCCGGAGCGATCAACAGGTATTGTTCTTTATGTCCGCCGTTTCCCTTTAGTTTGAGGGAGATGGCGGCATCATTTTTCAACTGATTGACAAAGCCCTTCAAGCCACCTTTTTCTTCGCCATAAAGTCCTGCGATGCGGTCAACGATACTCACATCGAGGATGGGAGGCAAAGTGCCATCCTCGATACGCTGGTGGATGTAGCTGTCGATGTCAATGTCGAGCTCGTCGCGTAACCGTTCCAGCAAGTTTTCGGCATGGAGCGGGGGCATCTCCCCGTAGAGCATCTTGGATACCAAAAGGTAATCCTGTCGGAGTTGTGCCGTGTCCAGTCGTATAGCTTGCACGGTATCGACGATGGGCTGCACAGGGAAGGTGGAGTAAAGTCCCGAAGGAGGATTGTCGTCGAGATAATGCTGTGTGGTTTCGAAGGCTTCCTGACAAACTTGCGCTAAATGTTCCGCTTGGCTGGCCAAGGCCGATACCTGGGGAATGAATTCGTTCAGCAATTTAGTAGCGAATTCTGCACCTTCGAGTTTTGTGCGGTCGATAAAATATTGGGTAATTGTCGTGCGATATTCATCGAAGAGTGACTTGTCCTTCCCGCGCATGCGGTCGAAGAATCCGAATTTTTCCCACCTTTGTGTAAGGTCCTTGATTTTCCCATCGGCCTGCTCCAGAGCTTTGTCCAGTTCGGAGTGTTGCCTGCTGAAATACAGTGTCAGCAGCTGCAGATGGTTGACGATGGAGCGCACTATGTCCTGGCTTGTCTCTGGAGGATATATGGTATGGAGAAGGATTTGTTGTAGCCCATCCTTCAACGTACATAGTAGAGCGAGGCAATAGTCTGGCGTTTTTTTCTTTTCTTGACGATAATAGTATTCTACGCCCAAATTGCGATAGCGGGTCTGATAATCAACATCAAGGTTGCTTCGTAATTGTTTAACCCATTCGTCGCGCGGTTTGTCTAGAATGTCTTGCATCACTCTCTCCACGGCTTGCTGCCAGTAGTCATCGACACGTTGCCACCTGGTTTCCGATGACCAACTTATATCGAGGAAATGGTCGCTTGTGAGGTCGGTGAGTTCTTCGGAAAGTGGCAGGTGGGAGAGGAGTTCGTTCACGTGCTCGTTGCATTGCTCCATGCTGATCGGATTGTACGTCGGGCGGCTCAAGCTGAGCAAGGCGTTCAGGTAGGTCTGCTGTATGTAGAAATGTATCTCGTCCTCGGGATAGCTGATACCAGCGACATTGAACGAACTGAAGATGGCCGGGAATTCCACCTTGAAAACCGTTTCGCTGGTCTTGGGGCGGCGTAGCTTGTTGAGGTAACCATAACGATCGACGAGGTCAAGCGCTTCGGCCTCTTGAGTGATGTCGAAGAGGAAGTGTGCAAGTGATACTTGCGAAGCGTCGTGATAAAGGAAACAATGCGACAGGAGTTGTACGTCGGGATAGTCGGTGATGCCGTTGTTGATCGTTACAAGGCAATTCCATGCATCCTTTTTCTGTTGTGTGGTGCAGTTGTCGAGGTCGGGCAGAAGGGCATAGACGTTCGAGGGCACGTCGTACAGTCGGCGTATCATCATGATGGCCTGTATGATCTGCTGACCCATAGTGGGGTCATCCAGTGAGGCACAGATGTGAAAACCGAGTTCACTAGGCATATCTTCCCTGCGCCGTAGGTCGCACACCTCGTGAATAAGCTCACGCTCCTCCAGTTGTCGTGACTGGAAGAGCAGAGCGGTATTGCGTCCCATGAGAGGAGCTTGCATGAACCGGCGATAGACGGGATGCTGGATACGCGATTGGTTGTATCCCAGAAAGATAATGATGTGTTTCACTTCTTTTCCTGCATCATTTCGGCGTAGCAGCAGCGACACAAAGGCATATATTCCTGTTTGGCTCCTATCATCACCTGCTCGCTGGCACTGGAGATTCGATACGAGAAATTGGCAAGGTGGCCGCATTTCATGCAAATGGCGCGACATTTATAGACGTCGTCAGCCAATGCCATAAGGTCAGGCATTGGGCCGAAGGGTTGGCCCAGGTAGTCCATGTCGAGTCCAGCAATGATGACGCGCTTGCCTTTATCAACCAGTTCACGCACAACATCGAGGACGTTCTCGTCGAAGAACTGAGCCTCGTCGATGGCTACCACTTCGGTGTCAGGTTCTACGAGATTACTGATCACACGTGCATTCTGCACGGGGATGGCCTCACTTGTGTTGTTCGAGTGACTGACAATGTCGGTCTTGCTGTAACGACTGTCGATGGTGGGTTTGAAGATCTGGATCTTGCGCTTGGCAATCTTCACACGGTTGATACGACGGATGAGCTCCTCGGTTTTGCCCGAAAACATGGAGCCGCAAATGACTTCAATGCTTCCGCATTGGCGTAGGTGGATATTTTCTAGGTACATTAGTATATGTTTTGGTTTATTCGCTTGCTGAAGAAATTACGTTAATCACGTAGTCGCCTATCTTTTCACATTCATTGATGATATGCATGAAGAAGGAATGCTGATAATAATCGATCTTCTTTCGGTCGAGTGAATCGAAGATCTCGTTGCGTAACTGATTTCTGAGATTGTTGATCTCGTCCTCGTGGTTGTAGGCCTTGTTGAGTGCACTTTGTGGCACTTGGTCCATTGTCAGTACTTTGAGCATGTGAGCCAGAGCAATGTCGATGAGCGATATCATCCTCGCGAGGTTATTGTTCATTTCGGTGGTGAAACGTACCCTCTGCTCATACTTCTGATAGAGTACCATCGAGATGTGGCAGATGGCGTCGGCTATTGATTCCAGTTCATCTACCTCCTTGTAGAGGTTGCGGCTTAGCTGTTCGCCAGAATAGGATAGGGTCTTGGGCGAGACGCTATTTAGGAACTGTGCTATTTCGAGCTCAGCTCTGTCGCTGTCCTCCTCCAAACGAAGGATACGCTGGTTCAGTTCGAGCTGTTTTTCTGAGCCCATTTGCTCGTCGAGCATTGTTTGTATCATCCCGAACATCCTATAGACTTCCTCTCCGTAACGTGAAACTTCCTTTTGCACTTGTACAAGGGCCATCTCGCTCGACGCGGTGATGAAACCCGTATTGATGTACTGTAGCTTGAAATCCTTGTCAAGATTCTCCTTCTCAGGGAAAAGGCGCGACAAGAGGTGGGCCATCTGTGTAGTGAGGGGTGACATCAGGATGAGACTGATGAGATTGAACACGGTGTGGAACAACGCCAATCCTAGCGCAACGTTGTCAGCTTCATGAGGATCACCTATTCCGAGGTGGCAGCAAAGGTAGCTGATAGCGTTGCAGAAGTAATAGAAGATTGCCAACGCCCAAATCATGCCCAATACATTGAACAAGAGATGGCCCAAGGCGGCTCGCTTGGCCATAGTATTGGCCGACAGGGAAGCAAGCATGGGGGTGAGACAGGTGCCAATGTTTGAGCCAAGGACAAGGGCGCATCCCATCTCGAACGTAATCCAGTGGTTGACGCACATCAACAGAGCAATAGCGAACGTGGCACTCGAAGCTTGGATTACCATCGTGAGGAGCATGCCGGCAGTGACGTAGATGAGGATAGAGGGATAGCCCATTGACCCTGCATCGCGTAGCGTTTCGGTCACTGTCGATAGTTGTGCGACCACCGGTACCAGATGCTTCAGTTCCTCCAAGGCAAGGAATAGAAGGGCGAAACCGATGATGAATTCACCCCAGGCAATTCTGCGGTTGCTGTTAGAATTGAAGAATGGCAGCGACAGGGCAATGATGGGGAAGACGAGTAAAGCGATATTGAACTTGAAACCGAATAGTGCAATGATCCACGCTGTTAAAGTGGTTCCCACATTGGCACCCATGATTACTGCTATCGATTGTGCCAGCGTAACCAAACCACCGTTGACAAACGATACGACGATAACTGTGGTAGCCGACGACGACTGGATGAGGGCAGTAATCAATACGCCCATCAACATCGCGGTAAAGCGGTTGCTACGCATCGCCGACAGTGCCTTGCGGAGGCTGTTACCAGCCGCTTTCTGGAGGCCTTCGCTCATCAGTTTCAGTCCATATATGAACAAGCCGATGGCCCCAATCAAGGTCAATATGTCAATCCAAGTCATGGGTTTCCAGTTTCTATTTTATTGCTTTTATAGCCTGTCTGAACGAGTCGCGGTAGGTTCGGCCAATTGACAACTCTTCTCCAGTGGTAAGCGACACCACGGCGGCACTGTAGTTCTTCACGTGCCTGAGCCCCACTAGACAGCTGCGCTGAATGCGTGTGAAAAGCATGTCTGGCAACTGTTGCTCGAATCCTATTAGCGTGTTGGCTGTCATAAGCTTTTGTCCATCCGAGAGCGTGAACTCCGTGTAATCCTTCTTTGCAGCCAGGCTCACGATGTCGATTATTCGGATGGGTACGTTTCGTCCTTCCACACGAATGTTTATCACAGGTTCAGGACGAACCTTGGCCATCGCCTGGCGAAGGCGTTCCAAGGTGTATGGTTTGAGCAGGTAATCGGTCACGCCGAAATTAAATCCATCAATGGCATACTGATCGTAGGCCGAGGTGATAATCACCTTGAGGTTCGCATTCCTGTGTTTTTGGTCTTGCTTTTGCCATTGCTTAAGCACCTCAATGCCGGTCAGTTCCGGCATTTGGATATCGAGAAAGAGCAGGTCGGGCGTGGCCATGGTCTGAAGAGCTTCAACAAGAGCTGTGCCATTGTCAAATATGGTGATGTCCTTGTTTTGTTCTCCAAGCTTTTGCAAGAAGAACTGCAGCTTCTGGGCAGCCAGTGGTTCATCTTCGGCGATAAATATTCGCATAATCTATTAATCATGAAGTGAGTATTTCAATGATCCTTTGGGCCACAGTTTCGGGTTCGATCTGAGTCAGACAACGGTAGTCGCCGAACTTGCAAGGTTTATTCCCATAGATCGAACAAGGGCGGCATGGCAGCTGCTGTTCGATGCAGTCGTCTTCGCGTTGCCTATAACCCAAGAATCCGGCATAGCGGTGGGTAGCACCCCAGATGGAAAGGCATCGCAGTCCCACGAGAGAAGCCAGATGCATATTGGCAGAGTCCATCGATACCATCAACTTAAGGTTCGCCATACAGCGGAGATCGTCCTCGATGGTCTGTTGTCCGGCTAGATTGACGATATTTTTTGGATGTTCTGCCGCCCATGTATCGAGGGCACTCTTCTCATCGGGACCACCGAAGAGATAGATTCTGACATTTGGGAGTTTTTCGACCAATAGGCTCAGCGTCTGTCGCATTAACGCTTCAGGATAGACCTTTCCCCGATGTTGAGCAAAGGGTGCTATTCCGACCGAGAGGGTGGCGGGCAGTACGGCACAAGGCTTGTCACGCAGAGCTGCAGCCTGTGAGGCTCCGTCGTAATCGATTGAAAAGTCCATGCCTAATTCAGCAAAGACCTTTCGGTAGCGTTCCACGCTTGTCAGCAGCTGCTTTTTGATATTCCCTGTTGTCAATGCTTTCTTCTCAGCACGTCCCTTCTTAATCCGCTTCACCGGTTTTCCCGACAGACGAAAACGCAGATCCACCCATTGGGTTCTCAACACGTCGTGCAAGTCGGCAACGGCATCAACCTGCAGCGCTTTCAATTCGCGGTAGAGTCGGTTGAGGCCTGTGATGCCGTTATAGTCGCTCTTGTTGATTGCCTTCACCGTGAGGTTGGGCCTTTGTAGAACAGTTCCAGCAACAATAGCTCCGGCCTTCGAGGTCAACAGCGTGAATTGGACGTCAGGAAAGGCTCGAGCCGCACTATCGAGCACGGGCAAGGTCATGCAGATATCTCCAAGCGCACTCAAGCGTATGGCCAATATTTTCCCGAAGGGGTTCATCGTTTTATTTGTTTCCGTAAAGCACGGGGTTCAGATTTGGGTCGTTGTACATCTTCATCTGCTTGTACACCTTCATATATTTACGTCCTGCAGAGATGTCGTCCAGCAGCTGGTCGATAGCTTTGGTCAGATCGGTACGCTGCGTGAGCAGCACATCGAGCTTTTGGGTACACTTATCGTGATGCTCCTGCGTGACGTCGGTGCGGTCCACCTCAACCTGCATGTGATAGATCTTCAGATAGAGAATTGACAGACGGTCGATGGCCCAAGCAGGCGATTCGGTATTGATGGTGGCATCGGGCAAAACCTTCACGTCCTTGTAGGTATCGAGGAAGTAGCTATCGATCATCTCCACAAGATCTGTGCGATCCTGGTTCGACTTGTCGATACGCCGTTTCAAAACCAAAGCAGCCTCGGGGTTGATCTCAGGGTCTCGGATGATGTCCTCGAAGTGCCACTGCACGGTGTCGATCCAGTTCTTCAGATAGAGGAAAAATTCGATTGTCCCCTTCTCGTAAGGGTTCTCGATAGGGGTATCTACATTGTCAGTCTTGTGATAGTCGGCAATGGAACGCTTGAAGATGCCATCGCAAAGCGCTGTAAATTTCATAGATTTCGGTATTAAAAACTAAATTTGCCGCAAAGATAACATTTTTTTCTGAATTATAGCATAACTTTCGCAAAAAATCTTTATCTTTGCACGCGATTTTTTCCAAAAAAAGGTATTTTGGCAATCATCACATCTAATAATTCTTACTAAGCATCATCCTAAAACAGAATCATGAAGGTTTGTATCGCCGAGAAACCGAGTGTAGCGCAAAGCATAGCACAGATACTTGGAGCCACCCAAGGTGGTCCCCGACAGGGCTATTGGGAAGGCAATGGCTATCAGGTAACGTGGACCTTTGGCCACCTTTGTGAACTGAAGAATCCTGACGAATACGACCCGAAATGGAAAGCATGGAGCATCGTATGGCTCCCCATTATCCCGCAGAAGTTCGGCATTACTCTAAAGGATGACGACGGTGTCCGTAAGCAGTTCGAAATCATCAGCCATCTGTATGAAAATGCCGAGTGCATCATCAACTGTGGCGATGCAGGACAGGAGGGCGAACTAATCCAGCGATGGGTCATGCAGAAGGCTGGCGCCATCGAACGCGAACGTGCTGGAAAAATCCCTATTTATCGCCTGTGGATCAACTCGATGACCGATGAAGCAATACGCGAAGGATTCCAGCATCTGGAACTTCAGACGAAGTACGATCGCCTCTACATGGCTGGACTCAGTCGGGCCATCGGAGACTGGCTTTTGGGCATGAATGCCACCCGACTTTATACCTTGCGCTACGGTCAGACAGGACAAGGTCAGGTACTCTCTATCGGGCGTGTCCAGACACCCACCTTAGCCATGATTGTCAAGCGTCATTTCGAGATTGTCAACTTCGTTCCACAGCAGTATTGGGAACTCAAGACGCTCTATCGCGACGTCACTTTTAATAGCACCAAGGGCCGTTACGACAAACTCGAGGAGGCGCAGGCAGCCCTCGAATCCATCAAGGATAGTCTATTCACCATCACCGATGTTCAGAAGAAGTCGGGCAAGGAGAGTCCTAAACGTCTCTATGACCTCACCTCTCTGCAGGTCGATTGCAACCGCAAGTTCGGTTTCAGTGCCGAGCAGACCTTGCAGCTCATACAAAGTCTATACGAGAAGAAGGTGACTACCTATCCCCGTGTCGATACCACTTATCTGCCCGACGACGTTTATACAAAATGTCCGGGCATACTCAAAGGGCTTCGTGGTTACGAGCAATTTACGGCGACCTTGCTTGAGCCAAACAAGAAGCTCCTGAAGTCGAAAAATGTGTTCGACAACTCAAAGGTCACCGATCACCACGCCATCATTCCCACAGGCGTTCCAGCCAACAACTTGAGTGCTCAGGAACGACAGGTCTATGACCTTGTCACCCGTCGGTTTATTTCTGTCTTTTACCCTGATTGTAAATTCAATACCACCACGGTGCTGGGCGAGGCTTCTAAGGTGGAATTTAAGGCCACGGGCAAACTTATTGTCGATCCAGGTTGGCGTGTGGTTTATGCTGGTGAAAAGGACGATGACGACGACAAGGAAGGTGCCTCTATTCTTCCCGAATTCACGGTAGGGGAGAGTGGTCCGCATACACCATCGTTGCTCGAAAAATGGACGCAACCACCCAAGCCCTATACCGAGGCCACTTTGCTTCGAGCCATGGAAACGGCGGGTAAGCAATGTGAGGACGAGGCATTGCGCGAAGCGATGAAGGAGAATGGTATAGGCCGCCCATCCACCCGTGCCGCCATCATCGAAACGCTATTCAAGCGGCGTTATATTCGCAAGGAAAAGAAGAACCTCATTGCTACACAAACGGGTATTGATGTTATTCAGGTCATCCATGAAGAACTCCTCAAGAGCCCTGAATTGACGGGGCAATGGGAGCGTAAACTGCGCAAGATTGAGCGTGGCGAGTATGAGGCCGGCCTATTCATTTCGGAACTTAAGCAGATGGTCATCGACATCATCCATAGCGTCATGTCTGACCAGTCCAATCGCCAGGTGGCCTACGTCAATCCAGAAGAGGAGAAGAAGAAAGCGCCCTCCCCCAAAAAAGCCAATACTCCCAAGAAAACCACTGTTTCCAAGAAACCATCCAACCCCCAAAAACCTGCCACACCCGTGACCTCATCAAAGCCAAATTTGGTTAACGCCGTCCCTCAGAAATGTCCGCTCTGTGGTGGTGATGTTCTCAAGGGAAAGACTGCCTATGGATGTGCCAACTGGCGCACAGGTTGCACTTGGAGACTTCCTTTTGACGCATCCAACTCATAAAAAAGCAAAAATTCTCTCGCATTTCGCGCGTATATGCAAAAAAGTGTGGCAAAGGTTTGGCAAAATCGAAGAAAATGCCTAACTTTGCCGCGTTTTTTAATAATGCAGACGTTTTTCAGACGACATATAAACAAGTGCAATGCCCCAATAATGCTTGTGTTACTCATCCTGCTGGCACCCATGTGTCTCAGGAAGAATGTCTATGCCAATTCATTATCGGTGCACGTCCTCGATTCTTTGTTGGAATCTGCCGATTCACTCTCTTCCCCCGTCGTTCTGCCAGATACCCTTCCTCTCGATTCTCTTACCTTTCCATCCGATAGTCTGACCATCGATACACTCTCCATTGATTCCGTTTCAACCAAACCTGTAGGAGGCGGATTGACAGCGGTGGTCAACTATAAGGCGCAGGACTCGCTGGTTTTTGCTGCGGGTAATATGGCTTGGCTCTATGGTTCTTCGCAGGTTACATACACCGACATCACTCTTGATGCCGAGCGCCTTCAGCTTTCCCTCGATAGTTCTCTGGTACATGCCAACGGTGTGCTCGACACCATCACTGGCCGACTCACCGGTAAACCCGTATTCAAGGACAACTCGGGCGAATACCAGACTCGAACCATGTCTTACAACTTCAAGACGGCCAAGGGCTTCATTTGTGATGTCACTTCTCAACAGGGCGAAGGATACGTTACTGGTGGTATTACCAAGAAGATGCCCAACAATGACATCTATCTCGAAAACGGTCGCTACACCACGTGCGACCAAACCGAATGCCCTCACTTTTACATCGAACTCACCAAAGGCCGCTTGCGTCCAAACAAGAACATTGTAACCGGCCCGGCCTACCTCGTTGTGGCTGATGTGCCTTTGCCAATTGCTATCCCCTTTGGTTACTTCCCATTCACTAAGTCTTATACCAGCGGTGTCCTCGTGCCTACTTATGGCGCCGATCAGACCAAGGGTCTTTATTTGCGCGAAGGCGGATACTATTTTGCCATCAACGATTATGTTGATTTAGCCCTTCGTGGTGAGATTTACACCAAGGGTTCATGGGGATTATCAGCCGAGAGCCGCTATGCCATTCGCTACAAGTTCAAGGGTAATTTCGCATTCAGCTACATCGTGGCAAAGACGGGTGACAAGGGCCTTTCAGACTATGTCGAACAGAAGAATATGAAGGTCACCTGGAGCCACTCACAGGATTCGCGTTTCAATCCTAATCTCAGTCTTTCGGCCAACGTCAACTTTACGACCTCTGGATATGAGCGTAGCAACACTACTTCGATCTACAGTTCCGACCTCACCACTTCTACCAAGCAGTCCACCATCAATGCAGGGTACAAGATTCCCAACACCAAGTGGAATCTCTCAGCATCGGCCAGCATCTCCCAGCGCACCACTGACTCTACACTCGTTGTCTCTCTGCCCCAGCTTACTGCTTCGATGAGCACCTGGTACCCCTTCAAGCGTAAGCAAAAGAGTGGCTCTGACCGCTGGTACGAGAAGATTTCGATGACCTACAACATGAACATGATCAACAAGATCACGACCAAGGAAAGCGAATTCGGACAAAAAAACCTCCTCCGTGACTGGGAGAACGGCATCAAGCACTCCCTTCCCATAGGTGCCACTTTTACTGCTGCGAAGTATATCCAGATTTCGCCGCGCATCAGTTTTACCGACCGTATGTACAGCCATAAGACAATACAGTACTATGATCCTTCATTGGTCAACTCGAATGGCTCTTATGGTGGTATTGCTAAGGACACTGTCTATGGTTTCTACAATTCCTTCGATTTCAGCACTTCTTTGAGTTTCTCCACCAAGCTTTATGGTTTTTTCAAACCATTGTGGAAGAAATCCCGTCTCTTTGCTGTTCGTCATGTGCTCTCTCCCAACATCTCTTTCAGCTACACGCCCGATTTCAGCGAGAAGAAGTACGGCAGCTGGGGAACCTATTATTTACCAGACAGTACATCTGTGACAGGTCGTCGTGAGGTAAGGTACAGCTATTTCCAAGGTTATACGCAAGGTGGCGCACCACAAGGACGTAGCGGTTCCATCTCACTATCGTTCGACAACAACATCGAGGCGAAGATCCGCTCTGACAAGGATTCCACTGGCTATCGCAAAATCTCCCTCATCGATAAGCTTTCCACCAGCATCTCCTACAACATGGTGGCCGACTCTATGCGTTGGAGTACCACCGTCCCCATAAATGCAACCATCAAGATGGGTAAGAATTCGTCGATGAACCTCAATACGACTTGGGACGTTTATAAGTATGACGAAAATGGTCGTCATTACGACAAACCGCGTTGGGAGGATGGCCAATTCCTCCGTCTCATGTCCACGGGTTATTCCTTCAGCTATTCTCTGAACAACGATAAGCTGGCCAAGCTTTTCGGTCGAGGAGGGGACGACGACGATGACGACGAAGACGAGGGTTTCGACCTCGATAGCGAGGATGGTTATGTCGAGGAGGACCTTGATCCGACCAGTCTCGAGGGCATGCAGCGCAATGCCGAGAAGCGCAAGAAGAAGGAAAAGAAGAGCCGCACCGGCACATACGACGACGATGGTTACCTCATCTGGACCGTCCCTTGGACGCTCAGCGTTTCCTATTCGATGCGCTATCAGTACAAGACGTTCAACAAGGAAAAACGCGAATTCAACCGTGGCATCGTTCATAGTGCTACTTTAAGCGGCACCTTTCAGCCTACCAAGGGGTGGAACTTCTCGTTCAATGCGTCCTACGACGTAAACCTCAACAAGGTCACTTACATGAACATCAATGCCAGTCGCGATATGCATTGCTGGATGCTCACAGCCTCGCTCAATCCATTGGGCAGATATGCGTCGTTCAATGTCAATATCGCCGTCAAGAGCTCCATGCTCTCCGACCTCAAGTATCAAAAGTCGAGCGTTTCGCGTAGCAACAAGATTCAATGGTATAACGATTAGTGTATGAAAGTAGCAATCATCAAATACAACGCAGGCAACATCTACAGTGTCTATTGTGCTTGCCGACGTCTCGGATGCGATGCTGTCATTACCGACGACCCCGCGACCATTCGTGAGGCCGACCGTGTCATCTTCCCAGGTGTAGGCGAAGCGAAAGCTGCGATGGAGTATCTCAATCAAAAGGGACTCGCCGATCTCATCCGCAGTCTCAGCCAACCTGTCCTTGGCATTTGCATCGGTATGCAGCTTCTCTGCAGCAGTAGCGAGGAGGGTGATGTCGATTGCCTCGGTATCTTCGATGTTCCTGTCATTCGTTTCCGACCATCGTCCAGGGATTACAAGGTTCCCCAGATGGGATGGAATACCATTGAGCGATTCCAGCAGGATGAAGGTAATTCTAACTCTTTGTTTGCCTACCTGCACGAAGGCGACTATGTCTATTACGTGCACAGTTATCACGTGCCCCTTTGTGCCTACACGATAGCCCAAACCGACTACGACGGTTTCTATAGCGCAGCTCTCCACAAAGGCAACTTCTGGGCTACGCAGTTTCATCCCGAGAAGTCGGGGTCAGTTGGCGAACAGATTTTACGAAACTTTTTATCATGATTGAAATAATCCCAGCTGTTGACATTATCGACGGCAAACTCGTTCGCCTCACCAAAGGCGATTATGAGACGAAGAAAGAATACAGTCAGGACCCCCTTGAGACGGCTCGTCAGTTCGAAGCCATCGGTATCCGTCGTCTTCACCTTGTTGATCTCGATGGTGCCAAGGGCGGTCACATTGTCAACCACCATATCCTCGAACAAATCGCTTCGCACACCAACCTCATCGTCGATTTCGGCGGTGGACTTAAGAGCGATGACGATGTTCGTATAGCCTTCGAGAGCGGTGCACAAATGATTACCAGCGGCTCCATCGCCGTTCAGCGTCCTCAGCTCTTTCTGTCATGGCTCGAACAGTATGGCCCCGATCGTGTGATCCTTGGTGCCGACATCAAGGACGGTCGAATTGCCATCCAAGGCTGGCTCGAAGAGAGCGACGCGCGTTGGCAGACGTTCCTTCAAAGCTATACTGCACGTGGCGTCAGCAAGGTAATCTCTACCGACATTTCCCGCGATGGCATGATGGCAGGCCCTTCCACCGAACTTTACAAGGACATGATGGAGGAATTCCCAAATCTCTATGTCATCGCCTCAGGTGGCGTCAGCTGCATGATGGATGTTCTCCAACTTGAAGCTGCCAACGTGCCGGCAGTCATCATTGGAAAGGCCATCTACGAAGGACGCATCACCTTCAATGAGCTTGATCGCTACCAGCAAAACAATTATTAATTGTAAATTGATCAATGTTAGCCAAACGCATCATACCTTGTCTTGACGTCAAGGATGGCACCACGGTCAAGGGTGTTCAGTTTATCAATTTCCGCAATGCAGGCGATCCCGTAGAACTCGGAAAACAATACAGTTTGATGGGTGCCGACGAACTGGTCTATCTCGACATCACCGCCTCGCACGAAGGTCGTCGCACCTTCACCGATCTCGTCCGTCGCATCGCTGCCGAGGTCTCCATCCCCTTCACAGTGGGTGGTGGCATTCATGAACTTGCCGACGTCGAGCGCCTTCTGGCAGCTGGAGCCGACAAGGTGTCGGTCAACTCGTCCGCCCTCCGTCGCCCTGAACTCATCACCGAGATTGCTGAGCGCTTTGGCCGACAGGAATGTGTCTGTGCTATCGACGCCCGACTTGAGGACGATGGCCAGTGGCGTTGTTATCTCAACGGAGGACGTATCCCCACCGACCGCTACCTTTTCGAATGGGCCCACGAAGCACAGGAGCGTGGTGCGGGGGAAATTCTATTCACCTCGATGAATCACGATGGCTCTAAACATGGCTTTGCCAACGAAGCGCTGGCCCGTCTCTCCGACGAGCTGACCATCCCCATCATCGCATCGGGTGGAGCAGGTTCCCGCGAACACTTCCTCGATGTTTTCACCAAGGGCCATGCCGATGCAGCCCTCGCCGCCTCGGTCTTCCACTTTGGCGAGATTCCCATCCCCGCCCTCAAGCATTACCTCGCCGACAACGGCATCAATGTTAGACTAATTTAATACAAAATGCAAATCGATTTCGACAAACTCCAGGGCCTCGTCCCTGCCATCATCCAGGACGCAGTTACGAGCAAAGTGCTCATGCTTGGCTTCATGAACCGCGAAGCCTACAACAAGACCGTTGAGACCGGCCTCGTGACCTTCTGGAGCCGCACACGCAACTGTCTTTGGACTAAAGGCGAGACATCGGGCAATGTGCTCAAGGTTGTTCAGATTCTCAACGACTGCGATAACGATACCCTGCTCATCAAGGTCAATCCCGCAGGTCCCGTTTGCCACACTGGCGCCGACACCTGCTGGAATGAAACCAACGAACGCAATCCTTTGCTCTTCCTCACCGAGTTGCAGGACTTCATCAACAAGCGCCACGAAGAGATGCCCGAGGGTTCATACACCACAAGCCTCTTTAAGGACGGACTTAACCGCATGGCACAGAAAGTAGGAGAGGAGGCGCTCGAACTCGTCATCGAGGCCACCAACGGCACCAACGAGCGCATGATTTATGAAGGTTCCGACATGCTCTACCATCTTATCGTTCTCCTCACCAGTAAGGGACTCCGTATCGAAGATCTCGCCGCCGAGCTAGCAACCCGCCACAACCCCACTTGGCGCAAACATTAACATCCCACCCATGATCCTCTACAAGAATGTCACCATCGCCCGAGGCGACAACGTCCTGGTTCGCAACATGGACCTCTCTGTCGGAGAGGGCGAGTTCGTCTATCTCATCGGCAAGGTAGGTGCCGGCAAATCATCGCTCTTGAAGACGATGTACAAGGACCTTGACATCCTGGAAGGGGAGGAGGCAAAGATTTTCGATGAGTATAACCTCCTCGCCCTCAAGTCCAGCCAGATACCCTATCTCCGCCGAAAGGTCGGCATCATCTTCCAGGACTTCCAACTTCTCACCGACCGAAGCGTCGAGGCCAACCTCGACTTCGTTCTTCGAGCCACTGGCTGGAAAAACATAGCCGAACGTCGTCAGCGCATCACCGAGGTGCTCGACCTTGTCGATATGGTAGGTTGTGAAAAACGTATGCCCAACACCCTATCAGGTGGTGAGCAGCAACGTATAGTCATCGCAAGAGCCCTTCTCAACAGTCCTCGTCTTATCCTCGCCGATGAACCCACGGGTAACCTCGACTTTGAGACAGGACAACGTATCGTGAGCCTCCTCTACAAGATATGCAAGGAGCAGCATTCCACGGTCATCATGTCAACTCATAATCTGGCTTTCCTCAACGACTTCCCAGGCCGAGTCATCCATCTCACCGACAACCAGCTCGTCGAGGTAGGTGGCACCGATGAACCCGACACCATCGAAGATGTCATTGCTGGGTCAACACCGGATAGCTTGGAATCTCTGGAAGGAATTCCCAGCGACCTGCTTCACGCAGCAGATGACAGCAATAATGCTGAAGCCCATTGCTGACCACCAACCAATCCACCTGCAGAGCGATGTTGTAGCGACTCACTTGGTCGAACACATCCTGCGTGAGTCGTACGCTTGTGGCCTTGTATTCCACAATCATCAGCGCCTCGCCTTCATCGCCGAACACCACGCTGTCGCATCTCCGTTCCAATTGTCCCACACGGATACACACCTCGTTGCCAATCCTTCCCGATGGATAGCCCAGCACCTCTATCAGGAAATGAACAAAATGCTGGCGCACCCACTCTTCAGGAGTGAGTTTTACCCAACGGCGACGCTGTGTGTCCCAGATTTCCTGCTGAGAGTTCTTGGGGTTTTGTCGTGTGCGTACATCGAAGGTAGGAAGATTCAGTTTATCCATTTTTTAGCTAATTATCGCCGCAAAGATACAAAAAATATTTGACATGGCAAAGAAATCTGACGATTTTCAGCGCATCAAGACCCAAATCGAACAACGTCAGTTCGCTCCGGTCTATCTCCTGCACGGCGAAGAAGCATTCTTCATCGATCAGCTCACGACCCTTTTGCTCGATACGGTTCTTACCGAAGACGAGAAAGACTTCGATCTTGTTCAGTTTTTTGCAGGAGCGGGCGAGTTCACGATGGGCGATGTCATCTCATCTTGCCGTCGATTCCCCATGGTGGCTGAAAAACAGCTCGTCCTTCTTCGTGAAGCTCAGGCCCTCGACAAGCGTTCCAACAAGCTCGACGACCTATGCCTCTATCTGAAGCAGCCCAGTCCAAGTACCATCCTTGTGATCACCTACAAGACGGCAACTATTACCGGTGCCTCTGAATTGGTCAAATTTTGCAAAAAGACTGGCGAAGTTTATCAGAGTGACAAGGTGCGTGATTACGAGCTGCCTCGTGTCCTCCCTGGCTTCCTCGAGTCTTTGGGTGTCACTGCTGAACCTAAGGCTATCGACATGCTCCAAAATTTCATCGGAGCCGATTTCAGCCGTCTCACTCACGAAGTTGATAAGCTCCGACTCTCCTTGCAGGGCCGAACCAACATTACTGCTCAGGATGTCGCCGACCATGTCGGTATCTCCCGCGAGTTCAATGTCTTCGAGCTCGTCGAAGCTCTCGCGCGCAAAGATGCTCAGCGTACTGAAATGATTCGTCTCTATTTCGCGCGTAATCCCAAGGCAGGCCCTGTGCCCATGGTCATCTCTACGCTCTTCAGCTTCTTTCAGAACATGATGCTTGCCTACTATTCCCAGGATCGCAACATAAACGGAATCATGAAGGAGGTGGGCTGCAGCTATCCACAAGCCAAGAGCGTCGTCGATGGCATGCGTCACTACAACGCCCGCGCTGTGATGCGAAACATTTCCATCCTCCGAGAGTTCGACGCTCGCAGCAAAGGTGGCCGTCCCGCCTCCACCCCCGATCCCGACCTCCTTCAGGAGCTCTTCTATCAGCTCACCCATTAGGTTAGCCCCATGTCCAAGTCGCGGCTGTTCTTGGCCGCCCATCATAACCATCAACAATGCATCCATTCTCAGAAATAACCATCGCCGTCGCCGGCACAGGCTACGTTGGCCTATCCATAGTCACCCTTCTTGCCCAGCATCACAAGGTAATAGCCGTCGATGTTGTCCCCGAAAAGGTGGACAAGATTAACCACGGCATCAGTCCCATCCAGGACGAGTACATCGAGCGCTATCTTACCGAAGTCTTTCCTGCCCTTCGTCAACAAGGCAAGGGCGGAGACCTCACCGCCACCCTCGATGGGCCCGCTGCCTACCGACAGGCCGACTATGTCGTCATTGCAGCACCCACCAACTACGATCCTGTCAAGAACTACTTCGACACTTCGCATGTCGAGGAAGTTATCGATCTCGTCATCGCCAATAATCCCGACGCCGTGATGGTGATCAAGAGTACGATACCCGTAGGTTACTCGCGTTCCCTCTATGTCAAGTACGCTCTGCAGTTCCTCTACAAGCCCGAGCTGAAGGGCAAGAAGTTCAACCTCCTGTTCTCGCCCGAGTTCCTCCGTGAATCGAAGGCGCTCTATGACAACCTCTATCCCTCGCGCATCATTGTCGGCTTCCCAAAGATCATCAACATCGACGAGAAGAACTTCACCGAAGAAAATGCTGCTATCACAGCCATTGGCAACCCAAAGGCCGAGGAGTATGCCCACACTTTCGCCGACCTCCTTGTCGAAGGTGCTTTGAAGGAGGACATCCCCACGCTCTTCATGGGCATGAAGGAAGCCGAGGCAGTCAAGCTCTTCTCCAACACCTATCTCGCCCTGCGCGTCAGTTACTTCAACGAACTCGACACCTACGCCGAGGTCAAGGGCCTCGATACTGCATCCATCATCAATGGTGTCGGACTTGATCCGCGTATCGGTACCCACTACAACAACCCGTCGTTCGGCTATGGTGGTTACTGCCTACCGAAGGACACCAAGCAGCTGCTGGCCAACTATCAGGATGTGCCCCAGGAAATGATGACTGCCATCGTGCAAAGCAACCGTACCCGCAAGGATTTCATAGCCGACGCTGTGCTCAAGATGGCTGGGTGGTATGACTACAGCAGCAACAACCAGTATGGCGTCAACGACCCGAAGGCCTGCGTCATCGGTGTCTATCGTCTGACGATGAAGTCCAACTCCGACAACTTCCGCCAGTCGGCCATTCAGGGGATCATGAAGCGCATCAAGGCCAAAGGTGCAGAGGTGATCATCTACGAGCCCGCTCTGCCCGATGGCAGCACTTTCTTCGGCAGCAAGGTCATCAACGACCTCCAGGCCTTCAAGCAGCAGGCCCACGCCATCATCGCCAACCGCTACGACATCTCCCTCGACGACGTAGCCTCCAAGGTCTATACCCGCGACATCTTCCGCCGCGACTAAATGTGTCCCAATAACATCACCCCACTATGAACCGCACAGTCATCACAGTAGTAGGCAAAGATACCGTAGGTATCATCGCCGCCGTTTGTACCTATCTTGCCGAGAACAACGTCAACATTCTCGACATCAACCAATCCATCCTTCAAGGTTTCTTCACCATGATGATGATTGTTGATATCAACAACTGCAACGTCCCCTTCAGTGAACTCCGCGATGGCCTCACCGCCGTGGGCGAATCGAAGGGCGTCGAAATCAAGTGCCAGAAAGAGGAGATCTTCAACCAAATGCACCGCATTTAAGCTGCCTTCCTATGATCAACGTCCATGAGGTCCTTGAGACCAACAAAATGATTGACCAGGAGCATCTCGATGTCCGCACCATCACCATGGGCATCTCATTGCTCGACTGCTCCACCGAATCTGTTCTTCAGACCTGCCAGAACATTTACGACAAGATCCTGCGCTATGCCTCCAACCTGGTACGCACAGGTGAAGCCATCTCGCGCGAATACGGCATTCCCATCGTCAACAAACGCATCTCCATTACTCCTGCAGCCATCGTCGGAGCCTCCTGCTGCAAGACCACGCACGACTTCGTCAAGATAGCCAAGACGCTCGACCGAGCCGCGCATGACGTCGGAGTAAACTTCATCGGCGGTTATTCTGCAACCGTCCAGAAAGGCATGACTCGTGCCGACGAACTCCTCATCCGCTCCATCCCCGAAGCGTTAAAGCGCACCGAACTTGTCTGCTCCAGTGTCAACGTCGCTTCCACCAAGACTGGTATCAACATGGATGCTGTCCGACTTATGGGCGACGTGGTGAAGGAGACTGCCGAAGCTACCAAGGAGTCCGACTCTTTGGGATGCGCTAAGCTAGTTGTCTTTTGCAATGCCCCCGACGACAATCCCTTCATGGCTGGTGCCTTCCACGGTGTGTCCGAAGCCGAAGCCATCATCAACGTCGGCGTATCCGGCCCTGGCGTGGTGAAATTTGTGCTCGAAAACCTTCCTGAAGGAACTAACTTCGAAGTGCTCTGTGAAACCATCAAGAAGACCGCATTCAAGATTACTCGTGTCGGACAACTCGTCGCCCAGGAAGCCTCACGTCGCCTCGGTGTGCCTTTCGGCATCATCGACCTCTCTTTGGCACCAACACCCGCCATCGGCGACTCGGTAGCCGACATCCTGCAGGCCATCGGATTGGAACGCACAGGCGCACCAGGCACTACCGCTGCACTCGCCCTGCTCAACGACCAGGTCAAGAAAGGTGGTGTCATGGCCAGTTCATACGTAGGTGGCCTTTCCGGCGCATTCATCCCCGTCAGCGAAGACCAGGGTATGATTGATGCAGTCAACGCCGGTGCCCTCACCATCGAGAAGCTCGAAGCAATGACCTGCGTATGCTCTGTAGGTCTTGATATGATTGCCATCCCAGGCGATACGCCAGCCACAACCATAGCTGGCATCATTGCCGACGAGGCCGCCATCGGCATGGTCAATCAGAAGACCACTGCCGTGCGCGTAATTCCCGTCATCGGGAAGGGTGTGGGTGAAGTGGTCGAGTTTGGCGGCCTTCTTGGCTATGCGCCCATCATGCCTGTCAACAAGTTTGCGTGTGACGTCTTTGTCAACCGAGGCGGACGCATCCCTGCGCCCATCCACAGCTTCAAGAACTAAGCTCTACACCCTTAACCCTTCACCTTTAACCCTCATGCGCTCGCTACTCATCCTTTGCGTAACCATTCTCCTCAGTCTGGCTGTGGGGCAGGGGCTTGCCGACACCATTGCCGACCAGCTCAACGAACGCCTCGCCTTCCAGCGCAGCATATTCCCGCAGGAGAAGGTACACGTCATGACCGACCGCGAACTCTATCAGCCGGGCGATACCATCTGGATGCGCGCATGGGTGGTCGATGGTGAGACATTCATGCCCTTCTCTCATGGCAGCCGCTATGTTTATGTCGAGTTGATCGATGGCGTGGATTCACTTCGTCAATGCGTCAAGCTCCTCGAACGCGAAGGTCGTTTCGTCGGTCAGCTTGTTATTCCTCAGGAGTTGAAGAGCGGAGATTATACCCTCGCCGCTTTCACCTATTATAATTTAAGTGGAGCAGAGGACTTTCTCTTCAAGAAGATCATCCATGTCATTACACCCTCCGATGCCAAGAAGGGCTATACGGCTCGCGCGCTCTTTGAAGGATTCAAGCCCGATGCCCCTGTCTTGACCGCCGACCCTGGTCGCCCCTATTACTATCATCATGGCGACACCTTGATGCGCGTCACCTTCAGCGCTCCCGACTCTACATGGCTCTCCATCTCTCTCACCGACGATTGCCTAACTCCCACTGACACCACCGTTACTCTTGCTCGGAGGCTAACTGCCATCCCCGACCTTTTCACGCTCGAAACCCTCTTGCCCGACTCGCAGTACTATCGTCCCGTCATCCATTACGAACGTAGGCAGGGAATCGCAGGCCTGGTGAGGAATGTCTCCAGCAAGCAGGTCAACACCATCGTGATGATAGATATGAATAAACCTGCTATCTACACCACCTATGCTGACAATCATGGTAATTTCAGCTTCCACGACAATATTTCCTTTACCGACAACACCATGTTCGCCTTCGTGGGATTTAGATCCAATGGTGGGATGATTTCCGACATCCAGATAGCCGATTATACCTTGCCCAAGAAACTGCACCATCTGCCTTCAGATGCCAAGCATTACTATCTGAACCGATATCGCGAGGATAGCTCTCTTCCCACTTCATCCGACGTATCAACAATCGACTATAAGAAGGACAGTGTCAAGCTAGACAATAAACTCAAGGAAATTCTCGATGCTAAGGATCTCGACGACATTTACACACGTCTTAGCAACGAGTCGCGGTACACCGCAAATCTGTCAGATTACAAATTCCACAACCTCAAGGAGATAGTCCTTAAGTTCGACGGAATCTATTTCGATGGCGATGTCGCCATGTATAAGGAGGAAGGCTTCGAACCTTCCCCAGTCCGATTTGTCGTTCGCAACAAGGAATTTCCCATCGAAAAGGACAACGACGGTAACTTCAAGCCGCAGACTGCCCTTAAATTCCCTGTCGAAGTAATCTATGCAGTAGATTTTATCAATCCCGACAGGGCAACATCGTTGGGCAAAACCGATTATCCCGATTCTCCCATAGTTCGCCTCGATTTGAAGAATGAGCTAGAACTCATTCGGGAAGCGAACTCTAACCCTTATGTAAAGCTACAGAAGCCCCTCGGCTACACCAAGCCCTTGACCTTCCCCAACCTTCGTGTCGTCCCTAAGCCCGTGCCTACTCGCTATTGGAATCCCGCAGTCTATACTGGGCGTTCCGGACAGGTCACCCTCGAGCTTCCCATCCCCACCGACTACCACACCACCTACACTCTCCGTGCCGAAGGCATCACTCGCCACGGAGAACCCGTTTCAATTATTTATCGCATCGAAAAATGAAACTATTTTTGGGATAGGTCAAGCATTGTCATGTAAGCATTATCCAGAAGTATTGATTCAGGAAATGACAAGACAAATTGATGAAAGGGGGAAAATAAACTACATTCGCTCGGGTACCTCGATACCGAGGAGGTCCATGGCCGTCTTTATAACGCGGGCCACGCAGGTGCTGAGGACGAGGCGGAACTGACGCTTCTTGGCATCTTCCTCCTTGAGAATGGAAGTGTCGTGATAGAACTGGTTGTACTCCTTGGCGAGGTCGTAGGTGTAGTTGGCAATGAGCGCGGGGGAGTAGTCAGTGCCGGCACGCTTGACGACCTGCTCGAAGTCGAGCAACTTCTGGACGAGAGTCTGCTCCTTTTCGGAAATCTCGACACCTTCGAGACCATCGGCGGAGATTTCTTCGGCAGTAGCCTTGCGGAGTACCGACTTGATGCGGGCGTGAGTATATTGGATGAAGGGGCCGGTATTGCCGTTGAAGTCAATCGACTCGGCGGGATTGAATACCATGTTGTTGACGGGATTAACCTTGAGGAGAAAATATTTGAGTGCTCCCAGCCCGATGATGCGATAGACGTTCTCCTTCTCCTCGTCGCTCATGTTGTCGAGACGTTCGGAGCTGGCCTCTCGCGCATCGTCAATCATGGCGGCCATCAGGTCGTCGGCATCTACGACGGTGCCTTCGCGGCTCTTCATCTTGCCGTTGGGCAGCTCGACCATGCCGTAGGAGAAGTGTACAAGATCTTTGCCCCACTTGAAGCCGAGGCGGTCGAGGAGGAGCGAAAGCACCTGGAAGTGGTAGTTCTGCTCGTTGCCCACCACATAGATCATCTTGTCGATGGGGAAGTCCTGATAACGGAGCTTGGCCGTGCCGATGTCCTGTGTCATATAGACCGAGGTGCCGTCTTTGCGGAGGAGGAGCTTTTGGTCGAGCCCTTCGGATGTGAAGTCGGCCCATACCGAGCCATCCGCTTTGCGGAAGAAGAGCCCCTTATCGAGACCTTCGAGCACAAGCTCCTTGCCCTCAAGGTAGGTGTTCGATTCGTAGTAGATCTTGTCGAAACCAACGCCCATCATGCGATAGGTCTCGTCGAAACCGGCATAGACCCATTCGTTCATCTTGACCCAAAGTGCGCGTACCTCGGGGTCGCCGGCCTCCCATTTGCGGAGCATCTCACGTGCCTCCTTCATCAACGTGGATTTCATTTCTGCCACACCCTTGCGAGCTTCAGCTGTCTTCTCCACATCTTCAGGCAGGGTGCCGTCGGGGAGTTGGTCCTTGAAGACGTGGATTCCTTGTATTTCGGGATCATGCTCCAGCAAATCCTTAAGCTCTGCCTTGTAATGCTTGTCAAAAGCCACATAGCAATCACCGATCAGATGGTCACCCTTCTTGCCCGTACTTTCGGGTGTGGCGCCATCGAACCACTTCTGCCAAGCAAGCATCGACTTGCAGATGTGGATTCCGCGGTCGTTGACGATATTGGTTTTTACCACCTTGTTGCCGCAAGCTGCCATAATCTTCGAGAGCGACCAGCCAAGCAGGATGTTGCGCAGATGGCCGAGATGGAGGGGCTTGTTGGTGTTGGGCGAAGAATATTCGATCATCACGAGTGGAGCATTTTCTCCGACGGGCTGGATGCCGTAGTTTTCCTTGTTGTAGATGCCCAGCAGCTTCTCGACCCACGAACCTGCGTTGATGCTGAGGTTGAGGAAACCCTTGATGACGTTATATTTGGCTACGAGGGGCTCGTTTTCGACCAACCATTGGCCGATGGCCTGACCGAGCTGCTCGGGATTGCGGACTGGTGTCTGCTTCATGAATGGGAAAACCATGAGGGTGAGATGCCCTTCGAACTCCTTGCGGGTGGGGCTCAATTGAACCTGCTTGTCGGCAAGTTCGATATCATAAAGAGACTTGACTGCGGCCTTGATGGCGGCAGATAATTGCTGTTCGATTTCCATATTCAGTTATAATTTTTTGGCAAAGATAACGAATTTTTTTGAGAATAAGACACATTTTAAATAAAAAAAGCGGGCATATCAGTTTTTTTTATTATCTTTGCGCCCGAAAATAATAGTAAATATGACAGAAAACGAAGTTTTAGAAATACAAAAGCAGGTCGTCGATGTGTGCAAACTCGTCTATGATCCCGAGATACCTGTGAATATCTATGACCTCGGTCTTATCTATGACATTGAGGTGGAGGAGGGCGGCCACGTGCACATCAAAATGACGCTGACGGCACCCTCCTGCCCCGAGGGCGACTTCCTAATGGAAGACCTAAGGATGAAGGTCGAGGGACTTCGCGAAGTGTCGTCGTGTGATGTCGAGCTCACTTTCGAGCCCGAGTGGAACCAGGACATGATGACTGAAGAAGCCAAGCTCGAACTGGGCTTGTTGTGATCGATAATTCGTGACAGAAAAGTAAATATTGTGGGAAAGATATATTTCATCAGCGATTGCCATCTCGGCGCTGGCACCTTCGAAAATCCTATGGATTACGAGCGTAGGGTCGTTCGTTTTCTCAATGCCATCGAGGATGACTGCGACGAGCTCTTCTTGATGGGCGATATCATCGACTATTGGTTCGAATTCAAACAAGTGGTTCCTAGGGGGTTCACCCGCTTTTTGGGGAAATTGGGCATGATGGCCGACAAAGGCATTAAGATCCACTGGTTCACAGGCAATCACGATATATGGATTTTCGATTACCTTCCTGAAGAGATAGGCTGCACCATACATACAGGGCCCGAGATTATTGAGCGTCATGGTCGCAAGCTCTATTTGGCGCATGGCGATGGTTTGGGCGACGACTCGAAGGCGTTGAAGTTCATGACTGGCTTTTTCCACAATCGCATTTGCCAGAAGATGTTCCGATGGATTCATCCAGACCTTTCGACTTGCTTTGCACACTGGTGGAGTCGTCATAGCCGACTGTCGGGCAATGAGTTTCCCGATTATTTGGGCGAAGACAAGGAGCACCTTGTGCAGTTTGCAAAAAAGAGGATCAAGGAGGGCTTCGAACCAGATTACTTTATTTTCGGCCATCGCCATATCATGCTCGACTTGATGCTGAATCACAAGAGCCGCTTGATGATTCTAGGTGATTGGATCACTCATTTCTCATTTGCCGTGATGGACGAGAACGGTGACATGATTCTCGATCAGTTCGAATACGGCGAATTTGAAGAAGAGCAACGCGATGGCGTGAGTATCGCTATTATGTAAAAAGGTGTGACATAAAAATGAACGCAATGTTATTTGCAGCGGGCCTTGGCACAAGGCTTAAACCGCTGACCGATGATCGTCCGAAAGCACTGGTAGAGGTGAATGGCAAGACACTTCTGGAACACAATATTCTGAAGCTGAAGGATGCGGGATTTGACCACATCGTCGTGAACGTCCATCACTTCGGAGAACAAATCATCGGTTTCCTTCAGGATCATGACAATTTCGGCATCGATATCCGTGTAAGTGATGAACGCCAGAAGTTACTTGATACGGGCGGAGGCCTCAAGCACGCCATTCCATTGTTCGATGAGCGCGGCCCCATTTTGGTCCACAACGTCGATATCATCTCTAATATCGATTTGAACGAGCTTTATAGGCAACATGTGTCTTACGTTGGCGAAAACTCTTCGAAGGTGCTGTGTGCCACACTCGCCATCCACAAGCGTACAACTTCTCGCTACCTGATGTTCGATTCCGAGAAGAATGTCTGCGGTTGGACCAACGTCAAGACCGGAGCGGTGAAAGGCATGATGGGAGAGAAATATGCCTACGCAGGAATACAGGTCATCGATCAGAATCTCTTTCCCTATCTATGTGCCAAAGAGAAAGATGCTTTTCCCATCATTGATTTCTATTTGGACATCTGCCATCGAGTAGCCCTCGCTGGAGCAGACGTTACAGGTAAAGCCTGGGTGGATTGCGGCAAGCCTGAAGCTTTGGAAATAGCGGTCCGATTGTTGAACGACGAAGGGCAAACAACAGTCAAATTAAAATGAATCATATAATTCGTAAATTCTCATTATTCGCCTCAATAATTCTTTTGTGTGGAGCATTGCCTGTGTCATTAACGGCGCAAAGCAAGGCCCCCACACGTATTACTGTCCAAGGTACGGTTCTGGACAGCATTACTGGTCTGCCACTCGATTTTGTAAACATTGCAGAGAAAGGTACTACCAACGGCACCATCACCAATACGCAAGGTAACTTTTCCATGCTCGCCCGTCCGGGCAGCATCATTCAGTTCAGCTATCTTGGCTACGACACCAAAACTATTGTCGCTGGCACGCATAAGATGAACGTGACCATCCAGATGCTCTCGCAAGATGTACAACTCAGCGAAGTAGTGGTCAAACCCAAACGCGAGCGTTATCGCCGCAAGGAGAACCCTGCGGTCATCCTCATGCGCAACGTCATTGCCCACAAGGATGACCATTCGCCTAAGAGCAACGACTTCTTCAGTGAGACGCGATACGACAACATGACCTATTCACTCAACAACTTCAGCGACAGTCATCTGGCCCGTTGGAAGAAGAAGTTCAAGTTCATCGAGAACTATATTGACACAGCCATCGTCACAGGCACCCCCGTGTTACCCGTCTCTACCGACGAGCGAGTCGAGAAACATTATTGGCGTAATGCAGGTAATCTCAATCGTACCGTAACCGAGGCTGAACTGCATGCGGGTATGGACGACATGATGCCCGAACAACTTGTCGCCCTCCTCAAGACAGAAGTCTTTCCCGAGATGGACTTGAACGAGGACAATATATATCTTTATCGCAAGAAGTTCGTTTCGCCGGTCTCATCGTTCGGCCCCACGTTCTATAAATACTATATCCTTGATACCCTGAAACTCGATGATGGTCTTGACTACATTGACCTCGGCTTTGCCCCAGCTATGCCCCAGTCGTTCGGTTTTGTTGGACACCTGTATGTCAGCCTCGACAGTACCTATTGGGTAAAACGAGCAGAATTGAATATCCCTCCCGACATCAACCTCAACTTTGTTCGCAACTTACATGTCGAGTTCGAGAACGGACGATTGGCCGATAGCACACGTGTCGTACTTGGTAAGAGCTTCTACTCTGAACTCAACGTAACTGCAGGTTCACTTGGCCTCTATGCTCAACGTATGATACGTTACAGCGACTTTAGCGACGCTCCGCTCGACAAGGCGATCTTCGGCGCAGCACCCAAGAGCGACTCGCCCCAATTGGCCTTCAATTCCACAGACTTGAAGTATTGGGAAACTCATCGACCTACTACCGGCTACGATCCTGATAAGACAGTGCTGGCGATGATGAACGAGATGCGTACTGTGCCTTTCTACAAATATGGCGAAAAGGTGTTAACCTGGCTTTTCAAGGGTTTTGTCCCCGTTGATGATAAGATTGAGGAGCGTGCCAAGTTCCTCTATGGCCCCATCAACACCTCGGTGTCGTGGAACGCTCTCGAACACATTCGTCTGCGTGTGGGCGGTATCACCACAGCCAACCTCAACCATCACCTCTTCGGCTCCGGCTATGCTGTCTATGCTATCGAGGATCACAAATGGAAGTATGATGCAGCCCTCGAGTACTCATTCCGACGCAAGAAACGCTTCGCCAACGAGTTTCCCATCCATTCGCTCAAGTTCGAAAGCACCTACGACTCTAAAGAGCTTGGCCTCGTGCTCGAAACCAACCGTGACAACTTTGTCACCTCGTTCCGTCGCACCGACGACCCTAAGTTCATCTACGAACGCAGCAACTCGCTTCTCTACACCCTCGAGTTCTGGAACCACGTCAGCCTTAAGTTCAAGGCCGACTTGCGTCGCGAATACCAAACACGCCTCGGCAAGTTCGAGCTCGCCGGCACAGGTCTCGAGCAAGATCACTACGACATGGCGTTGGCCACCGCTTCGCTGCGCTGGGCTCCTCATGAGGCCTTTGCCGAAAACAAGACATCGCGTGTGCGTGTCGATCATCGTCACCCCGTCTTCGAACTGACTCACAAGATGGCCAGCAGTGGTTTTATGGGCACCGACTTCGACTATCAGGCTACTGAATTCTCTTTCGAGAAGCGTTTCTGGCTCAACGTCCTCGGACATGCCACCGTCAACATCGACCTCGGCAAGATCTGGACCAGCAACACACCTTATACGTTGCTCTATATGCCTAATGCCAACACCGGCTATACCATACAGCTCGGCGCATTTTCCCAACTCCAATCGATGGAGTTCGTTTACGACCAGTATGCCCATTGGAACGTGGCTTGGCGTATGCTCGGCCTTATGTTCAACAATATCCCTTACGTGCGTCATCTTAAGTGGCGTGAAGTGGTAACGTTCCGTGGCGTTTATGGCAAGTTGTCTGAAAAGAACGACCCTGATGCACTCAATCCCGACGGCTCATTGATGAATCCCAATCTCTTCCGTCTGCCCACCAATGGCACTGTCTATCGTCTAGGTAACACGCCATACATGGAGGTTGCTGTTGGCCTTGAAAACATCTTCAAGGTGTTGAGAATAGAGTACATACGTCGTTTGACCTACCTCGACCATCCGGGCATCCGAAAGAATGGCGCACAGGCCACCATCGTACTAAGTTTTTAACTTGTTAAGAAAGGTTCTGATGTCTAAAACAGCAGTTATCATACTCAATTGGAACGGTGAACAGAAAGGCTTGCTGCGACGGTACCTGCCTTCGGTGGTCAAGAACACTCCCGAGGAACTTGCCGAGGTGGTGGTGGCTGACAACGGATCAACCGATAAGAGCCTCAAACTTCTGAGCGAAGAGTTTCCTTCAGTTAAGGTCATCAAGCTCGACAAGAACTTTGGCTTTGCCGAAGGCTACAACCAAGCCATTGACATCATCACGGTGCTCCACCAGGAAGAACAACGGAGTCCCACAGGCAACGTCTATGAGGTACACCGAATGGATTCGCCCGACTATGCCATCCTGCTTAACGACGATGTGAGGGTGCCTGAGGGTTGGCTTGAACCGATGATCCGCTATATGGACAGTCACCCTAATTGCGCTGCCCTTCAACCCAAAATCCTCAAGGACGGCGACGAGAAGATGTTCGAATATGCAGGCGCTTGCGGTGGTTACCTCGACAACCTTTGCTTCCCTTATTGCCGTGGCCGTATCTTCGACACTGTTGAGGAGGACTTGGGGCAATATGACCTGCCCGACGGCCAAGCGTGGCCCGTGATGTGGGCCTCGGGTGCTTGCCTTATGATACGTACTGAGCTATATATGAAAGCCGGTGGCCTGGATCGACGCTTCTACGCCCACATGGAGGAGATTGACCTTTGTTGGAGGCTCCGACGTATGGGATATGATATCGCTTGCGTACCCCAGTCGAAAGTGTATCATCTGGGAGGTGCCAGCTTGCCCCAAGGTAATCCGATGAAAACGAAATTGAACTTCCGCAACAGCATTGTGATGATGTGGAAGAACCTTCCGATCGAGCAATACAAGCATCTCATTCGTCGTCGCAAACTGCTTGATGGGGTAGCGGCTGCCAACTTCCTCCGACGTGGTGAATTCCGAAACTTTAAGGCCGTATATGACGCTCATCGCGAAGCAGAAAAGATGATTGAGAACCATTATAATGTAGGTGAACTTGTGGGCTTCGGAACGGCCAAAAGCTTCTTTCAGCAGCAGTTCAGCATCGTCTGGAAATATTTCAGGAAAGGCATCAAACGATATAGTGACTTGGGACTTTGATCAATTCCTGCAGACAGATTCGAATTGTGCCTTTAAAGTAATTATTCCTATTGATCAAATAAAACGTAATAAGATGAGACCAGTAGCGCTAATTAGAAGTTTCAAGCTATTACTTGCTGTGTTGATGGCATCATTAGTGTTTGCCGCATGCAATCGTCAAGTTCAACCATTGGCAGCCGTAAACGAGAATGAGGAACCCGGTAAGGTGGTTGTCGGCTATATCACCTCTTGGAGTGACAGGATGCCTGCACCTGAATTGGTTACACATCTCAACTATGCTTTCGGACATGTGACAAACGGATTTGACAGTGTTCGGATCGATAATCCTGAACGTCTGCACACCATAGTAGCCTTAAAAGCGTCGAACCCACATCTGAAAGTTCTTTTAAGTGTTGGCGGTTGGGGAAGCGGCAACTTCTCGGAGATGGCAGCCAATGATGAGCGTCGTCAGACGTTTGCCCGCAACTGTCGAAAGACGATAGACATCTATTCCCTTGATGGCATTGACATCGATTGGGAATACCCGACTTCGAACGAGGCAGGTATTTCGTCTTCGCCAGAAGATACTAGAAACTTTACGCTACTGATGCAGGACCTACGTCAAGCCATAGGTGCAGACAAGCTGCTTACATTTGCCGATTATGCCGATACGACGTTTGTCGATTATCCTAATATCTTGCCTTTTGTCGATTTCATCAACCTAATGACCTACGACCTGGCGGATCCACCATTTCACCATTCTGCACTCTTTCGCTCGGAGATTGCTGCTGCTCTCTGTGTGTCGGAAGCTGTTGAACACCATTTGGAAGTTGGTGTACCCCGCACACAGCTAGTCATGGGAATGCCTTTTTATGGTAGGGCAAGCAAAGACTACAAGGGCCAGCGTGCATTTGGAGAAATGACAATAGGCAGTATGTATTCCGAGCGTTGGGATTCAACCGCTCTGGTTCCATATCTTGTCGATAAGAATGGTAAGATGGTGCTAGCATACGAGAATATGAATTCCATTGCTTACAAGTGTGAATATATCATCGAAAAGGGCTTGAGAGGTGCCATGTACTGGGATTGCGACAACGATGACGCGTCCTTCACGTTGAGTAGGACGGTGTGGGGAATAATTGGGAAAGAAGTTAATGAGTAGTAAATAATGCTTTAGAAAACTATGAGTTATCTCGAAAAACGAAATGTTACAATCGACCTGCTCAGGGCACTCACTATGGCAGTTATGCTGATGGTCAATGACTTCTGGTCGGTCTCGGGCATCCCGCATTGGATGAAACATGCTGCAGGGAACGAGGATATGCTCGGGTTCTCGGATATTGTGTTCCCTTCGTTTCTATTCTGTGTAGGTCTTTCCATCCCGTACGCCATTTCTGCCATGCGACGCAAGGGGAAGAGTGATGGAGATGTGATTCGTCATATCCTTTCGCGTTCATTTGCCTTGATTTTGATGGGTGCATTCATGTGCAACTATGAACAGGGCATCGATCCTTCCATCGGCTACAATCGCAATATCTATTGCTTACTGATGGCCGTTGCCTTTTTCCTCGTCTTCAATCGCTATCAACAATCTGGATGGCTTGTGCGAAGCTTGAAGGTAATCGGATGGGTTATTCTGCTCTTCCTCCTCATCACATCGCGCAGTCCCGAGGGTAGGACTTTTTATCCATATTGGTGGGGCATCCTGGGACTGATTGGCTGGGCTTACCTCTTCTGCGCTCTGGTCTATGCTCTCTCGAAGGATGATACTCCGAAAATCATCACGTGGGTCTTGCTTTTTGTCATCTGTCTATGCTGTACGGAGACAGCTCCCTACTCGTTCCTCCAAGGGCATCCCATCCTATCGATGTCCCGACCGAATATTGTGGACCTCATTCTTTCGACGTTGCATATAGGAAATGCTTCGAGCCATCTTCTTGTCATGAGTGGAGTGATTTTTTCAAGTCTATATCTCAAAAAGACAGAAACTTTCTCCTTCTCGAAAAAGGCAGCTACGACTCTTGTCTTAGGAGTAGTCTGCATCATGTTGGCCTTTGTCTTTCATCAACTGTTCATCACATCTAAGATCATCGGCACATTACCCTGGATTTTCTATACTCTTGGTATCGACTTGATTCTTTATGTCGTACTTGATTGGCTTGTGGCAAAGGGGAAGTCCGGGTGGTTGTCGTGCCTTAAACCTGCTGGTACAGCAACGCTGACCTGCTATATAGTGCCATATCTTCTTTATCCGCTAATCTCCATGTCGGCAGGATGGGAGTGGTCACAAGCTATTCCCGAGCCTTTTGGCATTTTTAAGTGCATATTTTTCTCAGCTGTTTGTATCGCCATCACCTGGCTTTTCAGCCAATGGTCGATTCGTTTGAAAGTCTGAATAACACGAAAGCCAACTCACGTTTCATCAGCCGCATTCCTATTCAATAGCTTCCACTATTTCGCAAATATCTTCTGTCGGTAAAAAGGTCGTTTTTCCTAACTATCATCAGGGCACCATTACCTTATAGGCATTGCCGCGGGTGCGGACAATGTAGGCACCTGATGGGAGTTTCTGGGAGAGGGGGCCATGACCTTGGCAAACCATGCGGCCGCTCATGTCGAAGACGGTATAGTCGTCGGCCCACACGTCGTCGGAGAGAATCTGTTGGATGGCACTCTCGGCGGGTTGTGCGTAGGGAGTGCTATAGGAAGTGTACTGATTGCTCTTCTCGATGGTGGTGCGCGTGAGGCGATAGACGTTACGCGAACCGTCTGGGTAACGGCCTACCGATTCGGTGTGAAGGTGGGCACAATAGGTGAGGGTGTCGCGCCAGGAGCCGTCGGAAGCGGAGAGGATGACTTGACTCTTATCCTCGTTCCCGAGTTTGAATGGGGCGTGAAGGTCCCAGATGCCCTCCTCCTTATCGCACCAGACGATGCGATAACCATGCGCGGGGATGATGGTCGAAATTGCATTGTCGGAAGAAAGGCCCGAACCAATCTGCCATTTCTCAGGGTTGCTAACCTTATCAGACAAGTACATGCCGCTGAGGTCGATATCCTTAGATGTTGTGTTGAAGAGCTCTATCCAATCGGCTTTCTTCTGCAAATCGTTGATATAGATGTTGTTATCAGCGCTAACCTCATTGATGACGACAGGAGGGAGATTGGCGCTGCTCGAGTAAATGCGTTCGAAACATGCGATGTATTTGCCGCCGTTCGATGCAGGAAGTGAATATTCGACATCGTTGCTCACCAGGGCGCCACCCGATACGGAGGTGCTGTTCAGCGATGCGCTCCAGTAGATGTCGGTCGAAGTGCCTGAGTTGTTGTGAACCTCGACGGCTATTACATTCTCTCCCTTCTTGAAGAGTGATGCATCGAGCGTCATCTTACCGCTGTCGGGGTTGCCCGGGGCGTACGTCGTGGCGTAGGTGTTGAAAGTTACGTTGCCTGACGGCATGTTGTAGCGCCCTGCCTCCTGTCCGTTCACATAGACAATCATGCCATCATCGACGGTGTACGACAGCGTGAGGGTTTCGTTCTCGGCAGGCTCTTCGGCCAGAGTGAACGAGGTGCGGAAATAATAAGTGGGATACTTGTTGTTCACATTCGAACCATATCCGATTGTTGTCTTGTAATAGCGACTTCCGCCTACATAGTAGCCAAGGGGAGCGCCACCCGATGCCCAACTGGAGTCGTTGAAGTCGGCAGCATACCAGCTGGTGCCATCAAGCGAGCCCTTGTCATAGTATTTCCACGTCTGATAGGAGGGGAAATGCTCGACATTGTTTTCCACAAGTTCCTTCCATCCCCGGAACCTGTAACCGTTTGGCGCTTCGGCCTTCACGACGATAGGGGCATAGAGCTGTCCGAAGAACTTGCCCGTCGGTATAGGCATGTTATTGACGAGGATGCATGCCTCGTCGATGTCAGATTGCAGCGAGTAGTTTTGCGCCGTCTGCGACGTCAGCTTCATGCGGCTATAGGTCTTCATCAGTCGCATCAGGGTGGATTGCCTCGATGACGAGAGCGACGAGATGAGTGAGTTGGCTGTACCCCACGGCGATTCGTTGTTGTAGAGCGACTGTGTATGTGCCACACGTTCGGCGATGGCGTTGCTGATTTCGGCACAGCGTGTCGGTTCGAACACCGAATAGGTCACGAGGCAAAAAGTATCGATGAACTTCTTTCGGAAGGTGTCGTTGTTGAGCAGGTTTAGGAAAATGGTGACTATCTCAATCTCTTTCGTGTAGTTCCTTACCGACTCGCCATACAACTGGTTGAAGGTGTAGGTCTGCTTGTTGGCAAAGGTGTAGAAAGGCGAATCGGTCCAATCGAAGGCATCGAGGTCGTAAAGAACAAAGCGGAATTTGCCGTCTTCGAGGTGCGGGCGCCATGCCTTCAGGTTGTTTTGTGGCCAGTCACTGTTGCGGATATAGAACTGCACGGCCATGTAGTTGCAAAACTCATCCATGTCAAGCAGGTTGCAGATCTGCCGATAGGAATCTTCCGAAGAGGCTGACTTCGAGAGGGTAAGTAGCTGTTGCATGGCCTCGTAGTTGCCGCACTTCTGACAATACCCCGAATCGGGCGACATCTCAAACTGGTCGATTTCGTCCTCCTTGTAGCCATAGTTCGAATAGACAAAGTGCTTGTTGTTGGGTTCGCGGAGGTTGATGGCTCCCTTCCAAACGCCGTTGACGAAGTGGGCGATAGGTTGGTAAGCTTGATAGTCGATATCGATGCCCGAAGTGGCCACAATGCGCTGTAAGATAGCATCTTTCACACGGCATCCGTTGTCATTGCCACCATTGCGGATTTGAAGGGTCTTGTGCTTTAGATAGGGTTTCTCGTCGAAGAAGGGATAAAGCAGATATTGTTCGCCTTCGTACCGTTTGTTGGCTTTGATCTTGAACGAGGCGGGCGACCAGGCACGGCTCCAACCTCCGCAACGTTCAATGCCAGCTTCTTGAGCGAACAACAATTCGCCGTTAGCAGTGAAGTATTCGAAGACCGAGGGACGCTCCCAATCCATGTTCCAGTTGCATTTGCTGCTTTGCCCATTTCCCGCACGGCCATTGACACCCTTGACGAAGATGCCGAGCGAATCGCCATAGAAGTTGGCTTGTGTGCCCGTGATGGAGAGAATAGGCAAGTCGATACCGCGCGAATCACGAATGAACGTGCGCGATACGACGCGGCTGGGAAGATAGCCGTCCTTGAAGAGGCGGAAACGGAAGGTTCGCGTCACGGAGGTGGAGAAGACACCCGTTTGCGAGACGTATCCGTTCTTTTCGGTCGGAGCGCTGCCATCGGTTGTGTATCTCAGCGTGCAGCCATCGGGAACAGTCACCTGCAGGTTGATGGTTCCTCCAGAGAAAACCTTCGATTCGACGTTAACCTCGGGCTCATCAAGTCGCTCATTGGCGAATTTGCTTCCCACATTGGTTTTGCTGGGGGTAGGAGCGGCACAGTAATTCCACGTCGCTCCGCCATCAGCCGTACGTGCCCACGAACAACGTGAGATAGCTTCTGGATATTCGAGCGAGGTGATCAGCTTGCCACTGCTGTCGCTGAGGTAGAGCGTGCCACCATCGCAATCGAGTTTCATGTCGATGGTCTTCTTCGACCATTTGCTGTAATGGTCAAACCACAGCGTGCAGTAGCCGTTAGCAGGAACATAGTTTGTTTGTGTAATCTGCGCCTTCTTCAGTTTGTTTGGATCATCACTTAAATACCAACCAGTGACATAGACCGTCGTTGATGTGGGATTGTATAGTTCTATCCACCCTCCGTAGTTGAAGGAAAGATCGACCCATTGGTCGATGTTAGAAGGGCAGATTTCGTTGATGACGATGGACGACGACTGTGCAGACGCAACACCTGCATAAAAAAGGGATAAGGCAAAAAGAGTGACTTTGGGGAAATGCATTGTATTATATTTTATAGCCCTATAGCTACTATAGATATTGACTATAGAAGCTAAAGGGCTATTGCTATTATTGTTTCTCAAAGATAGCGATGGTGGAGTCCTTCTCGGGGTCTTTATCGATGGTTATGCGGACTCCCGATTCGCCTTGGTGTTCGAGCATCTTTTCGCAGAGTATATCTTCGACATATTGCTGCACAGCACGCTTCAGTGGACGGGCGCCGTATTGTTTGTCGTAGCCCTTCTCACCTAGGAATTCCTTGGCGGCATCGGTGACTGTGAAGTTATAACCAAGACGCGTGAGGCGCTGGATAACAGCGTTTAGCTCGAGATCCACAATCTTTCGTATCTCGTTCTTTCCGAGTTGGTTAAAGTTGACGATGTCATCGATGCGATTGAGAAATTCGGGAGCAAAGGTCTTGCGCAAGGCCTTCATGACAATTGACTGAGCGACCTCGTTCTCCTCTTTATCACTTCTTGACGAGAAGCCTATACCAGTGCCAAACTCCTTGACTTGGCGACTACCTACGTTGGATGTAAGGATAATAATGGTGTTCTTGAACGATACCTTATGACCAAGCGAGTCGGTGAGGTGGCCTTCGTCGAAAATCTGCAACATCAGATTGAACACGTCGGGATGTGCCTTCTCGATCTCGTCGAACAGGACCACGGAGTAAGGGTGACGACGCACACGCTCAGTTAGCTGACCACCCTCGTCGTAGCCGACATATCCTGGAGGCGCACCAATGAGTCGAGAAACGCTGTATTTCTCCATGAACTCACTCATGTCCACACGAATCAAGCTGTCCTTGGTCGAGAACATCTCGTCGGCAAGTATTTTGGCCAGATAAGTCTTACCCACACCCGTAGGACCAAGGAATAGGAAAGTGCCAATGGGCTTGGCAGGGTCCTTCAGACCAATACGGTTGCGTTGAATAGCACGTACCACCTTGTCGATGGCGGCGTCTTGACCGATGACCTTACTCTTCATGATGTCCTTTAGGGCAAGGAGCTTCTGTCCTTCAGTTGAAGCGACTTTCTGTACGGGTATGCCAGTCATCTTGGCCACACATTCGGCGATAATCTCTGCGGTAACCTCTGTGCGGTTATTTTTTTGTTCTTCGGCCCACTTGCGGCGTTCCTCCTTGAGATGCTGCTCGAGGGTGCGCTGGCGGTCGCGGCAAGAAGCAGCCACTTCGAAGGTCTGGCTGATGATAGCCTCGTCCTTCAGTCGCTTGGTTTCCTCGATCTGAGCCTCGAGTTCAGCAAAGATAGTGGGTTGGTTGGCCGAATAAAGGTGCATACGCGAACCTGCCTCGTCCATGGCATCAATAGCCTTGTCTGGGAAATTGCGGTCGGTAACGTAACGGTCGGTGAGCCGTACGCAGGCTTCGAGAGCCTCGTCGGTAAAGTGAACGTTGTGGTGCTCCTCATATCGGTCGCGTATGTTGCGAAGGATGGTGAGCGTGTCTTCGGCCGAAGTGGGCTCAACCATAACCTTCTGGAAACGACGTTCCAGCGCTCCGTCCTTCTCGATAGTCTTGCGGTATTCGTCGATGGTGGTTGAACCAATACATTGTATCTCACCACGACTGAGGGCTGGTTTAAGCATATTAGCGGCATCCATTGAGCCTTGGGCATTGCCAGCGCCTACCATGGTGTGAATCTCATCGATATAAAGGATGATGTCCTTATTATCTTCCAATTCCTTGATGACGGCCTTGAGTCGTTCCTCGAATTGTCCGCGGTACTTGGTTCCAGCTACGAGTCCGGCCATGTCGAGACTGATGACGCGCTTATCGGTAAGCAACCAGGAGACTTTTTTCTCAACGATGCGTTGTGCAAGACCTTCAACGATAGCGCTTTTGCCCACACCAGGTTCGCCAATGAGAATAGGATTGTTCTTCTTGCGGCGCGAAAGAATCTGAGTAAGTCGCTCTATTTCGTCTTGACGACCTACCACTGGGTCAAGTTTGCCCTCCTTGGCAGCCTGAGTAAGGTCAAAGCCGAACTTGTCGAGAGCAGGGGTGCTCGATTCGGTCTGCTGTCCCTGCTTGCGCTGACGTGTGCGAGAACGCTGACCGCCTATCGGGCCATCGTCTTCCTCTTCCTCCATATCGTCGTCGTCGAAACTCTCGCTGTACATATCTTCGTTGTCCTCATCGACGGGATCTTGAGTTGTTTTATTACGTTGCTCATCGTCACGCGCCAACCCATGGGCACGTGCATTATTCTGTTCGCTGGGGTCGATATGTCCGATTTCGGCAACCTGTTTATAGTATGACGAATAATCTACATTATACTGCATGAGCAACTGGCTGACTACACTGCGATCGTCCTTTAACATGGCCAGTATCATGTGCTCGGGAGCCACACTCTGTTCCTTCATCATCCGTGCCTCCAATTGGCTTAGCTTCATCGTGCGGTCACATTCCCTCGACAGGTGCTGTTCGTTTTCGTCGAGGGTATCAGTGGCGCCACTCTCAGCAGTAGGTACGTTGTCGAAACTGTCGCTGGTGGTGTTGTATAGGCTTTGTTCGATATTCATGCGCAGACGAACAAGATCGACACCATGGCGAACCAAAGCCTCGACACCGCGTCCCTGTCCATCCCGAAGAATACCAAGCATGAGATGCTCGGTCTTGATGAGAGGACTATGAAAACGTTCGGCTTCTTCCTGACTGTATTGTAGGATCTGCTTCACGCGTGAGTTGAATTTGTTTGTCATTTCGTTGTCAAAAATAAAACATTAGGACAAAAAGTCCCATATTTTGATGCAAAAATAAGAATAATTTTTGAGAATACACTCATTTTTAATAAAAAATTCACAATTATTACCTAAAAATGTCACAAGATTGGAGAAAAATCATTATTTTTGCACACCAATATATTATAATTATGACACAGAAGGATTTTCTCGCTTATTTGCAAAAGTCGTGCCACTTAGATCGTCAACAATGTGCCATATTGCTGAATGCTTTGAGTCGGCTGATGGCAAAAGCAGGCGTCGAACAAATCCCTGTGACCTTGCCAGGCCTTGGCACTTTCACCTCTCATAAGCATCCAGAATATATCAAGGAGGACCCCGCGACGGGAAAGCAGATACTCTATCCTCCTCGTATCACTTACCGCATGCAGGGCGAGGATGTGAATGCCAAACAGGATTGGCTCGACAAACAGTTAGCCGCTTCGACCAAGACTTCGGACGATGAAGTCGGTAGCTTCGTGGAAGCTTTGGCAAAGAGTGTCCTTTCGATACTTGCTCATGGCGAAGAAGTCGATATTAAAGGTATCGGAACATTCCGTGTGATCAATTCCAACCAGGGCGTTATACAACGTGTGGCCTATACGCCCGATGAACAAATGAAGGAACTGGTCAACGCACCGTTCAACTTTTTCGAGCCCGTGACTATCAATCAGTAATATCAGTCTGTATTAGATATACCAAATGACAACAAACGAAGAACTACAAACCGTCACCCGCATCTGTCGTGACGTGTTTACGAAGAAGACTTACGACTACGGAGCATCGTGGCGCATCATGCGCCCCACTTCGGTTACAGATCAACTTCTGATTAAGGCAACCCGCATCCGTTCGCTTCAGATTAAGGGCGAATCGAAAGTGGGAGAGGGCATCCTGCCAGAATTCATCGGTATCGTGAATTATGGCCTGATGGGATTGATACAGCTCGAATACGGACCCGCGTGTGGCGTCGATATGGATGCCGATAAGGTCATCGCGCTCTATGACAATTATCTCGATAAGACCCTCAAGCTACTTGAAGCCAAGAACCATGATTATGACGAGGCTTGGCGACTGATGCGCATCTCGAGTTATGTGGATCTTATCCTGATGAAACTTGAACGTACTAAGCAGATCGAGGATCATAAGGGACATACGCTCATCAGCGAAGGCATCGATGCCAATTATATGGACATGGTTAACTATTCGCTCTTTGCCCTCATCAAACTCGTTTGCGAAGACGCATGAAGATTGTTGTACGAATCGTCCAGCTACTCTTCGCCATTCTGTTCATATTCAGCGGTTTGGCCAAATGTGTCGATCCGATAGGTACATCGATTAAGGTAACAGAATATCTTCAGTACTTCGGCTTCGACATGCTGACCGACCTGTCGATGGGCATGGCGTGGATGTTGTGCATCGTGGAGTTTCTCTGCGGTGTGAACATGTTATTGGGACATGTCCAACGCCTTACCCTAGTTGTCAGTTCCCTATTGCTACTCGTCTTTACTCCGCTGACACTCTGGCTGGCTGTCACTAATGCAATTAGCGAGTGCGGATGCTTCGGCGATGCTGTTCATCTGACCAACTGGCAGACGTTTTCGAAGAATCTGCTTCTCGACGCGATGTTGATCTTATTGTGGGTCAAACGTGAGCTTATGTACAAGCTTATGGGTCGCACGTTCTATGTGTTCTACATCTATTGGGCTTTTGGATGTGCTGTATGGCTTTGCTGGCTTGGAACTTGGCGCGAACCCTTTATCGATTTCCGACCATACAACCACGGCACCAATCTGAAAGAGGCAGTGATGGGAGAGGAGCATGTCCAATCGTCAGAAGCAGGTACTGAGTATATATGTATTTATCAGCGGAATGGTGTCAGCAAAGAGTTTCCTCTCGACAACCTTCCCGACGAATCAGAGGGCTGGGAATTTGTTGAAACAGTCGAACGTAATGGCAATGGCAAGGAAGCAGACAAAGCGAACTGGAATGTCGCCAGTCACATAGATTTCTATGTGAAATCTGCCGATGGTGAAATCATCACCGACGAATTACTATCGAGGCCAGGATATACACTTCTGTTGCTGAGCCATTCGCTCGATAAGGCATCGCAGCACGACATCGATCGCATCGAGCTCCTTTCGGAATATGCTGAGGACAACAATTATGCATTCCTTTGCCTGACAGCTCGAGACGAGAAGCAGTTGGAGCGATGGATATTCAATACTGGTGCCGAATACCGCTTTGTGTTCACCGATGCTTCGATCATCGAGACGATGTGCCGTTCAAATCCAGCCGTCATGCTGCTTCGTGATGGGATCATCTGTTGGAAACAACCTCTTTCGATACTCGATGCACAAGAACTCACAAGTGGCAAGTTAGATGAACAAACAAGTGGAGATATTGAGGAAATTAATGGCCAAAATAGAATTTTATTTGTTTTATTTTTGTTGTTTGCACCATTTTTTTTATATTTGCTCGTTGAAATACTTCAAAAAATACATAATCAATCACTAAAAAAATATTCAAAAAATGCGTAAGAAAATCGTTGCTGGTAACTGGAAGATGAACACCACTCTTCAGGAAGGCGTAGCACTAGCAGAAGGTCTCAAAGAAGCCCTTGCTGGTAAGAAAGTCAATTGCGACGTTGTTGTTTGTACTCCATTCATCTCGGTGGCTTCTGTGGTAAAGGCTGTCGAAGGTAGCGTCATTGGCGTGGGTGCCGAGGATTGCTCTGCTCATGAAAAAGGTGCATACACCGGCGAAGTTGCTGCAAATATGATTGCTTCGACGGGTGCCAAGTATGTTATTTTGGGTCACTCCGAGCGTCGTCAGTACCATGGTGAGAACAATGAACTGCTTGTGGCCAAGCTTCAGCAGGCTCTTGCCAATGGTCTTACCCCAATCTTCTGCGTGGGTGAGGTGAAGGAGGAGCGCGTAAACGGCACTTACAAGGAGGTCATCGAAGGCCAGATGGAGGCACTCTATACGCTTTCGGCCGACGACTTTGCCAAGTGCGTGGTTGCTTACGAGCCAGTATGGGCCATCGGTACAGGTCTGACCGCTACCAGCGAGCAGGCTGAAGAGGTTCATGCTTTCATCCGTGCATCCATTGCCAAGAAGTATGATGCAGCTGTGGCAGATGCCACCAGCATTCTTTATGGCGGCAGCTGCAAGGGTTCCAATGCTCCCGAACTCTTTGCCCAGCCCGATATCGATGGTGGCCTGATCGGAGGTGCTGCCCTTAAGGTAGATACCTTTATGCCTATCATCGAGGCTTGGAAGTAATTATTAATTTTTTGTCACGAAGGGTGGACAGCTAAATCTTCGCCCTTCGTGGCTTTCATTCATGATGAAAAGAATCCTTATCTCCCTTTTTTTCATTTGTTTATTCGCTTTTGCTTCCGGGCAAGAGTCTCAGGATATCTGTACCTATTTGCAAGAGACGGGACGTGTGACCATCATGCAAGATGGTCGCCTTACGGAACTCATTGGAAGTCAGCCGCGTACATATTATGCCAATGGCACACGATCGGGCGAAACTCCACAGAATATTATGGGGTATCGTATCCGTGTATTTTCGGGTAACCAGCAGACGGCATCAAAGAATCGTTGCTATTCCATCCAATCCTATATCAATCAGGAAATGCCAGAACTGCCCACCTATGTGGCTTTCAAAACGCCCAACTGGCGTGTGTCGGTAGGTGATTTCCGTACGTCGGAGGAAGCTAGTTCGATGTTAGCCAAATTGCGTAAGGCGTTTCCAGGCTATGCCAAGGATATGTTTATCGTCAAGGAAAAAATCAATCTTTAACCTTGGATAATGTCCTAAAAAACAGGGCGTTGTCCTTTAAAACTTAATAACATGGATCTAAATGGACGCCGTGAGAGCGGCAATGTAGAAGATCGTCGTGGTCAGAGCGGCGGTGGTTTCGGTGGATTCAGCACCGGAGGTGGAGGTTTCAATCTTCTCCAGCTATTGCTTCAACTTTTCTTGATGAAGCGTGGTAGTTCGGGTGGCGGCACAAACAAGGCATCTGGCGGAGGTCAGGGCGGATGTGGTTGCCTCATCATCGTTCTCGTTCTTCTCGTTTTGTTCTTCCTCTTAGGAGGTATGGGTGGAAATAGTGGTTGCAGCGATATTCTCGGCGGCATGTTGTCGGGCGGAGGTGCAGGTGCTACCTACGGCGATGACGATACGACCACCGAAACACCATATCAGGGAACCGAGCAGGAAGAGGAACTTGCAACCTTCACAAAGAAAATTTTGGCTGGCACAGAGGATGTGTGGACAGCTTATTTCCAGAAGATGGGTAGAACCTACCAGGCTCCCAAGCTTGTGCTTTTCACCAATGCCGTTCGGTCGGGTTGTGGCGCTGCTTCGTCGAGTACAGGACCATTCTATTGCTCTGCAGATCAAACCGTTTACATCGACCTTTCATTCTTTATGAGCATGAAGCAACAAATTGGTGCTGATGGAGACTTTGCTTATGCTTACGTGATTGCCCACGAGGTAGGCCACCATGTACAGAACCTGCTTGGCACTCTCGAGAAGGTTCATAATCAGATGGCACGTTATGGTCAGGACAGCAAGGAGTATAACCAGCTTAGCGTTCGTCTCGAATTGCAAGCCGACTTCTATGCCGGCGTTTGGGCACATCAGGATAACAAGATGTTCGGCTCGTTGGAGGATGGTGATATCGAGGAAGGCTTAAATGCCGCTTCGAAGATCGGCGATGACTATCTGCAGAAGAAGGCACGCGGCTATACCGTTCCTGAGTCGTTTAACCATGGAACTAGCGCCCAGCGCAGCAAGTGGCTGAAGCTCGGCATCACAACTGGCGATATCACGAAGGGTGATACGTTCTCACCAAGATACGAGAACCTTTGATGATTCGAAAACAATTTATTTGCCCTGAACAGTTTTGTTCAGGGCTTTTTTATAATTATATGTCAAATTGTAGTAATATTTCTATTAACTAATCTTACCCATTATAAAATACATTGATAAGTCCTATATCAAACAAAACTAATCCGAGTTATGTTAAGTTGATGTATAGAATAATAATTTTTCTTCTCCCCTTGAATATATATTCTCCAGAAATCAAAAACTGAGTGGCAATAAACATTTCTCTTTATTGTCACTCAGTTTCATCGTTTAGATCATCACTTAGTGATTCCTGTCACGTTGCTGATCATGCTCTTGTGATTTTCGTCCTCTTTCGTAAGAGTTTCTGTGAATATAAGACTCTTGTTGATTTCGTCATCTGTTGAGAATTTGGCTTGGTACATGACAATGCTTTCGAAAAAGAGTGTTCCTTCGACGTAAATCGTGTAAGTACCTTTAGGGACAACAGCTCCCTTCTGATCTTTGAGATCCCATGTGAAAGTCTGAATCCCGTTGTTTTGTGGCGTTGCGCCTGTGAATACATCCAGTTCTTCATCGCTCAAATCGTTGGCTTTTACTGTTTTAACCCATGTTGGCACACAATTTGGGCGCTTGATGTAACCTCGTACAAGTTCCTCATCGCCACGAGCACGACCTTTCGTGGTGTATGAGGTGACGAAGAGCGTACGAACCACTTCTCCTTGGGCATTCTCTACCCAAATAGCATACTGGTTCGAACCGGGACCATCCTGTCGTTCATAATTGAATGTAATCTCGACACTTGTGGCTTTTTGAGCACAAGAGGTTGCTGCAAAAAGTGTGGCCGCAACCATTACTAAGGAAAGAATTTTTTTCATTGTATTTCAATAATTATTGAATTAATAAAAGCGGTACAAAGATAGCAAAAAATGTAATAATTGGCAAAGACTGTGGTATAAAAATTGATTTTTTTGACAAAATAAGTTCAATTCATATAAAAAATAACTATTTTTGTACCCGAAAACAATATAATAGACACAAAATAATCATTCATCATTTTGATTTTCAATGAAAGAGAATGCCTTGGAAGTTGCCAGTCGGGCTGGACATATCATGCTTGAGAATGGGGCTGAAATTTCGCGAGTAGAAGAGGTCATGCAACGTATATCCGCTTGTTATGGTGTAAGTTCGAGCAACTTTTTCGTGCTAAGTAATGGCATCTTTACTACGGGTCAAGGCTATGCGAATGTGGAGTTTATTCCGTTCCATGGCACTCAACTGGATAAGGTGGTTGCCGTCACCCAGCTCTCGCGTGACATCGAGTCGGGCAAATATACACTCGATGAGGCTAGTAACGAACTTCAGCGAATTCGCTCACTACCGCCCCACCCTGCATGGGAACAAATAGCTGCATCGGCTGTAGGTTCAGCTGGATTCTGCGCCATTTTCGGTGGCGGCTTGGTCGATTGCGCTATCTCATTCTTTTCGGGGATCTTGCTTTGGTGTTTTGTCCTTTTCTTCAGCTCACCAAACTTCTCGAAAGTTACCGCCAACATTTTAGGAGGAGCATTAGTAACAGTGTTCTGCATCATGGCTCACCATCTTGGTCTTGGCCATCTTGGCAACATCATGATTGGAGCCATCATTCCGCTCATCCCTGGTGTGCCATTCACCAATGGTATTCGCGACTTGGCTGCCGAAGATTACATTGCTGGTGCTACTCGACTGTTGGATGCGCTGATGGTTTTCTTGTGTATTGCTGTCGGGGTGTGTATTACCTTCTTGGTCGATTGTCATATCGAAGGTAGGATGATTGAACTCCATGGCATGCTTACCGATTCATTTACAGCCAATTGGCTATTCCAAATTGCTGCTGCCTTCTTTGGAACTGGAGCCTTTGCAGTTCTTTTCGGTGTACCTCGTCGTTATTATGTAGCATGTGGCATTAGCGGTATGATGGGATGGATTGCCTATCTTTGTCTGACCCGTCTTGTTGGGGCCAGTGCCGTAGAGGCGACCTTCTTTGCTACGATTGTAGTGGTGCTTTCAGCCTACATCTTTGCATATCGGCTTAAGTGTCCGGTCATCGTCTTTCTGGTGTGCGGTATCTTTCCCTTGGTGCCAGGTGCAGGCGTTTTCTGGACAAGTTACAATATCGTCAGCGACCAGTTGGCAGCAGCCCTGCAAAGTGGCTTTCTGGCGATAAAGGTTACCGTCGCCATCGTCTTCGGCATCATCATCGTGACCGAAATTCTCCGACGTATAAGCAAGGCCACCAAGAATAATGTTATTAATCAAGAATTTGAAAACTAGAGACCTCATGCATTCTATAGATATTGCGCTCAAGATTGCCATCAATGCCCATGCCGGGCAACTTGATAAGGATGGTTATCCTGTTATACTTCATCCGCTTACCGTGGGTCTGATGGGCCACACCGATGAGGAGAAGATGGCAGGGTTCCTTCACGATGTCGTCGAAGATAGTGACTATACCTTCGATGACTTATTGAATGCGGGCATTCCTGTGGGAGTGGTCAATGCTATACGCCTCCTCACCCATCGGAAGGACATTCCTTACAACGATTATGTCCAAAGAATTATCAATTCGAACAATCCCATTGCTTTGCAAGTGAAATATAACGACTTGCAGCACAATTTCGCACGCGGTAAGGCTTATCCTGAACTTCAGAAGAAGCATGGCGCGGCATTGGAAATGGTTCGTAAGGCAATTGAGGATTGTTCGCGGGTGGATCTTTACATGGCACCCGAAGACCCTGACATCGAAGTGGCTATCTTTGCATGCGGGTGTTTTTGGGGTGTTCAATATCAGTACGACAAGGAATCTGGAGTCAGACGCACTTTAGCTGGCTATACGGGAGGTTGCGAAGAGTATCCAACTTATGCTGACGTGCGCGACCACAAGACCCATCATGTCGAGGCGATCATCGTGGAGTACAATCCGAGGATAACAACCTATGAGAAGCTATGCCAGGTGTTTTTCGAGATTCATGACCCCGCACAAACTGATGGTGTGGGTCCCGACATTGGTCCTCAATACCGTAGCTGCATATTCTATCGCAATGAAGCGCAGAAGACGACGGCCGAAAGCGTTATCCAATATCTCAGAAATCATGGCGACGAAGTGAACACCCTGCTCCTCCCCGCTCAGAAATTCTACATTGGCGAGGCTTACCACCAACGTTATTACGAAAAGACAGGTGGCGAACCTTATTGCCATCTACGCGTCAAGAAGTTTTGAACATAATAAAAAGGTGCTGATACAAGGGTCAGCACCTTTTTAATTTATCTATTACGTAAAGCATTGTTGGAATTGCCTAATACGACAGATAACTCCTGTCAACATCGGTAAAGTCGCTCTGATCATCTTTATAATTGGGATCGGGCATATACCACCAGAGGTTCTGGAAATAGGCTTTGAGGACAGGATCCTTGAAGACGTGTCCTCGATTGGCGTATGGCAAATTATGAACTATGCGTGTGAGAAGTTTGCTATCGATACTGTTCTTTTCCGAGTAGTATAGCGCAAAGCTGCTGTTTCGGTCATAGAAGGAACCAAAGATTGCGTTTTCGTTAAAATTATAGATTCGGTCGGCAGAGGTAATTACAAGCTCATGCTTGGGAGTAAAGTTGTTCTTGTGCCATGTGAATGCACCATTGCGCAACGAGAACTCGCGAAAAGGTGAGTCATAATAATCCGTAACACGCTGCTTTCCAAACCCTTCGGTCAACATCCAAGGAGCCATATTGAAGGTTTGTTCGTCGATGATGTAATGCTTTGCGGTATTGTCGGCACGAATGATCAGCGTGAAGTCATCAATCTGATGATTTGCCCAACGTGCGGCAGGCGTAAGTTTGTATTCCACTTCGAAGGTAGTGCCTATCTGCATTGAACGAGTGTACTGGTAGGTATGATGAACCTTGTTGAGGCCTGGTTTGAATGTAGCCTCGAAGTAATATACATACGCAAAATCTATAAAGAGCGTGTCATTGCCCTTGGGATGAACGGTGGTAACCGTCTCTCCTACCTCGTACTTGGTCATGTCAAGTGGCTTGAGGCCATCGAGATTATTCAGTTCGCACACAGCATTCTGATACGACAGCTTCTTGCCATTCATCTCGACAGTGAAGTCAATTATTGAGGGATGCTTGCCATCGGCATGGAACTCATAGTCGTCGTTGTACGAGGGGTCAGCCTCAAATCCCATCAGCACAGTTTTGTCAGATGTGGCAGGGTTGAAAAATTCGTAATATACATCGACATGAGCATTGCCATCGTCTTGAAGGCCAATGGTCAGCACCTCTTTTCGGATACTGATGTCGGTTTCAAGGAGAGGGATAAGCTGATTGCCTGAAGTGAAATATACTCCATCGTTGGCAAACGTGCTGCTTATACCGAGCATCGCAAGCATGATTGAAGTGATACCTTTTTTCATAGTCTTTCGAATATAAAATGTTCCTTATTATTTCAAAGTAGCTGATGAAAGATTTACTGTAAAACAGCGTTATAGGCTTTCTCAACATCCTCTTTGGTAAGTTGTTGGAGTTGCTGTTTGGTGGGTTGGCTGATGTTGCTCAAACGTGAGGCCTGATAGGTGACACAGCTTTCGAAGAGATTGCGCACATATCGTCCGTTGCCAAAATTGCGGTTCTTGTGCTCCACTACCCCATTCAACTGCTCTTGCAGATAGGCATCGGCCTCTTCATCGAGTTTGTAGCCATATTTGTTGGCTCTCATCAGATAGATTTTGTAAAGCTCTTCGCCAGTGTAGTCGGGGAAATCGATGAAGCGGGTAAATCGTGATCTCAATCCGGGATTTGAATCTACGAATCGTTTCATCTCGTCTTTATACCCTGCCACGATGACTACAAGATTGTCGCGGTCATCTTCCATGCGTTTCAGCAATGTCGCGATGGCCTCCCCCCCATAATCATTACCTTTGTGTTCGGACAAGGCGTATGCCTCGTCGATGAAGAGTACACCTCCCAAAGCCGAATCAATGATTGCATTGGTCTTCGGTGCGGTTTGCCCCACGTATTCGCCGATGAGTCCCGAACGATCGGTTTCGACGAGATGACCCGATTTGAGCACACCCAAATCCTTGTAGATGCGTGCCAGGATACGAGCCACTGTCGTCTTGCCGGTACCGGGGCTGCCGCTGAAGACACAATGGTAAGTAATGGGTGTGTTCTTCAAGCCTTCCGCTTCGCGCTGCTTCTGAATCTTGACGATGTTGGCCAAGGACTTTACCTCTTCCTTCACTTGTTCAAGGCCAATCAGCGAATTGAGTTCTTCCATCGGATCTCCTTCGATAACTTCGTTCTTGACGACGGGTTTCGTGGCGCTGACGGACGAATGCTCACTTTGCGCCATCTGCGCTTCGGTGATTGCAGCTTGACCTGAGGAATCGATTAATTCGGGCTTATCGCCTTCATCTGTGCTGTCCGTGGGGATGGCCACAGTAAGAATGGCCATAGCCACAAAGAATCCTATGACGATGGAGCCAAGGACAACCTGGGAATTAGTGAATCTACTCATATTATAACAATATAAATAATGTATGGTAAGGCATAGCAAACAAGATCCCATAGGTCGAAGGTGCCGGGAAGCAATCCTATGCCTTGAAGCAGTCCGGAACCGATGCCCAATATGGGGATGATCGACGCCCAAGCGATGCGCAGCATGCGTGATCGATTGCCAAAAATGTGGTCGATAATCAGGATGTATCCCAATGTCCAAAGACCTCCAGGCAGAGCGTAGATGAAGATATCGGGCAAGGAGATGGCCGATGAATGACTACGCATCCTGTCTGCCCAAGGCTCCGCCCCTATCCTACTCAGCAGCACGAAACCTAATAGGCTTTTGGTGCGAAATAGTAGATAGAAAGCGGCGCCGGCCAGCAAACTTGCCACTCCGCTAATTAGCTTCATTCAACCACAACTGCCTGTTGTTTCTTTCCCTTGATATGCAGCCAATAGATGAGGGCTGCAGCTATCACAAGCAGAGCTATGCCCAACAATGGACGATAGAAGATCCAGGCGATGGCGATGACGATGAGCGACCACACGATACCAAGCACAGCACAAATGAGGCTCACCCCAAGATTCATGATGGTGGCGAGGAATGGAACAAGTTTGAAGAGGGTGACAAGGATGCTGAACACCATCTTCAGTGCAGAAATGACGAGAATGACACCAAGGATGCGAAGGGCCCAGGTGATTGCCTCATTGTCTTCGTGGGCCTGCTTGATCATATCATCGAGGGTCCATGTCCCAATGCGCAGTTCGTATTCACTATTGTCATGCTTGGCCTGGAAGGTAGAGAACGTTCCGTTGCTGGGCACGGCAATCAGCGAGATGTTGCAGCTTGGTGCCAACTGCTGGAAAGTGAGACGAATGTCGCCGATGGAAGGATTGGACGGATTGAAACCGATGTAAATCTGATTCCCGAATACGTGCACGTAGGCAAGACTGTCTTTCACTTGGGCAGCTTCGGGGCGCACGTTTTCACCCAGCGATTTGATCACGTTGTCGTTGAGTTCCTTCAGTGATGGATTGTCACCCGAGAGTGTCAGAGGCAACAAGTTGGTGGATTGTTTCGAAATAATGTCGCGGATGAATATTTCAGGCATGGTGTAAGCTCCGAAACTAACATTTGAAGCGATGGAACGCATGCCTTCAATATCCCAGATGACGGTGTTAACGTCTCGGTAGTCGGGATCCTTGAATTTGTTGGAATTGATGGGAACATTGCTCCATCCCCTTTCGTAAGTGTAGGTGATAGTCTCTTCACGTTTGCCGCCTAACTTATCATCCGATTCACGCTTCTCCTGCTCCATCCACTGGTAGTACTCAGCCGAACGAACAATCGCCAAGGCATTTGTCTTGATGCCAAAAACATCGTCGGTGAGCGTATCGTTGGTGGTGGCTGTTCCGGTAGCGTGTATCAACTGGCCATCGAGCGAAGGATTGGCGGCTGATATGTCGCCAATTGATTGAGCTGTCTTGGCAACCTGCTTGATGTCTTGTGCGCGATGCACAGCACGCCCTTCGTTCCACCACAAAAGGATGGTGGCAACAACAAAAAGTAAAATACCCATAGGTATTCCCATACAAGAATTGCTAAGACGTGAACCATAACCAGTGGTTCTAGTTTCAGTGAATGCCATTGTTTTAATTAGTTTTTACTGGGTTTATGACTAAATATATTATAATAAACGAATAATTTTTTGGTGCAAATATACTCTTTTTTTATATAATAAAAAAGGTTTTCGATGATAAACTTACAAAAATCTAAATATTTACAATCTTTTTTGCTTAATTTCTCCCTCAAATCCAAGATTATTAAAAAATTATTAGTATATTTGCAGCGTTTTCGATGGATGAAAATTTACTGACACACTATTTACTAATGTGTAAAAATTGAATATAACATGAACATCGTAAAAAAGTACACTGAAACGAGCCTCGTACTACGTATTATGATCGGCCTCGTAGTTGGCGCTCTTCTTGGTCTGTTTTTCCCTCAGTTGAAAGGCATCTCCATCTTGGGTAATCTGTTCGTAAATGCCCTGAAGGCCATCGCACCTGTCCTGGTGGCTATTCTCGTGGCTAGTGCCGTAGCCAAGGCACATGGAGGTCTTGGCCCGCGTTTCCGCACAGTAATCACACTCTACCTTGTCACCACTCTGATTGCAGCTATCGTAGCTGTGGTTGGCAGTTTCCTCTTCCCCGTTTCGATGGTCTTGAAAGAAGGTGCTTCTTCAGAATCTGCTCCGGGAGCCTTGGTGGATGTCTTTTCGAACCTTATTACCAATATGGTGGCCAATCCCATTGCAGCGGTAGCTAATGCCAATTATCTGGGTGTGTTGTTCTGGTCGGTCGTCATTGGTCTTGCCCTAAAGCGATTGGCTGCACCTGCCACATTAGCTGCAGTCACCGATTTTGCTGAGGCCATCTCGCTCGTTGTGCGTTGGGTAATCCAGTTTGCACCCTTCGGTATTCTTGGCCTGGTGTTCACTTCGGTTTCGGAAAGTGGTATGGAGATTTTTACCGAATACGGACGTCTGCTCCTCCTTCTCGTAGGATGTATGCTCTTCTCCTCTCTCGTCATCAATCCGATCATCGTTTATTTCTTCATTCGTCGTAACCCCTATCCATTGGTATGGACATGCTTGAAGGAGAGTGGCATCCATGCCTTCTTCACCCGTTCATCGGCTGCCAATATCCCCATCAACATGCAGCTCTGCAAGAAGTTCAATCTTGACGAGAAGTTCTATTCCGTCAGCATACCGCTTGGCTCTACTATCAATATGGATGGTGCCGCTGTGACCATCACGGTGATGACGTTAGCCACTTGCCATACGCTCGGCATCGAAGTCAGTTTCATGTCAGCCATCTTGCTCAGTTTCCTTTCTGCGTTGGCAGCCTGTGGTGCATCTGGCGTGGCTGGCGGTTCGTTGCTGCTCATCCCAATGGCATGTTCACTCTTCGGCATCTCCAACGACATTGCAATGGAGGCAGTTGCTGTAGGCTTCATCATCGGCGTTGTACAGGATTCAGTCGAAACAGCCCTCAATTCGAGTGGCGATGCCATCTTCACCATCACTTCCGAGTGGCATGATAAGGCCAAGAGAGGGGAATGATTCTTTATTTTGCCCTTTCGATATTCTCAAGCATCAGCTTTGTGAACTCTTCGGGCTTCTCCATGTTCGACATGTGTCCGCAGTCGGGAATAATCTCCTGCTTGCTGTTGGGCAGGTATTTCAGCATGGGGTTCTTGCCCTTTCCTTCGTTTTCACCCGATAGAATTAGGACGGGGAGTTTCGGGCAACGAGCCTTGAGAGTGTCCCAAGCCTCGTACCCATAATAATTGCGCATCTCACGATTAACCAATTGCCAGCCATCCCATCCATTGACTTGCTGAGTTACGGATTCGCGGATGGCCTCGCGATTGGATCCTCCGCCACTGACAAGCCTCTCGATCCATTCTTTCTTCCAATTATCTATACCCTGAGTTTTGTTCTGGGCAATGATCGAATCCTTACGTGCCAGTACAAGGCTATCGAAGGGTGTCGATGGTCCGGGCATGTTGCGGATGTTTCCCGAAGCCAAAGTGGCAGTGATCAGGCGGTTGGGATACATAGCTACCATCTCGCTTGCCACAAACGATCCCATGGAGAGCCCTACGACATGCGCCTTGTCGATATGAAGCGAGTCCATCACGGTCATCATATCATCGAGATGGGTGAACTGAACACCTGCTTGTTGTTTGGAGGAATGGCCGTAGCCTCGCATCTCGGGGCGTATCACACGATATCCAGCATTGAGCAAGGCTTTCATCTGAGGGTCCCACATGCGTAGGTCGAGTGTATGACCATGCAGAAGTATTACGGGTGTGCCTTCGCCTTGTGATTCGTAATAGATCTGGCCCCCATCGCTTACAGGCACATATCCTGTTTCTATCTTCGCTTGTTTCGAACAGGATATCAGCAGCAAAAGAGCAACGGACAGGAGGATTGTAGTTTTTTTCATTTTATGGTCGATTTTTAGATTTATCTTCGAACGTGTCATTGTCATCAGCCACCAAAGAGTAAGGAGTCTCTCCCTCTTCTTCCAATTGATATTGCTTCACGGCGGGACGTCTGCTCTTTGCATTATCCAACTCGATTTGACTGAGGGTAAGCACAAGGCTCCTGAGTGTCTGTTCTCTGATTTCTGTCTGATTGAGCTGGCATTCCCATATCACGATCACATTCCAGCCGAGTTGTTTCAAGGCTTCTCGGTCTTCGAGGTCACGAGCCTTGTTGCGTTCAATCTTCTTCGTCCAAAATTCGACCCGTGTTCGTGGCATCACGAAATATTTGCAATGCACTCTTCCCCTTTCGTCCTCGATGGGCGATGGCAAGGGAGGTTCAGTATGACCATGCCAAAAGCATCCGTTTACAAGGATTACGGTTTTCAGTCGGCGTATCACGATGTCGGGTCTGCCTGGCAGGCGCTTGACGTGCAGACGATATCTGAACCCATGTGCATAAAGGTATTTCCTGACCCATAGTTCAGGTTTCGTGTCCTTTCCACGGATGTGACTCATGCAAAGGTGCCTTTGTGCCGGTGTTAGTTTATCTGCCATAATTATTTAGTAATCACGCTGCAAAGATAAGGATTATTTGCGTAATTCAAAAGCTATAAAACAAAAAAAGGACCGAAAAAGACTGCAAAAGCCATTTTCGGTCGTTTTTATCTGTCGATTGATCAAATCTTATTCGTAATTTCCTTTGTGGAAATTCTCACGGCTTACGGAAATATCCTTCACGGTACCATCGTTGGACTTGATGGTGATTGTCACATTTCCGCTACCTGGAATCAGTTCATCGAGGTCATTCAGGTAATACGAAGTGTAGAAATAGATAGGGCCGTTGGATGGATCGGTCTTGCTGCTGTGGCGATTGTAATAGAGGTTGAATGTAATCGCATTCTCGGTGATCGAAGCTGGGTCATAAACAAGGTTGATAGTAGGCTTTATTGAAACGCCGTTCACCAAAGAATAGGAGCCATTGACCACAGTGTTGAGGTATCCGCGATATGCCCATGTGTCCATAAACTCAATAACCTGGAAGATACTGTCTTCTGCGGTAACAAGGGCTTCGTTAGCTTTCAGCAGGCTCATGGGATAGAGTTCATCGAGATATCTGCCGTCATACAGTTCGGCTCCGGTGATGGACTTGCCGTCAGCTGTGATCTGGGTAGCCTTGTATTTGAAATACAACATTGCACGGGTATGGTTGCCAAAACCTTTGGAGTTGGTTATTTCGGCAACACTCGAATTGGTGGGGATGACCTTGCCGCCAGTGTCGCTATAAAGAGTATAACCAGAGGTTAAGGAACCAGTAATGGTGTAGAAACCGTATGCTGAGTAGGTGTTTTCAGATTCATCGTCGCTACTGAGACATGAAGTGAGTGTGCATGCTGCCAATGCAGCAAAAAGAAGGGTTTTAATGAGTTTCATAATAATATGTATTTTTTGCGGCTGCAAATATAGGCCAAATACGACAATTATCCAAATTTTTTAGGTTAAATATGAGAAATAATGGTAAAAATTTGCAAATCGCTGTTTTTTTGTGTATCTTTGCCGCATAAAAACACCTTAACACATAGCTAACATATTATGAAAAAAGTAGTTTGCGTACACACCGCGATGGCTTTAGTTGGGCCGCTTACCGAGATTTTTCACGAGTACTTTCCAGAAGTACAGGTCGAGCATATTGCTGAGAGTTCGCTCATCAAGGAAGTGATTGCCAACAATGCTGTGACACCTGCCGTCTGTCGTCGTCTGCTCGACTATTACAATGCTGCTGCCGATTCAGGTGCAGATATCATTTTCAATACCTGCTCTTCGGTAGGCGATGTGGCTGATCTTGGCAACAGGATTGCGCGTGTCCCCGTTTTCCGCATCGATCGCCCGATGGCCGAAATAGCTGTGCGCGAAGCCAAGCGCATCGGTGTGATTTCAACCTTGCCCACGACGCTTGATCCCACTTGCCGACTGTTGCTGTCTTGTGCAAAGGAGGCTGTTACCGAAGTTGAACTTGTTGAGGGCCTTGCTGATGGTGCCTTCGCTGCAGGTCAAAGTGGGGATGGTGCTACACACGACCGACTCATAGCCGAAGCTGCCGCTCGCATTGCCGATAAGGTGGATTTGTTCGTCCTTGCACAAGGTTCGATGGCTCGCATGGAGCAGCGGTTGTCCGAACTCACCGGCAAGCCTGTCCTCTCCTCACCCGTCCTTGGCGTCAAGGGTCTCCGCAAATATCTTGGATTCTAATCCCTCAAACCTTCAAACCCCTCAACCTCTCAAACCCTCATAAATCTCTCGAAGCGAACGTGGTCCGCCTACGTTCCCGGGGAAGATGATATATGGGAATCTCTCTGTCATTACACACGGCACACTATTGATCACCTGCCCCATCACGCGTGCAGTCTTTACTGATAGTCCCTTGGTCAGGATATCATGACTCGTGATGCCTCCCTTTGCCACGACATAACTTGGACGAATTGTTAGACTACGCACAATATCCACCAGGAAATCCGAAACAACCTGTCCCAGATGCAGACGTTTGGCGGCATCCTCAATACGAACCTCCTGCCGAGCGGTATAGACAATGGGCGTGATGCCATGCATCGATAACTTCTTGATGTCTTCCTGAGTTTTCGCCATCAGTTCCGCAGGCTCGTTAAGAATGTCCTCAATGGGCAGTTCGATGCCATGCACCTGATCGGCTTTGAGCAGTTCGTTGAGCTGTTCGGTTGTCTTGCGAACATGTGAACCCACGACAAAGATTCCCGTGCCATTCGAGCGGATTCCGAGATCTTCTTTTTTTAGAAATGGTTTGTCGCCGATGCCGCTTAGTGCTCTTGGCAATGAGGAAGAGCTGCGGACAACTACCGAACACTCCTCCCCTTCGATAGCAGAGAAAAGTGTCTCGCAGAACGTGTTCAGCTCGTCGTAAGTCTGTGCATTCACAATCTCAAAATCCTCGGGATCACCCCCTTTCTCTCTGATGTAATCCAAAAGATTGGCATTCTTGTAGCCAAAAACATTATCGCGTGCAAATTCGCTTTCAGAAACTGGGATAAGTTTCTCACCATCACGCATATAATGCGTCCCATCTATCGTGATGCGCCCACTCTCGATAAGCGCTGGTGCAAAAGGAATCTTGGGCCAAATTTTGTAACCATGAGCATGCAACACCTCGCGCATCAGATAAGGCTCCAAGGGAAAGTGTCCGCGCAGACACGAATCGCTGCGGCTGACACAGATGAGGCGATACCCAAATGTTTGATTCACACGAATCACGGCCTCCAGGGCGCTGGTCAAAGTCTTGCGGGTTTCATTGGCAGTAAGAGCTCGCGTATTGGTCAGGATATAGAAGAACGGCACCTCGTCCTGCATAGCCATGCGGATGTTCTCGTCAGTCCAATCGGTGACGAGGAGGCAGGAATGTACGGTTTGTATGCCTGTCGGATCGTCATCGAAGACTACCATGCGAGTTTGTGGATGCAGATTACTTAGGTTCATTGATGATTGGCTTTTCGGGATTGATGAACGCAAAAAGGATGGCCGACAGTATCAGCATACCGCCAATCATATAGAGCGGGAGGTTGTAGTTGTGGGTGGCATCGAGCAGATAGCCGAACATCAGCATGCAGCAGAATCCACCCAGGTTGCCGAAGGTGTTCATCGCTCCCGAGATGGAGCCTGCAAAGTTCTTGCCAAGGTCGATGCACAATGCCCATGCTGAAGGAAGCATGAGGTCGAAGATGCCGAAGCAGAGCGACAGGAAGATGAAGACGGCAACCTTGCCTGGAATGAATGCAGCCAGCACCATACAAATGGCCGAGACAGCCAGACAAACCGAACCCAGCGCCTTGCGTCCCACCTTGATGCCATATTTGGCCGTTAGTTTATCGGTCAGATAACCGCCCACGATGTTGCCACACATGCTCATGAGGAACGGGATAGCTACGGCATACTTCAATTGCTCGGAGGTGAAGCCTCGACCTGCCTTCATGAACTCGGGGAACCACGAGAAGAAGAACCACGAACCGAAAGCATAGAAGAAATACATGGCGCATAGCATCCAGAACTGCCTGTTCTTGAAGATGGTGGCCCATGGGATCTTGACAGTAGCATTCTTCGCTGTCACTTGCTTTACAGTTGCTGATGGTTGAGGCTTCTTATCGCGATAATAGGCGAACCAGATTACCGACCAAACGATGCCGATAGCGCCAAGCAGATAGAACGAGAAACGCCAGCCTTGGTTGTTGACGAGTGGAATGACGATGAACGGAGCGGCCGCACCCCCCAGACGTGTGGCTGCCCATACATATCCTTGAGCCTTGCCCACCTTATCTTTCTCGAACCATCGGCTGATGACGCTTGTCGAACAGGGCGAAGCTCCGGCTTCTCCAATACCGAAACAGAAACGAATAGCCAGCATCGACATCAGTCCTCCGGCAAGGCCCGTAAAACTGGTGAAGGCCGACCACCACAACACGATGAGTGCCAGCACCCAGCGATGTCCCATCTTGTCGCCCAATGCACCCAAAGGAATCTGCATCAGGCCGTACGACAGTGTGAAGATACTCATCACCCATCCCCAGCCACTCTGATCGATGCCGAGGTCGGCTTTGATCTCCATGCTCGAGAAGGTGATGCACGTGCGGTCGAGGAACGTGATGACGCTCAGGATGACCAGCAACGTCAGTATGATGTTTTTCCTATTCATTTTTTCTTAGCCTTTCAAACCTTTCTTAACCCCTCTTAACCCCTCTTAACCCCTCTTAACCCTTCAAACCCCTCAAACCCTCTATTTATCCCAATACGTCCCAATTTCCAGCATCTCGCGTGCTTCGGCAGGAGTGGCAGGTTCACAACCCATTGCACGAATCATGGCTACAAGACGCTCCACAAGTTCGGCATTGGTACGGGCAAGCTTACCCTCTGCATAATAGAAACTGTCCTCAAAGCCTACTCGCACGGCGTTGGCGCCCATGCCGATGGCACAAGCCAGAATGGAGAAGTCCTTCATTGAGTCATGATTGATGCCCCACGAAGTGCCGGGTTCTGTGAGGGCACAGAGCAGGGCGAGGTTGCGGCCTGTGGCCGATAGGTTGCTCGAACCTCCGGGACCTACACAGAAATTATAATGGAGCGGACGGCGTATAACGCCTTCGTCGGCCAGTCTGGTGCAGCATTCCACATGCGAGAGGTCGAAGAGTTCCATTTCGGGAATCACGTTGGCTTCCTGCTGGCGCTTTGCCCAATAGCGGAGGTCGGGCATGGTATTGATATAGACTGTTTCCCCGAAATTGACCGACCCCATGTTCAACGATGCTATTTCTACCTCGGGCACGTTGAGACTGACGCATCTGTCGGCAAGCGAGAGGTCAGAGAGTCCACCTGTCGAACCTTGGATAATCATATCCGACTGTTCACGGATAGCATGAATAGTCTGTCGGAAGACATCAAGTTCGAAAGTGGGATTTCCTTTGAGGTCGCGTGTGTGTAAATGCACTTGGCAAGCTCCGGCACGATAACAATTAAGCACGTCCTCGGTAATCTCTTCGGGCGTGAGCGGGTTCTTGCTTCCTTGTGGAATAGGTTTGCCCACGTGGCATACGGGTGCCACGGTTACGATGATTTTTCTCATAGTATATGTGTGTTAAGAATCTATCGGTGTGTTAGAGGAGAGTTATTTCTCCTGCAATGTTCTGGAGCATCAGCCTTTCAATCTCCGTCTGGCTATAACCTTGGCCGATGAGGAACATGAGCTTAACGACAGTAGCCTCAGTGGTCATATCCCTCGAACCGATGACGCCAGCCTTGCTGAGTTGGTTGCCCGTTTCGTATATGCCCATCTCGACCGAACCTCCCAGACATTGCGACACGTTGATAATGATAATGCCTCGCTTGACGGCATTGTGGAGTGCGTGCAGGAACCATTCGTAGGTCATGGCATTGCCTGCTCCGTAGGTTTCGAGGACTACGCCTCGTAGCGAAGGAATGTTCAAAATGCCTTCGATGGTCTTTTGGGTGATGCCAGGGAAGAGCCGCAGCACCACTACGTCAGCGCCCATCTTATAGAAGGGTGTGACCTGACCTTCGTTGGTGATGTGGTTGATGTGATGATGTGCCCAGGTGATGTGCACACCCACACGTGCCAAAGGAGGATAGTTGGGCGAAGTGAACGCATTGAACTCTTCACTCGACAATTTCTTGGCGCGATTGCCTCTGAGTAGCAACCCCTGAAAGTAGATGCACACTTCGGGTACCATAGGCATGCCGATGCGGTCTTTGGCAGCTGCAATCTCGATGCTCGTGATCAGGTTTTCCTTGCCGTCGGTACGGAGCACGCCAATGGGCAGTTGCGAACCCGTCAGTATCACGGGCTTGGTGAGGTTCTGGAGCATGTAGCTGAGAGCCGAGGCTGTGTAGGCCATCGTGTCGGTTCCGTGCAGCACCACAAATCCGTCGTACTTGTTATAGTTATCAACGATGACGCGTGCCATGTTCGCCCACAGGGTCGGATTCATGTTCGACGAATCGAGCGGTGGGTCGAATTGGATGGTGTTGAAGTTGACCGAGACACTCTTCAACTCAGGGACGTGACTCAGCAGGTGGCTGAAGTCGAGAGGCTCATGAGCACCAGTAAGCGGGTTCTGAACCATGCCGATGGTACCACCGGTATAAATGATCAGTACATGTGGTAGCTCCGGCTTAATGGGATTCGACGCGAACGCGTTGTGTGCGGGGTTGATTAGCATTGCGTAGATTCGTCTGGGTTACTACTGATTGAGCTAAGCTTAGGAATGTCTGACCTACCATCGAATCGTAGTTCATGACGATAGGTGTGCCTCCATCGCCGTTTTCGCAGATGCTCTGCACAATCGGAATCTGTGCGAGCAAAGGCAGTCCTGTCTCTTCGCTCAGCCGCTTGACGCCCTCTTTTCCGAAGAGGTAATATTTGTTCTGAGGCAGTTCGGCTGGCGTGAACCATGCCATATTCTCCACGAGGCCAAGTACGGGAACATTGATCTTATCGTTCTGGAACATGTCGATGCCCTTGCGACAATCGGCCAAGGCAACTTCCTGTGGTGTGCTGACAACCACAGCGCCGGTCAGGCCAAGTGTCTGCACGATGGTCAGGTGTATGTCGCTCGTTCCGGGTGGAAGGTCGATGAGGAAATAATCCAACTCGCCCCAATCGGCATCGCCAATAAACTGCTTGATGGCCGAACCTGCCATTGAGCCACGCCAGATGGTGGCTGAATTGGGATCGATGAAGAAGCCTACCGAAAGGATCTTCACGCCATATTGTTCGGCAGGAACGAGGAGGTCACGTCCGTCTTTCTGGATGGCGTATGCCTGGAAGTTTTCGAGGCCGAACATCTTGGGTATAGACAGGCCGAAGATATCGGCATCGAGCAGACCAACCTTATAGCCGAGCATTGAAAGACCAGCAGCCAGATTGGCTGCGACGGTGCTCTTTCCCACGCCGCCCTTACCCGATGCGATGGCGATAATGTTCTTCACATTGGGCAAAAGTTTGTCGGGCTCTGGCCGGGGAGCCTGTTTCGTCTTCACCTTGATTTCGGGCTCTACCTCCTCGCCCACCAACTGGCAGACATGCTTGATGTTGGCTTCGGCAGCGCGAAGCACCGATTTCATGAAGGGGTCGGTCGATTTGTCAAAGATGAGGCTGAAGGAAACATGCTTCCCTTCGATACGCATATCATCGGCTACCATCTCGCTCTCCACGAGGTTCTTCTTGGTGCCAGGATAGATGACCTGTGCAAGGGCATCTAGGATTAGTTTTGGATATAGTGCCATTTCAATTTAAACATGTTGCTCCAGCGAGCTGCGTTTGTCGCGATTATACGATCGATAGTCGTCCAATGGGATTTCGACATCGGGTTCCACCCAATCGATGCCGGGTTGCAGGCGTAGAAGCATATATTTGATGTCCTTGCCTCGGGCAATCCATTGCTTCTCGTAGGCGGTCTGGATAGTGCGAAGGGCGTCCCAATCGATGAATTCCGTGTGGTCGGAGTTATCGGAGGATTCGGAATTGTCGGAGGAGAGGTCAAATGCATACAGGTTGCGTGTTGAGGCCAACACCTCCAGATGGTTGACGCGTGCCATCTCTTCGGTATAGGTGAAGAGGAAATTCGAGTCGCACTTCAAGTGAACCAATCCCCCAGTTTGCATGATGTGGGAGTAGCGATTCATGAATCGTGTGCAGGTAAGGCGTTTGTTGACCTTCTTCATCTGCGGGTCACAGAAGGTGATCCAAATCTCTGAGACTTCATTCGGCGCAAAGAACTGCTCGATGAGTTCGATGTGCGTGCGCACAAAAGCCACATTCGAAAGTTCCTCCTTCAGCGCAGCAGTGGCACCCGTCCACATGCGCGCTCCCTTGATGTCGATACCGATGAAGTTCTTGTCGCGATAACGTCGAGCCAGCCCCACCGTATATTCACCCTTGCCACATCCCAGTTCAAGAACGATGGGATGCTGGTTGTGGAAGTATTCTTCGTGCCAACGTCCTCTGAGCGGGAACCCACTCTCCTGCAACTGCTCGAACGAATATTGCAGGCAGTTCGGGTAGGTTTCCATATCGGCGAACTTGGCCAGTTTATTTTTTGTTGACATTTTACAAGCGTAGAATCTGTATTAAGAAGTTCCAGAACTTTGCGACGCTCTCTATCTCGACGCTCTCTTGGGGCGAATGCGGGTGATGGATGGTTGGTCCCACCGAAATGATCTGCATATCGGGATAAATCTCGGTGATGACGCCGCATTCAAGGCCACAATGCACCTTGTCGAGTCTGAGGTTCGGATTAGCTCGAAGTGCTTTTTGTACCATCGGGGCATCCTTCTCGATGTTCCAGGCACCATAGCTTGCTGCAAAGTCCACACGGAACCCTCCAAGCAGGAAGGCCGACTGGATGGCGCTCGCACAGGCACGTTTACGTTCTTCGTTCATGCTGCGCACCATGAGCAGCACCTCGGCTTCGCCATCGGCGGTGGTTTGTACATGAGCCATATTCGAACTTGTATCCACATACCCCTCTCCCATCGTCCACACGCCGTCGTGGCAGGCTTCGATGGCATTCAGCAGGTCGTCCTGTATCTCTTCGGGGATGAGTGCTCCGGGCATCGGCACGGCCTTGGCCGTAAAGCTGAGGCCAGGTTCGCTCTGCTGGTATTCTTCGCGGAAAAGGTCGTTGTAATAGCCGACCTCTTCGATCACTTCATCGACGATCTCCTCGGGAACCGTAATCACCGCCTGTGCCTCACGTGGGATGGCATTGCGCAGCGTGCCGCCGTTGAAGCTTCCCAGTCGTGCTTCGAAGTTCACGACGATGTGTTTGAGGAAACGGTTCATGAGCTTGCAGGCATTCGCGCGACCCAGGTGTATGTCCATGCCGCTATGTCCGCCTTGTAGTCCCGTGAGGCAAAGCAAGACTGCCGCATCGCCTTCCGGAATGTCGGCATCCATCTTGAATTTCAGCGAAGCCGTCATATTAACCGCACCTGCACATCCCGTCATCAGTACGCCTTCCTCCTCGCTGTCAAGATTAATGAGCTGGCGTGACCTGATCCAGTCGGCGCTGAGTTTGCGTGCACCTTGCATTCCCGTCTCTTCGTTGGCAGTGAACAGGAACTCCAAGGGCAGATCGGCAAACTTCCCGTCCGTATTCTTCGCTTCGATAAGTGCGAGCATCGCAGCTACGCCGATGCCATTGTCGGCACCGAGTGTCGTGCCTGTGGCCATCACCTCGTTCCCTACGATACGAAGCTGCAGGGGGTCTTTGGTGAAGTCAAACTCCACACCATTGTCCTTTTGAGGGACCATGTCATAATGGGCCTGCAGACAGATTTCGGGAGTGTCGCCCGTCCTTACCAGTATGTTCCCAGCTTCATCTACAAGGGTCTCAAACTGGTGTGCCCGAGCCGTATCGACGATGTATTGGCGCAAGACATCCAGGCAACCACTGGGATGCGGAAGTTGAGAAATGTTGACAAATTGTCTCCAGACGGTTTTCGGTTCAAGGTTAGCGATCTGTTTCATTTGGAGTTGTTCTTTTTGAATGCTACAGCCACGAAGGCATAAAGTCCCATCAGGAGCACGAATGCCTGCTCAATACTCCATGCCACAACGGCAAAGATGATGGCGTGCTGGTTGTCGATGCCATATTGCAACAAGGCAAAGATAACCATGGCCTGCCATGCTCCCAGGCCGCCCTGAATGGGCAGGAGTTGCGACATTGTTCCCATGACGAAGACCGATAGGCAGGCCAGGATGCCCAGATGGCTCGTGAAGTCGAAAAAGTAGAACTGTGTCAGTGTGTTCATGAAATAGAAGAACCAGATGAGGGCCGACCAGCCGATGTAGCTCCAGATGTTGGGCAGGTCCTTCAGCGAAAGGAAACCTCTCCACATGTTGCTGCCGATGCTGACAAACTTCTGATAGAAACTCATCCTCTTGAGCTTGGGACGGAATATCCAAAAGAGGATGAGCAACGCCACCAATATCACCAGAACCCACAGCCACGCGGGGACAGTCGTAGTCGATTCGGCCTTCATCGTTCCTCCAGCTGCCTCGATGGCTTCGGCCTTGCTTCCGTCGTCGAAGAAGAACTTCAGCAGCACCTTGCCTTCCAGCACCAGGGTGAGCAGGATGATCGAAGCACTGCAGAGCATGTCACATAGTCGTTCGGAGAGTATCGTTCCTGCAATTGTCGAGAAAGGTTTGCCGTTATTCTGTGCGATGTAGTTGCAGCGCCAGAACTCGCCCAAGCGAGGAAAGACCAGGTTCATGCCGTAATTGCCAAAGAAAGAGATGCTCATCTCATGCAACGAGGGGTTGACGCCTACAGTACGCAACTGCTGGCGCCAACGGATGCCGCGAATCACGTTCGCAAACAACGCAAAGAACCATGAGATGGTGACCCATACCCAATCGATACCGCTCTTGATTGTGTCGAATAGCAATTGCATATCGACCTTCTGGAGGATGAACCAGACAATGCCGATACCGAAGGCCAGGGGCAGCAGTACTTTGATTAGTTTCTGTATTCTTCTCATGCTGAACCGTTAGTCTTTTGGCACCTTCTGCGAGAATGTGTGGTAGGCACCCATTACCTGGTTGACGTAGTTGATAGTAAAGGCACCGTTGAACTTGCCTTGCTTGACCACCGACATGCGGTAGTATTGCGGGTCGGCCTTCAGACGCAGACAATGCTCTACGTTATTTGGCCAGACGTTGGCCTTGTATCCCAATGTCTCGGCCAGTCGGATGGCATCATACACGTGGCCGATGCCGGCATTGTAGCCTGCCAGCGACAGGCACATCAAGTCTTCGTCCGACACGCCCGGGACACGGTTGCGCAACCTGTCGGCAATGCGCACAAAGAGTCTGCAAGCCAGATCGATGTTCAGCTCGGGATCGAGCACTTCCTCCGGCTCATGTCCGAAGATTCTGGCTGTCTGCGGCATCAGCTGCATCAGGCCGAGAGGCCCCTTGGTCGAGATGACCGCATGATTGAAGCGGCTTTCGATATACGCAATACCTGCCAGCATACGCCAGTCGAGGTTGTATTCCTTGGCCTTCCGTTTGAACAGATCGTCATACGGCGAGATGGCACCGTCCTTCATCTTGAAGCTGTTCACTATCAGCGGACGCCCGTGTTTCTTTTTTTCGTTCTTTCGTCGGGCGACGATGGTATAGTGCGGCGTCTGGCTGTCAAGCCGTTCGTTCGTGATCGAGTCAATCTTGTACTTAAGGGTGTCCGACACGTTGGTGACCATCCATGCCAGCGAATCGATGCTCAACGGCAGGGTGTCCGAAACGACGAGCGTCGGATAATAGTCGCGCATCAATCGTGCCACGTTGCAGCGAAGCATCACGGCATCCGTGTGGCCGATGATCATCGAGTCGGTCAGCAGTTCCGTATTCAGGCTATCGTTAGGAATGGTGTCGATGAGATAGGGTCGGAAATCATATAGTTTCCTGATCTTTCGGTCCTGATAGATATTCCACTGGTGCGAATCCTCGATGAGCGAAAGCTTGTATTTTGGCAATTCTGCCAGCATGCTGTCGGTGAGAAGTGAATCCTGATAGGCATCGATGTCCAGCTTTCGTGCCGAGGCGATACATTGTCCATCTTCCCAACGTGGTCCCGTGGGTCGAAGGTACCAATAACCTTCCACCACACTGTAAGCCATGGGCCAGATCGAAACGTCGGCAGCACCGTAGAACAGGCTATCGACAAGCGCCTTCTCGCTCTTCACGATCATGATGTTCAGCTTCAGACCCAGGGCCTCTGCCACGGTCTTCGCATTCTCGTACTCGTTCCCGTACCAACGTCCTCGATATTCGTAAGCCGTAAAACTGGTTTGCAACGTCACGGCATTCAAGGTGTCCGATGCCACAATCTCCGACCAACTGCGCGACTTGGGCGCACGCTCGATCTCGATGACTTCAACCTTCCTATTAACCTTGAACCATAGCATCCCGACAAGCACAAAAAGGCCGATCGCTAGGATGGTTCGCAAGCGATCGTACAACTTCTCCGATTTCGGTTTGGGTCGGGTTTTGCCAGGTTGTTTGGTCACGGCCTATTTATTGATTAAGAGATGCTGGATGAATTCCTTCAGCACATTGATGGCAACGGAATTCGACCCGCCCTGAGGAACAATCAGGTCGGCATAAGCCTTGGTGGGCTCGATGTGTAGGTTGTGCATGGGTTTGATGATCGTCTGGTAGCGATTGATAAGGTCCTCAATCGTACGTCCGCGTTCCACCACGTCGCGGCGCAACACGCGTATCAGGCGTTCATCACTATCGGCATCCACAAAGACCTTCATGTCGAGGATGGCGCGAATGGATGGATCCACGAGGGCCATAATACCTTCGAGGATGATTACCGGACGCGGCTCGATACGCACGGTTTTCGAGAGTCGAGAACATGTAGTGTAATCATAGACGGGCTCGTCGATGCCTTTGCCTTCACGCAAAAGGGCAAGGTGTTTGTAGAGCAACTCCCAATCGAAGGCGCGTGGTTCATCGAAGTTCTGCGCACGACGCTCTTCCCACGGGAGGTGCGAACTATCCTTGTAATAACTGTCTTGTGAAACTACTGCAACACTTCCATCAGGAAGACTTTCGATAATCTTGCGGACCACAGTGGTTTTTCCAGATCCTGTGCCGCCTGCAATACCTATGATCATGATACTATATTTTTGCGGCAAATTTATAAAAAATCTGTGATATATCCTCCTTTTTTACCCGAAAAAATGCATGTTGGCGCTAAAATACTTGCATTTTTGGTGTTTTTACCCTAATTTTGCAGCGTTAAAAACACAGTTTGATGCAGATTCTGACAAAAAACAAAATCAAGGAAATACGCGCTCTGGAGCAACACAAAGGGCGCCGCGAGCAGCATGCTTGGCTTGCTGAGGGCAATCGTATGGTGGGTGATCTGTTGTCTTCCGATGCTTTCGAATGTCGCAAATTGGTAGCCACCCGCTCGTGGTGGGAAAGCCACCCTGAGTATGCCGAGAAGGCCGACGAATGCTACGAGGTGACGAGCGCCGAGATGCAACGCGTGTCCCTGCTTCAAGCCCCTCAGGACGTCCTCGCCGTCTTCGACATGACACGGAACCCTTCACCCTTAACCGTTAACCCTTCACCCTTAACCGTTAACCCTTCACCCTTAACCGTTAACCCTTCACCCTTAACCGTTAACCCTTCACCCTTAACCGTTAACCCTTCACCCTTAACCCTCCTCCTCGACGAGGTGCAGGATCCCGGGAATCTCGGCACCATCATTCGCACCGCCGATTGGTTTGGTGTGCGCGACATCTATTGTGCACCAGGTTCGGCCGACTGTTTCAATCCGAAGGTGGTGCAGGCCACGATGAGTGCGCTTGCCCGAGTGCGTGTGCATTATTTTGCATCGAAGGAAGACGTATGCGATTGGCTCCGTCGTTGTCAAGGTCCCGTCTATGGCACCTTCCTCGAAGGAGAGAACATCTACACCTCCCAGCTTCAGACACCCGCTGTCCTCGTCATGGGTAACGAGGGGCGTGGCATCTCGTCCGAAGTGGCTGCCCTGGTCACCCACAAGCTGCTCATCCCCCACTTCTCTTCTGATGGCCAGCACGTCGAATCCCTCAATGTCAGCGTTGCCACCGCCATCTGCCTGAGCGAGTTGAGGCGGATATTATCTGTGTGAATCTGAGTAAATCATTTAGATTTGCACCAGTCAAAAATAATCCTTATCTTTGCATGTATATACAATAAAAGGATTAACCACCGAGTTGCAAGTGAACTATTGTGTAATCTAAGATATCCAGTCTTAAACACAGAAATAGTCTTGCTTCT
>JAFZBE010000060.1 GCA_017561935.1 Bacteroidales bacterium | reverse complement strand
CTCAGTTGGGTTTCCCGTCCGAACTTCGGTCTTCATCAGTCGTACACAATACTCGTTCTCAGCGGTTGGCTCGCGATAGAAGCTCAGCGTGTCGCCTTGGTGCGCCTCGGCCACATAGGCAATCTCGAAGCGTTTCAGGCGATGCTCTCGATACCAGGCGACATCCCACAGGTCGAGCACATGCTCGATGTATTTGATGGAGTTGACGTGCCCGTTGATGTCGATGTCGTTGTAACAAACATCGATGCTACGCACAAACTCGGCGTTCTCGCCCATCTTCACACGTCCGCCCTTCTCGATGGGACAAGGCTTGTCGTCCACAATCCAGTCGTTGAGGGCGCCGTTGTCGATGGACAGGATGTCAGTAGGCTGGCGCGTCTCCGTGTCGATCATCGCCCACACGGAGCGGCCGTAGCCGTAGACGCGGCCCTTGCCATCGGAGACGCAGAAGTTACGGTTGGTGAAGAACTTCATCGCGCTCTCCACCCAGGTCTCGATGGTGTATTGTTCGTGTTGTCCTGGCATCTCCTCCATCTCGATGGCGAGGCGCGACAACACCCACGAACGATTGATGGTCATCAGATACTTCATCCCGAAGCCACGGTCGGTGGAATGGAAGTCCGCCGCGTTCAGCATCTGGTTGCCGAGATGCCCGAGGAACATCCGCCCCGAGAAGTCGCAGTGGAAAGGCTCTGCCGTGAAGTTATATGTGCCGATCTTGTGCATGTAATGTCAATTATCTTAACTAAGGATTATCTCTCGCAGACGGGACGGATTGAGTGGCCACTTTCTCGATAATAGCTACCCAAGTCATAATAGTCCTGATGATCCAGCCAGTCCCCCATAAAGCGTAGGCTCCACGCACTGCGCGGGTCGTTTCGAGAAAGCGACCTCGACCAGTAATCGCAACTAATACCAATTAGTTCGAGCTCACGATAAAATCTACCTGCGGCAGGAAGGAAAATCGCCTTGCCGTTCTTCGCCGTGAAGAGACAGCCTTTTACCCCGTTTTGCGTTGTCCATTGTTGGGTGGTGTTTTCCAACAATTCGTCCCATTGGGCCTTAGAAGGTGTATGCCATCCACTACCCCATGCAGTAGCAGGGTCGTCGATGTATTGCAGTTCAGTCCAGTCATCGGTGAAACCGTTTTTTCCGTAAACTGACATGTTGCAGTACTTAGTCAATCTTGCGTCTTCCCAATATGTTCCAGTCGCGTACTTGTAATTCGCCACAGTGTAGTAACTTTTCGTAGTAGTCTCACCCCAAGCATAGTGGTTGCCATAACCACTACAGGAGGAAGCTCCTAAGTTACAGGTAGCCCATAGCGTACCGCTCGGCAGCCCGAGATAAACCCATTCGTGGCCATTGTCACTGCCAGTGGGATTTCTCCACAATCCAATTACTTTTTCAATTCTCTCCAACATCCCATTGTCGTCCATATTCATTCTGATATAGCTGAATTCCTCCAACTGCCGCAATCGGCTTATGATTGCCGCTGTATCCTGTTCAAGACTCAAATTGTTTAATTCATTCTCAACAAATGCAGAAATCTTATTCACATAATCAGCATCCAAGGAATCACAGCGAATCATCCTTGGCATCCATTCCTCAGGGACTCTATTTTCCATGCTGCTTAATGCCTGTGATGCCCTAAAGCAATAGTCAAAACCTATATTCAATTGAACTATGTCGAGGAAATAATCTACCATTGTTTCGTCAAGACAGGTATCATAAATGCACTCCGATTCATTCAACCACTGGTCAATTTCCTTGTAGGGGTCTTTAGGCCAAAGCAACACTGCTACTATGGCCGCCGCCGCAACGCCAAGACCTATCCAAAGACCTTTCTTGCTTTTATTCTTCTCTTGCTTTTCTGGAACGGGCTGTTTTTCAATCGGTTTCTCAATAGGGGTTAGCTCAGGCTTTCCTGCCCCCTCCACGACAGTGCCTTCATCCTCAACTTCTTTAACAGGCTTTGAGTTAGACTGCTTTTCAATCAGCTCATTCTTCTCAACAGGCATCTCAGGCTCCCTTGACATTGAAACCATCTCAAAATGCCTCAACACTGGGCGCTTCTTAGGGACTTTCTCCAAATACGGAGCAAGAAAACCTTGCCAGTCGGCAGGCACGCCGGTGAGGTCGAGCGGGATCTCCACGATGCCCTTGCGGATGTCGTAGTCGCTGGTGGTGTCGCTGTCGTAGGGTTTCTTGCCCGTAATCATGTGCACGAATGAAACGGCAAGCGAGTAGACGTCGCTCTCGGGACCGATATGCTTGCTGTCCCTCACCTGCTCGGGACTCATATACATCAGTGTGCCCATCATGGCGCCCGTTTGGGTCATTGAGATGCTCTCCCTAATCTTGGCGATGCCGAAGTCCAGCAGTTTGATGTTACCTTTCTTGTCCAGGAAGATGTTCGACGGCTTGATGTCGCGGTGCACCACACCTTTGGCGTGGGTGTAGTTCAAGGCATCCGCTATCTGGTCCCACCACTTGCGCAACTCCGCATCAGTGAAGCGTTTGCCTTGCTTCATCATGGCTTTCAGGTCATCGCCTTCCAGATACTCCATCACGATGCAGGGACGGCCTTCGATACTGCCGTAGTCGTACACCTGGCGGATGTTCGGGTGGTCAAGGTGTACCATCACTTTGGCTTCGTTCTCGAAGCGGGCCACGATGGCTTCATCACTGCAGTACTTGGGCAGCAGCAGCTTCACCGCTGCCTTCTTCCCTATCGCATTCTCGGCATACCACACCTCGGCCATGCCACCCATGCCGAGCAGATGCTGGAGCGTATATCCGTTGATAGTTTTTCCTTGCATAAAAATATTTTATTGAAAATCAATAAGTTCTACTTCAAAGATTAAATTAGAGAAAGGAGCAATCTTGTCACCAGCGGCCTTGTCGCCATAGCCGAGATAATAAGGGATGTAGAGCACACCCCTCTCGCCTTTCGACATCAGCATGATGCCTTCGTCCCAGCCCGCGATGACCTGTCCGACACCGACGGGGAAGATAATCGGCTCGTTTCTGTCGTACGACGAATCGAACACCGTGCCGTCAAGCAGCTTGCCAGTATAATGCACCCTCACCATCTGTCCGAACACTGGACGCTCACCGTTGCCATCCTGGGTCTTCAGGTAGTAAAGTCCCGACTCGGTGGCCACGGGCCTGATCCTGTTGCTCACGAGGTACTCCATCAGCTCGTGGACCGCATCGGCAGTCTCATTGGGATGCTCGGCCTTCAGCTGGGCCACTCTGGCGTCCCGTTCCTGCTTCATCTTGGTGGCCACACGCTGCATATACTCGCTCTCGGGATAGCAGTCGTCAAGGCGCACCTCGAAGCGCATCACATCGGTAGGCAGCAGTCCCCAAGGCAGCCCGGGGCTTTGGAACAGGGTGATAAACGTCGAGTCGATGTCTACGATGAACGAGGCCGAGTCGCCTACATGCATCATGGCCATGCCTTCGAACAAGTCGCCTGAGAACAGGGACGTCCCCATCATCATCGTGTTCTCTGACTCAGGGATGATCACGATGGTGTCGTTCACCATGCAGCTGATGCTGACATCCATCAGCTCGCCCACCTGAGGTTGGGCGCCCTCACCTTTGGTGATAATCTTGTAAAACAGCCCAGTCGGCGTTTTCTGATAGCCGTCGGTCTGCGCCGTCATGGCGTTGGCGAGCAAGAGCACCGTCGCCAACAATATGGTCTTAATCTGTCTCAT
>JAFZBE010000059.1 GCA_017561935.1 Bacteroidales bacterium | reverse complement strand
AGCTCGTCCCGATTGTGCTATGAAATTCAGCGTACAGGGACCGGATGGATTTTATGCGATAGCAATTTTATGTCGCCATTGAGGCGACAATTTTCCGGATTGTGAGACGGGCTATTGAAGCCCACGTCTCAAATCCATTTTTGCCTCCTTTTCTTGTTATTATCGGTTTCTGTTTTCAACTTTTTGAAATGTTCGCTGCAAATATACGAAAAATGAATTTGAAATCGGCCAGGGAATTGCAATAATATGTAAAAACCCTTGATTTTACCGAAATTTGATAGGTATTGCTTTATATAGTTGTCAAAATGTTTGTAAAGTATTTGAGGCAATATGGTAAATAATGTTGAATTTCCATGATTTGACGATGAAAAAACAGCTGAAATATTGTATATTTCAAAAAAAAGAATTATCTTTGCTCCCGAAAAACCAACAAATAAACAGTATGAAGAACCGAACTTTAATAAGAAACCTTGCTGGCATCATGATGCTGGGTCTCTTCTGCCATGCACAAGGACAGACTGTCGAGTTCATGACTCCCGACATCGTGCATATCACCAAAACGGCCGATGGTCAGAATGTAGAGAAACAATCGCTCGTTGTGACTGCCCAACCCGAAGCCGTAAAAGTGAAGGTAAGCGAGGCCAACGGCAAGACGCGCTATCAGTCGAAGGCGCTGACCGTCATCGTAGAGAAAGGCAGCGGACAGGTCACCTTCTGCAAGCCTGACGAGACCATTCTTTTGGTCGATGCCGGCAGTAGCTTCATCCCCATCACCGAGGGCATCGACAAAGGCGCTTACAAGGTGAAGCAATCGTTCGCGCTCGAAAAGGACGAACCCATCTACGGCCTGGGCATGCTGCAGAACGGGAAGATGAATCTGCGCGGCGAGCACCGCAACATGCAGCAGTCCAACCTTGAGGACTATGCCCACTTCTTTCAGAGCATCAAGGGCTACGGCATCTTCTGGGACAACTACTCCCCCACCCGCATCGATGACGACGAGCAGCTCACGCTCGTGTCCGAAGTCGGTAAGCTCGTTGACTATTACTTCATCTACGGAGGTTCGGCCGATGGCGTCATCAGCCGTATGCGTCACCTATCGGGACACGTTCCGATGCTGCCGTTGTGGACCTACGGCTTCCACCAGAGCCGCGAGCGCTACAAGAGCCAGAACGAGCTGATCGAAGTGGTGCGCAAATACCGCGACCTGAAGGTGCCCTTCGATGGCATCATCCAGGATTGGCAGTATTGGGGAAGCAACTACACATGGAACGCGATGGAGTTCATCAGCCCCGAATTTTCCCACGCTCAGGCGATGATCGACGAGGTGCATCAGCGCAATGCCCACATCAGCATTTCCATTTGGGCAAGTTTCGGCCCGATGTCCAAACCCTACCGCGAGCTCGACGAGAAGGGCTTGCTGTTCAACTTCAAGACTTGGCCCGAATCGGGATTGGAGCCCTGGCCACCGCGCCTCGACTATCCTTCGGGTGTGCGCGTCTATGACTGCTATTCGTCCGAGGCACGCGACATCTATTGGAAGCATCTTTCGCGCCTGCACCAGATGGGCATCGATGCATGGTGGATGGATTCGACCGACCCCGATCACGCACAGTACAAGGACAGCGACCTTGACGAGCCATGCGCCATGGGCAGCTGGCGTTCGGTGCGCAACGTATTCCCGTTGATGACCGTGGGCGGTGTGGATGAGCACCAGCGTGCCGTCGATCACGAGAAGCGTCCCTTCATCCTCACCCGTTCGTTCTTTGCCGGACAGCAGCGCTACGGCGCCAATACGTGGAGCGGTGACGTGGGCAGCTCGTGGGAGAACCTGCGCCGTCAGGTGCCCCTCTGCCTGAACTATACGCTCTGCGCCAATCCCAACGTTAACACCGACATCGGCGGATTCTTTGCCAACAGCTACAACCGCCGCAGTGCTGACAATTCGGCCACCCGCAACCCACAGTTCCAGGAGCTCTATGTGCGCTGGATGCAGTTCGGCCTGTTCTGCCCCATGATGCGCAGCCACGGCACCGAGGTCTATCGCGAACTCTACTATTACGGCAAGGAGGGCGAGCCCGTCTATGATGCCCTGGTGTCGGCCGTGAGGATGCGCTATCGCCTGCTGCCCTACATCTACAGCCAAAGCTGGCAGGTGAGCCGCCACGACGATTCGTTCATGCGAGCCCTGGTGATGGACTTCGCCGACGACGAGAACGTGTGGAACCTTGGCCGCGAGTACATGTTCGGGCACAACCTGCTCGTCTGCCCCGTGGTCGATCCGCTCTTCACGCAGGAGAAGATTGTCAAGACCGACGAGGTGTCGGGTTGGGACAAGAAGGACAATGCAGAGTATGCCGATGGCTGGCCGAAGGTCGATTGGAGCCAGAAGAAGGAATTCGAGGTCTATCTGCCCAAAGGTGCCGACTGGTACGACTATTGGACCGGCAACAAATTGCAGGGCGGCCAGAAGCTCATGGCCGATGCGCCTCTCGCCTATTCCCCACTCTACGTCAAGGCCGGTTCCATTCTCCCGATGGGACAGGATCTGCAGTATTCCAACGAAAAGCCGTGGGACAACATCACGCTCACCGTCTATCCCGGCCAGAATGCCACGTTCTGCCTCTATGAGGACGAGGGCGACGGCTTCGGCTACCAGCAGGGCCAGTACACCGAGATCCCGATGACGTGGAATGAACGCAGCCGCACCCTCACCATCGGCCCGCGCAAGGGTCAGTTCGAGGGCATGCTCGCCCAGCGCACCTTCCTCGTCCGTTTGGTCAATGGCCAGACGAAGACGGTCACCTATACCGGCAAGAAGCTGTCCGTCAAGCTCTGATACGGTGTCTTAGCTTTCTTCGGTCACACAGATCGACACAGATTTTCACAGATTTGCTGCTTCGGCGTTGGGACAAACCGCGTGCGCGTAAGCGATAATTCCGTGTTTATCTGTGTCGATCTTTGTGACAATAGCTTTAGAAAGTTCGTTTGGTCGCCGCTCAATTTTTTCTCTACGGACTATATGGACTTATAGGACAGTATGGCTCAAAGCTAATTGTCCCAATAGTCCAAATAGTCCGTAGATTATTTATGAGATTTCTATCCGAAGGATATAAAAAGAAAGACCGCGATAACAATCATCGGCCATGAATCACATCAGCCCTGGCCATTCGCCGCGTATAGGCTTGCACATGGTATAGGTGGCGGGGCATCCATTCACGACGTATAAATCGTGGTCGTAGGTCTTGAGGACCTGGACGCCACGCTGTCGGGTGTCCCAACCATCGGCGATGATCACGAGGAAGAAGTACTTGCCGTTGTACATTGCCGACTCGGTGTCCTCGTTTGCTGCGTGCTCGATGCGGACGGTGTAGGGGGTGTTGGGGGTATAGGCATTCATGTTCGAGGCACCCTGGAGCAGCGCGGCAGGAAGATAACGCTGGCAATAGGAGTCGTTGGGGCGTCCGAACTTTTCCTTGAGGATGCGCAATATCTCACTCATTGCCAATGAGGAGCAGAAGGCGGCAAAGCACTTCTCCCCTTCCTGGCGATCGCGGGCATAGATTTCCATAGCCATCGGGATGAGGGCAGGCACGGTGTATTCGCTCTTACCCAACAGGTTGCGATAAACCTGCTTCAACTCCTCCGCGTCCGAGGGGATATTGGTGAACGAGACGAGCACAGCATCCTCGTCCTTCCTTACCGTGTAGTTGTGACCGTTGATCGAGAACGTCTCGGCCTTCGCTTCTGTCTTCGCTTCGGCCTTTTCTTCGTCTTTCACTTTGTCGATCTCTTTGGTCAACTCTTCCTGCGCAGCGGCCGATGCCGTCTTCAGGATTTCTTTAAAGCCCTTGGTCAGGTCCTCAAGGTTTTTAGGGGCGTCTTTGCTGCCGCCCATCATATTGGCAATCGTCTTGGCGATGTCCTTGAAGTTCAGATTCATAATGATTGTCTTTTGGATTATTCACTCGACGTTGTCATTTACTATTAATATCATCTTGCCAAGCAAGGTGTTCTTGTCGATGGATGTCATGCTTTTTCCTTGTTTGTTGGTGCAAATATAATTATATTTTTCGACATATGCAAGATTTTTTGGGAAAATCTGCATTTTCGATGTTGAATTGCCGTTTTTGCGTTACTTGATTCTTTTGACTTGACATGACTTGACGCAAGATTGGATTACTTGGACCTTAGCAAACCAATCTTGCGGCATTATTCTTTTTCTAAAGCTTTTGCAGTAGTGCACGCGTCGCGAGATTGTTCTTCTAAAGCTTTAGACGTGCTTCCTCGCGGTGATATCGTGATTCTGTTAATGTCAATATGTCACGAATGGAGTTGGATTATCCTGCCTTTTCGAGCATCTCGTCGGTCTTCTGTCGGGCTTTCTCTTCGGGTTTCATGTCGGTTTAGTTTGGGGCAAAGATAGGGAATAATTTCGAAATATCGAAATTTCTGTCATAAAAATGCTTTATTTTTGCTTGATTGAGGTTTTTTTGAACAGGAATTACCATGTAATTACATGAATAAAAGTCCGATATTTGGATTCGAACGAAAAACAACGTAACTTTGCAGCGCACAATCCGTGGTCTTTGAACACGAATGGTCACGAATAGACACGAATTGTAATAAGAAGATAACATGAAACATATACTGCAAAGAATTGCGAGAAGGATGGCCGTGCTGTCGGTGAGCCTTTTCTGTTGTCTCGAAGCTATGGGCCAGGCACAGCACTTGTTTACCTCCGATAAGCTGTCGAGCAATCAGATATCGGTCATCTGCCAGGACACGACGGGATTTATTTGGGTGGGCACGGAATATGGCCTGAACAAGTACGACGGCTATAGATTTACCAACTACCTGCACGCGGACGGCGATACGACGACCATCAGCAGCAACCTCATCTCCTATCTGTTCGTCGATTTGCAGGGGCAGTTATGGGTGGGTACGCAGAAAGGCCTCGACCTGTACGATGCGGCCAGCGACCAGTTCAGGTACGTGAATCTGGAAGGTGCCAAGGAAATGCCTCGTATCAACTATATCATTCAGGAAGACGACACCCACCTGCTGATAGGTACGGCAGGATACGGCCTGTTCCGGCTTGACAACCGTACGCTCCAGTCGCAGCTGCTGGAGGGCTATGCCAAATCGGACAACAACTTCTTCAGCTATATTCATCTTGACGATGAGGGCAACTTCTGGAAGTCAGGACACGGCAGCAGCATCATCAGGCGCGACAGGAAGGGCGAACTGCAGGAGTTCATTTCGCCCTACGGCACGGTGACGGGCTTCGTGAACTACGAGCGTGGCGTACTGATGGTCTGCATGCACGGGTTGCTGTTCTATCGTGACGGTGTGATGCATACGGACTATTTCGACACGAGCGAGCTGGGCGGGAAGGATCTCCTGCTTCGTACGGCCATGACCGACCATCGGGGCACCCTGTATCTGGGAACGCTGGGCAACGGTCTCTGCTGGCTTCCCAAGGGCGAGCGCACCCTGCGGAAATATGAATACTCGAGTGCGACATTCGACCTCAACACCACGAACGTGTGGGCACTGTTCGAGGACGACCAGGACAACCTTTGGGTGGGTTGCCAGCAACGCGGACTCCTGCTCCTCCCCCAACGCAAGCCACAGTTCCTTACGTGGAAGTTTGCCGACCTCCATGTGAACACAGGCGGCTCGCTGACTTCGATCTGTGAGGGAGATAACGGCATGACCTGGTGTGCCGTTCAGAACAACGGTATCTTCGGCCTCGATTCGCATGGCCGACTGGTGGCACATCCGTCTTCGCCGCGCGGCACGTATATCATCTATCGCGACAGGCAGGGCGGCTACTGGGTTGGCACGAACAACGGACTCTACAGCTACAATCCGAACACAGGCCAAGCCCAGCGCAAGGTGGAGTTCAACAACGGCTACGTGAACACCATGGCCGACGACGGTCAGGGCAATCTGTTCTTCTCGGTCTTCTCGGAAGGATTCTGCGCGTTCAACACCAGGACGGGCGAACTGCACCGCTTCAATATGCACCAGCGTGATGCGAAACGCGGTCGCCCTCATAACGACTGGATACAGCGTTTGTATATGGACAGCAAGGGGAAGCTATGGATCTGCACGGCATCGGGTGTGAACTGCTACGACCCACAGGCCGATACCTTCAGTCCCTATGGCTGGGAAGTGGTGCTCGACTACAATACGGTGGTTTCGGTCTATGAGACCAGCAGTCATCAGATGCTGTTCGGTTCGAACACCGGCCTTTACTACTACGACACGCGGCAGGACAGCGTCATGCCATTCCCCGGTGCCGAGGTGCTGAACAACAAGATGGTGGGAGGCATCGTCGAAGACAAGGAGGGCGACCTGTGGTTCAGCACCACGATGGGCATCTGGCGTTATCAGATCGACAAGAAACACTTCGTGAACTATCTGCATGGCAACGGCCTTGCCACCCGGGAATATGTGAACGGAGTGACGATGAAGACTCCCGACGGGCGTATATGGTTCGGCTTCAGCGACGGAATAACTTCGTTCGACCCTTCGTCGATGCACGAGGAAGGCACTGTCGGGGGCGACGTCCAGCTGACGGGCCTGTTTATCGGAGGAGTGGCCGTGAATAGCCTGACACGTTCGGATGGCCAGCGTGTGGTGGATGGTCCGATGTCGGAGAGCCGGAACTTCAACCTTTCGTATTCCGACAACTCGTTCACGATGGAGTTCTCGTTGCTCAATTTCTCGAATTCGGAGAATACGATCTACGAATACCGCATGAAGGAATCGGAAGTTTGGGCCAGGACGACTGCCGGCGGCAATGTCGTCACATTCAGCCACCTGCAACCGGGGTCCTATACGCTCGAGGTGCGTGCCTACGTCAATGGTTACTACACTGACGTGCAGACCTACAATATCGTGGTGCGTGCCCCCTGGTATCGTTCCTCGTGGGCGTACATATTATATATATTATTCGCATTGACCCTGCTCGGCACCCTGCTTTGGATCTATATGCGACGTCGCCGCCAGGAACTTGAGGAAGAGAAGATGAAATTCCTGATCAACGCGACACACGACATACGTTCGCCGCTGACGCTGATCGTGAGCCCGTTGCATAAACTGCTGAAACGCGACCTGGATACGGACACGAGGAACGACCTGAAGACCATCGAGCATAACGTGGAGCGTGTGCAGAATCTGGTGAGCCAGATACTCGACATCCGAAAGATCGACAAGCAGCAGATGCACCTGCAATGCCAGGAGACGAATATGGTGCAGTATGTGGGCAACCTGCTGAAGACGTATGAATATACTGCCAGGGAGCGCGGCATCGCGTTCAAATACTCGCCTGCCGTTGACCAGCTGGATGTATGGTTCGACCGCAAGGCCATGGACAAACTGGTGGACAACCTGTTGTCGAACGCCTTCAAATATACCTTCGACAATGGTGAGATAGAAGTTCGTGTAGGTCAGACCGATAAAGGCATGGCTCAGCTGCAGGTGATTGACAATGGCATGGGCATCAAAGGCGACTTGAACAAGCTCTTCGACCGCTTCTACCAGGGCAGTACCTCGCGTTCGCTGCATATCGAGGGTACGGGTATCGGGCTTAATCTCTGCAAGATGATCGTCAACATGCATCATGGAACCATCGAGGCAGCCAACCGCGAGGATGTTCAGGGCAGTATCTTTACGATCTGTCTGCCGTTGGGCAACAGCCATCTGACAAAGGAAGAGATTCTCCAGCCGACGGAAGATGAGACCAAGGCCCCGCGAGTCAAATCGCAGTCAAAGTACCGTGTACTGATTGTGGATGATGACGAAGAGATCGGCGGATTTGTGAAACAGGAGCTTGGCGCGTACTACCATATCACGGCGGTGACACGTGCCCGTGAGGCTTTGCAGAAACTCCTCGATTCGGAGCCCGAAAAGCAATTTGACCTAGTGGTGAGCGATGTGATGATGCCCGAGATGGACGGCTTCACCTTCCTGCGTATCGTCAAGACCAATCTCAACCTCAATCATATTCCTGTAGTGATGCTGACCTCGAAGGCTGATGTCGCCAACCGCTTGGAGGGATTGGAGAAGGGTGCCGATGCCTATCTGGCCAAACCTTTCGATATGGACGAGCTGCACGTGGTGATTAACAACCTGATCAGCAAGTCGCTTCGCCTGAAGGGGAAGTATTCGGGTACCCAGCAGCAGAAGGACAAGGTGGAGGAAAAGACTGTGAAGGGCAATGATGAGATACTGATGGAACGTATCATGAAAGTGGTGAACGAGCATCTGTCGGACTCCGAATTCAACGTGGAGGAGCTTACTTCAGAAGTGGGAATCAGCCGCGCCCAGCTGCATCGAAAGATGAAGGAAATGACAGGGCTTCCCGTCAGCGAATTCATCCGAAACATCAGGTTGGAGCAGGCCGTCAGGCTGCTGAAGGAGCAAAAGATTAACGTGACACAGGTGGCATATACCGTCGGATTCAGCAACCTGGCGCACTTCTCGACAGTGTTCAGAAAGCAGTTTGGAGTATCGCCAACCGAGTATATTGAGCGATATTTGACGGAAGATACAAAAACACAATAAAACGAAACATACGTGAAAGCCTTGTTAGTAATAATCGTATATCTTTGCACCCAAAATCTACACATTTTTACGTATTATTAACTAACAAAATCAAACGTATGAGTTTCAAAGCAAAGAAAACAGCCTTGTGTCTCGGATTGTGCTTCATGGGCATGATCTCTGCACCACAGGCATGGGCTGTACCCCAGTCATCAGCTGCCGTACAGCAAACGAGGGTGGCAACAGGTCATGTGAGCGACTCGCAAGGTCCGCTGATCGGTGCCACGGTTATGGAGAAGGGCACCAGCAATGGTACCATCACCGACATTAACGGTGACTACTCGCTTAAAGTCAATCCCGGTGCCTCGCTCGTCATCTCCTATGTGGGCTACGAGACCCAGGAGGTATTGGCAGGAACAGGCACACGCGTGGAACTGTTGGAAGACGGACACGTTGTGAACGAAGTGGTGGTGATTGGTTACGGTACCCAGCGTCGTGAAGCCGTCACGGGTTCGGTTGCCAACATCGCCGGTGACAGGTTGAATCAGGTGGCAGCTACCAATGCTGCACAGGCCCTCCAGGGACGTGTAGCCGGTGTGCTCATGACCCAGACCTCGTCGAAGCCAGGTGCCGAGATGCAGATCCGCATCCGTGGCCAGCGTTCGCTGAGCGCAAGCAACGATCCGTTGATCGTTCTCGACGGAATCCCGTTCATGGGCCAGCTTTCGGATATCAATCCTACCGACATCAAGTCGATGGATATCCTGAAGGACGCATCGGCCACTGCCATCTACGGTTCCCGTGGTGCCAACGGTGTGATTATCATCACCACGACGAAGGACAACCAGGGCGCTCCAGCCAAGGTGTCGTACAGCAGCTATGTGAGCTTCAAGAAGGTATTCCACAAGTACCCGATGATGGATGGTCCCACATTCGCAAAGTTCCGCCAGTATGCAGGCAAGTATCAGAACACTCTCGATGAAAATGATAACACCAACACCGACTGGCAGGACCTCTATTACAAGACAGGTCTCAGCTATAATCATGACGTGAGTGTTGCCGGCGGCACCAATGGCGGCAGCTACAGCTTTGGTGCAGGTTACTACCACGACGAGTCAGTTGTTCCCACCGAGGGCTATCAGCGTATTTCGATTCGTGGTAACTTCAATCAGGGTGTCGGCAAATACTTCCGTTTCGGCCTGAATACCACCAACAGCTATCACAAGACGGAGGGCGTGAACAACATGTACACCGTTTTGAGCATGACCCCGCTGGCTTCGCCATACAATGAGGACGGCACCCCCAAGCGTGTCATCATCCAGCCTGCTGATGACTCTTACGTGATTACTCGCGACGTAGTGGAGAGTCTCGAAGAACGCTGGCTTAGCAACAACAAGGGTATCGGCTCCTACAATACTCTCTTTGGTGAAGTGAAGTGCCCATGGATCGAAGGTCTCAGCTATCGCATCAACGTAGGTCTGAACTTCCGTTCTTCGAAGTCGGGCTCATTCACGGGAACCGGCGTCAACAACAAGGATGAGAACTCAGTGAACAGCGGTTCGGTCTATGAGAACCAGACCTACAACTGGGCAGTCGAGAACCTGATCACCTACGACCATGCCTTTGGTAAGCACAACGTCAACGTTGTAGGTATGTACTCGGCTGAGCAGACTACTTTCGAACAGAGTGGCGGTTCGGCTCAGGATATTCCTGCCGACTATTTCCAGTACTATGCACTTGACAAGGCTACCGGTGAGGCTAACCTCGTTGGTTACAATTACTGGCAGAGTGGCCTGATTTCGTGGATGGGCCGTGTGATGTACTCCTATGATAATAAGTATATGCTTTCGGCTGCCCTTCGTTCGGACGCATCATCGCGCCTTGCCGAGGGTCACAAGTGGCATACCTATCCGGCAGTCAGTGTAGGTTGGAACATCGCCCGCGAAGGCTTCATGGAAGGCACCAAGTCGTGGCTCGACAACCTGAAACTGCGCGTAGGTTACGGTGAGACCTCTAACCAGAGTATCAACCCCTACTCCACCCTCGGTGGCCTGGCTACCCGCAACTACAACTTCGGCGACACCTACAAGGCAGGTTATTATGTAAATGCATTGCCCAACCCCGACCTGGGCTGGGAGTACTCCAAGACCTGGAACTACGGTATCGACTATTCGCTGTTCAGTGGACGCATCTCCGGATCGTTTGAATACTATGTTCAGAAGACCAACGATATCCTTCTCGATGTCAGCCTCCCCTCTACCTCGGGTGTGAGCAGCTATACCGGCAACATCGGCAACACCGAAAACAAGGGTTGGGAGTTTACTTTGAATGCTGTCATTCTTGACAACAAGAACGGCTGGAACTGGGATGCAGGATTCAACATCTACCAGAACCGCAACAAACTGACGAAGCTGACAGGTGCCCTTGACGAAGATGGCAAACCTGCTCCTGACGAGGCTAACCGCTGGTTCCCCGGTCATCCGATTGACGTAATCTATGACTATGAGTACGAAGGTCTGTGGAACGAGAGCGATCTTGTCTATGGTCCTGACGGAAAGACCAATCTGGACATCCTGGTACCTGGTGGCAATCTGGGTATGATCAAGGTGAAATATACGGGCGACTATGATGCCAACGGCATGCCTACCCGCGCCATTGGTCCCGAGGACCGTCAGATCATGAGCATGGAGCCAGACCTCATCGGTGGCTTCCACACCACCGTAGGTTACAAGGGCTTTGACCTGAACATCATCGGCTCCTTCCAGGTCGGCGGCAAGCTTATTTCGGCTATTCATTCTTCGAGCGGTTACCTGAATATGCTCACCGGTCGTCGTAACAACCTCGACGTTGACTACTGGACCGAGGAGAATACGGGAGCCAAGTATCCGAAACCAGGCGGCATCCAGGATGGTGACAACCCGAAGTATGGTTCCACCCTCGGCTATTTCGATGCAAGCTATCTGAAGATCCGTGCCATCACTCTTGGCTACAACTTCCATAACCTGAGAGCCGTCAAGGACTTCGGCATCAGCAACCTGCGCCTGTACGCAACCATTCAGAACCCGTTTGTTCTCTTCTCGCCCTTCAACGACGAGAGCGGACTTGATCCAGAGACCAACTCCTGGGCCAACGAGAATACTGCAGTAGCCGTTTCGGGTTACACGGGCAAGCACAAAATGCCAATCGTAGGTTATAACACACCTTCTACCCGCAACTTCATGTTCGGTCTCAATGTGACATTCTAAGAATGAAGAAAAGAAATAAAGAAACAATTACAGTTATGAAAACCAATAGTATCAAATATATCCTTGCTGCGGGTATCGTTTGCTGTGGTCTTTCCACTATGATGACATCATGCGATGATATCCTCGACGAACAGCCACGCAGCCAGTTCGATCCCACATTCTTTACCGAGAAGAAGGGTATTGAGGGAGGTTTGACATCACTCTACGCCCACCTGCGCTACTTCTATGGCAACGGATATTATCTGAATAGTCTTGAGACCGGTACCGACGAATATACCTATGCTCAGTCGGCCGACGGAAACTTCAAGGATGCCGACCTTTCGGGTGTGGGCTCCATGACCCCTACCAATAGTGTTGCCGGTGGATGCTGGGGAACCGCATTTGCCAACATCAATACTGCCAGCGGTATCATCGAAAATGGTGGTGAGGCCGGTATCGATGCCTCATTGCTTGCCGAGGCCTATTTCTTCCGTGCCTTCGACTACTTTGTCCTCGTTCAGACCTATGGCGGTGTACCGTTGGATCTTGGTGCAGGGGAACTGATGTTCAACACCTCGACCGTTCGTACCTCGGTTCGCAACACCGTAGCTGAGGTCTATACCAAGTGTATCTTCCCCGACCTGGAGAAAGCCGTCAACGATCTGCCCGAGAATCCTCGTCTCACAGGCACTGTGACCAAGAACGTTGCACGCCTTTATCTGGCAAAGGCATACCTCACCTACGCCTGGTGGCTGGAGAACCCCAACAACATTCCAACCTATCCCGAATGCACCCGCGATGCAAGCCAGGCACAGAGCTACTTCCAGAAGGCCTACGACATGGCTCAGCAGGCTATCAACAACCCCGGCCCTTATGGACTGCAGCCTACATTCTACGATGTTAATGTGGCTACCAACGACCGCAACTCCGAGATCATGCTTTATGCCGATCATGACGAGAACGAGAAATATGGCAATGGCGGTAGCGGTTATGGTTACGGCAGCGGTGGCTCGCCAGATAACTTCGCCTATTGGATGACTACATGGAACTACACCGAGATGATTGCCAAGGCTGCTTCGGGTGCCATCATCAACCCCGTTCAGCGTGAGGCCGTTCAGGCTTACGGTCGTCCTTGGACGCGTATGGCGCCTATTGCCGACAACTTCATGGAAGGTGGCGTGTGGGAAGATGCCGTTAAGGCTATCGACTCGCGTTATGATGCAACCTTTACACTGCGTTATCATACCAACTTCCATAAGGCCGGCAGCTCGGAGCCTTACGTATTCGGTGCCAATGGCATGCAGGTTGGTCCCGATGAGATCTATTTCAGCTGGGTTCCTGAGAGCGAGGATAGTAAGATCAACTATACCGGTGCCGATGGCAAGTTGGGCTTTGGCGAAATGGCCGATCGTGCCGACTTCGTGGTAGCCGTCAACCACATCAGCCGCAAGAAGTTCCCCATCAACTGGAAGATTGGCATGTATCGTACTGACAACGGATCGGGCTTAGGATCGGGCAAGGTGAACGGTGGTAGTCCACGTCCCTGGAACGTCGCCAAGTTCTCGGAACTTTACCTGATTGCTGCCGAGGCTGCCGTAAAACTCAACAGGAATGCTGAGGCCCGTACCTTGGTGAACGTACTGCGTGAGCGTGCAGGTAAGCAGACCTTCAGCCAGAACGACAATGTGGCCGTCAGCGTCGATAATTCTGCTGCCATGCTGGCCGCTACTCCCGCCACGATTACTATCGACTATATCCTCGACGAGCGTAGCCGTGAGTTCTGGGGTGAGGGATACCGCTGGTTTGACCTCGTTCGCACTCAGAAGTGGGGTGAGCGTGCCACCACTTACCGTATTGCTGGAACTGGTCCAACAGACAAGGATCTGCAGACTTTCACCCGTGACATTCCAGCCGATTATTACCTCCGTCCTATCCCACAGTCACAGCTCGAAGGCATGATGATGTCGAAGGAAGAAAAGGCAGCCTATCAGAACCCTGCTTACAGGAATTAGTAAATAATGTATATGTGTGTGTAATTGTTTTGCCCGGATGCTCACCCCTTGTTGGGCACCCGGGCATTTTTTTGATAATTCTATGAAAAGGTTACTATTGTTGGTGTGGTGTCTGGCAGCTATATCGCAGGGCATTTCGGCACAGCCATCAAAGTCAGAGATCGTCGGTTTTTCGCCTGATTCCGACGGAGTGCCGCTTGTCCATGCCACGATCGGCTATAGTCAGCAGGAAGATGAGGGTGTGAAGATTGCCATCCGTAACCTGCAGAACGACATGCAGGCCGTTCTGGGGGATTGCCCGTCGCTGATGGAAGGTCAGGAAACAACCACAATCCTTGTGGGTACGATTGACAGAAATCCCGCCATAGCCAAATTGAAACTGCCGGACTTGAAGGGCAAGCGGGAAAAGTATATCATTACGACCGTAGGCAACCAAATCGTCATCGCCGGTAGTGACCGTCGCGGCACCATCTATGGAATATATGAATTGAGTCGTCAGTTGGGCGTGTCACCCTGGTATTGGTGGGCCGACGCGCCGATAGAGAAGCATGAATGGGCTTGTGTGAAGCCGGGCGTTTTTACGGATGGTGAGCCTGCCGTAGAGTTCAGAGGCATCTTTCTGAATGACGAGGCCCCCTGTCTGAGCACATGGGTCTGGAACACCTTCGGCACCCGATATGGTGGTCATGAGTTCTATGAGAAAGTCTTTGAGCTGATACTCCGATTGAAGGGCAATATGATGTGGCCTGCGATGTGGATGTGGTCATTCTACGCCGATGACCCCGAAAACGGCAAGCTGGCCGACCGTATGGGCATCATGATGGGTACGTCGCACCATGAGCCGATGGCTCGCAACCATCAGGAATATGCCCGTCGTCGTCAGGAATGGGGCCCGTGGGACTATCAGAAGAATCAGAAGAATCTGGATCGTTTCTTCCGTGAAGGTATAGAGCGCATGAAGGGTACCGAAGACATCGTGACCATTGGTATGCGTGGCGATGGAGATGAAGCCATGAGCGATAAAGCCGATACGAAACTGATGGATCGCATTATCGCCAACCAACGCAAGATCATCAAGGAAGTGACAGACAAACCTGCCGAGAAAACCACGCAGGTATGGGCACTCTACAAGGAGGTTCAGGATTATTATGATGCAGGTCTTGAAGTGCCCGACGACGTCATGATCCTTATCAGCGATGATAACTGGGGCGATATACGCCGTGTACCCGTCACCGCCAAGGAACTCAGTCGCAAAGGCGGTTGGGGCATCTATTATCATGTCGATTATGTCGGAGCTCCACGCAATACGAAGTGGCTCAATGTCACCCAGTCACAGCAGATGTTCGAGCAACTCTCGCTGGCCTATGATTTCGGCATCCAGCGTATGTGGATCTTGAATGTGGGTGACCTGAAACCGATGGAATACCCCATCCAACTCTTCATGGATATGGCCTGGAATCCGAAGGAATATACCCAACAGACGGTCACCGATCATACCCGTCGCTTCTTCGAAGGAGTGTTGGGTGCTTCTGTCGCCGAGGAAGCCGCCGACATCTACAACCGCAATTGCCAGTATATGGCCCGTGTCACGCCAGAGATGCTTGATGCACGAACATATAACCTTGAGACTGGCGAGTGGCGACAGGTGGCCGATGACTATCAGCGCCTTGAAGTGCGTGCCCTACGCCTGTATCAGGAAATTTCGGATGAAAGTCGTGACTTCTATCGCCAAATCATTCTCTTCCCTGTGCAGGCCATGGCCAACCTTTACGACATGTATTATGCCCAAGCAATGAACCAACATTTGGCCAAGATGGGCAACCCGGATGCCAACGAGTGGGCCAATCAGGTGAAGCGTTGCTTTGAGCGAGATTCCCTGCTCTGTGCATCCTACAACAAAGATATCGCTGGCGGCAAGTGGAATGGTATGATGATCCAGAAACACATCGGATACACCTCCTGGAACGACGATTTCCGTTTTGACAAACTCCCGGCTACCACTGAGGTTCCCGACAACGTTTCGGGATATACCTTCCTGCATGGAGATGGATTTGTAGCGATGGAAGCCGAACATTACTATCGTGCCGAGGCCTCGCAGGGAACCCAATGGAGTGTCTATCCCTATTATGGACGCACACGAAGTGCTGTTGCGTTGACCCCATACACACAGCCCGTTGGCGATGCTGCGTTGACCTATCGCTTTACTTTGCCCGAGGACACAAAGCGTGTGAATGTACACATCGTCGTCAAGTCAACTCTCGACTTCTTGAATGTAGGGGGACATGAGTGCATGGTAAGCCTCGATGGTCAGCAGCCGCAGACCATCAACTTCAACAAGACGCTCCTCGACCGACAGCCTTATGTGTATTCCGTATTCTACCCGACCGTGGCTCGCCGCGTCATTGAGAAAGTGGTGGAGTTTGACGTAAATGAGGGGAGCTTCCACGAACTGACATTACGGCCACAGCATCCTGGGATTGTCTTCGAGAAAGTGGTGGTTGACTTTGGAGGATATAAACCCTCTTATCTGTTTATGGAAGAGTCAAACTTACAGCAATAAATGATATCCATCAAGTTGAGTAAATGCTCAACTTGATGGATATTAGCAATCCTTTAGAATCATCAACTCTTGTTCGTTGGCTTGGATTTCAGTTTTTGATATTCCAGGTCCAATCCGTCTTCATACGATGTTCCTGCAATACCGCCCCAGGTGCGGATGACCAGGCGCTCCTTGGTCAATTCGTGGATTTTGTAGTAGAGAGCATCCACACTTGCCATTTCATCGATATAGGATCTGATATCCAACGAACCGTCTTCGGCAACCGTCAGCTCGCCCCACGGGGTTTCGGTGTAGGCGCCATTGATATTTCTTTGCCACCATTTGATTTTGCCATCGTTCGCAAAATAGAGACCGGATGTGGTTTCTAATTGCGCTAAACTGGTATTCAGCCAGTAGCCGAAGATGGGATATTTGTCGGGGTTGACGATGTACTCGTCATCGTCGCTGCTGCATCCTGCGGTGAGGATCAGGAGCATGGTCATCAGCAATGCTTTTATCTTCATGAAGTGTTTGTGTTTTGAACTTGGATGAATCTTGTTTTCCCTATAAATCCAGTTCATGACGATTCCTTGCTTCGTGAAACGTTAAAAATCGTGAAAGACCTTCTTGACCAGAGGGCCTTGGCGGATGATGTAGATGCCGGCAGGGAGGTCGACGAGGGAAGTGCCGCAGGGTTGGCCGCTGAGCGAATAGACGCGGTAGGGACGGCTGAAGTCGATATCGTCGGGATTGTGGTCGGAGATGATGTCGATGCTTTCGGGGACGTAGGTGTAGCCCAATTTATTGTCCATCCATTCGATACGTTTGCGCATGAAGCTGCGCACATTCTCCACTTCTGCGGCATAGCTGCCCCATATCCTTGGGTTCTGGTGAACATATCGGTTCATGATGGGCCAACGGAGGAAGTTGAGCTCCTGCGACTGCTGCAGCTCCTCCTCCATCGCATCGATGAAGGCCACGAGGTGCTCTTCGTCGATGCCGTTATGGCGTGCCTTGTCCCAGATGTTGAGCAACTGTTCTTTTGTGCTGGGGGTATAGACGACAATCTTATCGACGAAATTGCGCATATTGCCCGCATAGCTTCCTCCCGAACGATAGACGTAGTCGCTCATGTCGTTGGGGTTCCAGATGCGCCCGTCGTTGTAGAAGGCGAGGTCGAAGTCCCAGACGGGCCCGGTGTAGATGGTATCGTTCTCGCGATGCTTGTACATGAAGACGCTCCAGTAGGTGTCGATGTTGCCCGAGAGTTCGCCCACAAGGAAATGACGCAGGAAGGTGTTGAGGTCGAGGTAACGGCTCCAATCGCTCTCCATCTTGTTGAAGTGCGACTTGATGTAGTTCTTCTGCGGGTTGGTGATGCTGTCTTCGTCGGGCGACTTGATGGAGACGGGCGTCCATTTTGAGGAATAGAAATAGGACTTGTCGTTTTCGGCGTAGGCATCAATCTCGAAGAAATAGCCGCCCGTGAGCTCGATACCGCTGTTATCGCGTGGCGTCATCTCCTCGATATCGACACGCTGCTTATGGACCTGCACTTGGTCGCACAACTGGTAGCACCCCTTGTATTCACCGTTGAGCAGCACATCGACGGCACGGCCATAGGGCGTGTAGGGCATTCCCAATCGTTCGCTCAGCTCGAAGACAAGGAGGTTGCGCATCAGCGTCTTGTCGCCATAGTTGTTGATGAGTGTCCACTTCTTGGCATGGGCGGGAGCATCGAGCACGTGCTGCTTGCTGTTGAACTTGATACGCCAAGGCTTCTTGGGGAAACCGCGCGAGGCATTGCCACGTTCGCGGATGGTGCCGGGTTCGGAGAGCAGGGCGCAAGTGCTGTCGCCGATGATGGTGATCTGTGCGGATATCTCGTTTACCTTGTCGCGGGGAACCGTGTTGTCGATGGTGTGGATGGTGACGGTGGGCAGGTTGGTGATGCGGTAGAGGTTCGAGTGGTCGCCCATGCCCTTATGGCCATAGAACTGGAGTTCGGCGACATGCGCGAAGCTGGTCGATGGGCCTACATAGCGCACATAGCGGAAACCTTGCGAACAGTTCACCTCGGCGTAGCTCATCACCCCAGGTTTGCCCACCTCGCTGGTGTTGTGGATGATGGCAATGGGCAACGCATCCATAAAGTCGGGGCTGTTGGCGCCTTCGAACACGCCCAGGAGCATACGGCTGGTGACGTTGTCGCGCGGCATCCACCCCACTTTGGTGATGACGTGGCGGATGCCCAGGTCCTTGCCCGCCCATCCAAAATTGGCGGTGGTGGAAGCAAAGTATGTGTTTGGATCTCCGTCGAAGGCTTTCTCGGAGTTGTTGAGTATCGTACCATTCAATATGCCATCATCAGCCAGCGCCAAAGCACAGGCTGCCCATAACAGAATGATCGAAATAAAGCGTATCTTCATCATTTTTTTCTCAATTCAGTCAGCGAAGATACGATTTCTTTACCAAAACCTCCAAAAATGACGTGCTTTTTTTGAAAAGTATAGCAAGATTGGATAAAAAAGTGTCAAAAATGATAACGTCCATTTGACAAAAAAGCATTATCTTTGCACCCGAAAAATAAATAATGATTATCCCATGATGAAGAAATTTGTACTACTCTCACTCCTCAGTGGCACGTTGGCTTACGCTCCTCTGAAGTCTGAGACATTCGTTGTGAAATTCGATTTGAACTACCAGACTACGCAGCAGGCTCCTGAGGCACTACAGGCTGAGGCGGGACGCGTACTGCCTTTGGCCAAGAAGCCACGTCCGGAGCGCGAAGGCTACCGCTTTGCAGGATGGTACACTTCGCCCCAATGCCAGCAGGGCGAGGAATGGCTCTTCGGCGGCAAACAACAGTCGTTCTATCCACCTGTGGTGAGCGACTCGATGGCTGTGACCTGCGCCATGACGCTCTATGCCCGTTGGGAAGAGCCTGTGCACATCACCGATGCCGAGGGACTTAACAACATCCGCAACAACATGCAGGGTTGGTACGTGCTGGACAACGACATCGTGCTAACAGGCGAGACGCCGTGGCAGCCCATCGGGCGATATGACCACTCGTATGAATACTGCGATGCAGAATGGTGGACTGCTGCCTTCAAGGGCATGCTGGATGGGCAGGGACATGCCATCCGTAACCTCTGTTTGACCGAGGGCGAGACCGAGATCATCGGCATGTTCGGAGCTTTGGCCAACGGCATCATCTGCAACCTTACGCTCGATAACACGCGCATCGAATTTAACCAACCCGCAGGTTATGCCGCTCCGTTGATTGGAATTGCGAAAGAGGGCGAAGGCGGCAAGATGGAGATTCGCAACTGCCAGGTCAACAATACCCAGCTCAAGGCAAGCCTGACGAGCGACGAGAGCCTCTACTGCGCGATGACAGGATTGGTGGCAGGTATCTGGAATGGCACTATCATCGACTGCAAGGCCAGCGGTCGCATCGACGTGGATGTGACGGGCTCTGCCAAAGGCGACATCTATATCGGCGGCATCGTGGGCGAAGGATACAGCCGCACGTGCAACACGTCGGTGCACTTCGACATCAGTACCAACATTCCAGCCGAGGGCCAGGCAAACACCTACATCGGCCTGCTGCAGGCTTCGGGCACTTATGTGAACGGTTGTTCTGCCGAGGGAAAGGTGACTGTGTGCGGACAATATAGCCCCGAGATGGGCACGCCATCGAAACGCAAATCGCAGGTAGTGGTTGGCGGCCTGGTGGGCAGCGAGCGTTACGACAGCATTCAGCACTGCGAAAGCAAAATGGCACTCACCTTGCGCGATATTCCATCAGCGCAGTACGGTGGCGTGGCTGGCGAATTCAGCAAGCAGTTTGGCGCCATCGGTCCGATGGTAGGCATCACGCGGACCTGCATCCTCGATTGCACATCTACCCTACAGGTCGATGCGCAGAACGTGGGCAAATGCGTTTCGGGCGAGATCTGTGGCAGCGGTCAGCCCGAGCCTGTCCAAAGCTGGGGCAACTCGATGACCTACGAGATAGACCGATGTGTGAGCAACGGGAAGGGTGATGAATGATGGCTGATGTTTGGTGCCGGCGTCATTGATGACGATATGAAAAGCCTCGAAGCATGGATGAACTTGCTTCGGGGCTTGTTTTATTTGGAGCCTGCGCGTTGTTATGGCGTTTGCTTTTGGGCCGTTTGGGGCCTTTGTTTTTACAGGCCCTTGAAGGTGTTTTCGCCTGGATGGAGGGGATACTCCTGGCCTTTCCATACGAAAGTGCCGGTGACGCCTTCGGGGAGGGTAAGGGTGACCAACCAACCCTTGCCTTTCTTTTGTAGAGTGTAGCTGGCTGAGATGTCGCCTTGCGGGTGGGGCATCGTGCCTGCGGCTTGCGTCAGGGCTCCCAGATGCGGCTCGATGCGTACCTTGGCAAAACCGGGGGCATCGGCGTCGATGCCGAGGATAGTGCGATAGTATTCGATGTTGGGAGAAGAGCCCCAGGCATGGCAATCGGAGCGACAGTTTTCGACCGTCGATTCTTCGGCCCATGTGGTGAGGCCGAGCTGGAGGTTCTTGCGCCAGATGTCGAGTCGGCTGAGGTATTCGTCGCCCTTGCCTACCTTGGTCAGGGCTTGATGAACGTAATAGAGGAAATAGATTGATGCCTTGACAATCTTCTCTTCGGTGTTCATCATCTTGTCGGCAATGGCCTTGGCTTCTTCGCCTTCGACTACACCGGTGAGGATAGCCAGGGTGTTGGCCTGTTGCGAGAAGCATTTCTTATCACCATTGTCGGCAAAGAGGCCGCGCTTGGCATCGAAGTAATTGGTGCGAATGGCTTCGCGGAGGGAAGCAGCCGTTTGGGCATAACGTTCGGCCAAATATGGTTCGCCGAGAGCGCCTTCGAGTTCGGCAGCATACTGCACGGCTTGCAGCCATTGGAGGTCGGCCAGTGCGCTATATCCCTTCTTGTCGAGCACAGCAGCTCCCTGTCGCCAGTTTCGTCCGCCTTCGAGCGCCCAGTCGGTGAAATGCCAATAGGGCAATGATTCGAGTCGGCCATCGGCCTGCTGGTACATTTCGAAGAACTGCATGACGTTGCGCATGCCGTTGAGCTGACTGCGTACGAAAGCGTTGTCCTGACGATAGCGGTAGAAGTCGTAGATCATGCCCACCCATGCAAGAGAGAACGGGGTGATGTAGTTGTATTCGGTCGAGGGATAACGGCCTTGGGTGATGCCGTCGGCGTTGCGCGACCAGTTGATGAGCTGGATGGATTTGCGTGCCATGCGGTCGTCGCGGGCATTGTAATAGCTGATCATGGCCTGAATGCGCGTGTCGCCTACATACTGCAGTTGCTCGTAATAGGGGCAGTCCATGTAGGTTTCCATGGCACAACGTTCGGCCGTGCGCCAACCTACGGCAAGCATCTGCTCGACCTCTGGATCGCTGCATTGTGCGGTGCTGCTCTTATGGAACGGATAGACGGCGGCCACACACGAGATGTCGTGGAGAAGCAGAGGCTGTTCACTGGTCACGATATCGAGCTGGAGGTAGCGAAAAGTGCGCCATTGCAACGATTCCCATTCGAAGGGCTCTCCATTGGCAATGATGCTGTCGAGACGTCCTACGAAGTGTTTGCCGTCGATCTCGTTACGGTTGCCCTTCTCCTTTTTCTCGTTGTAGAGGCTTTCGGCATAACGCAGGACGATGGTGGCGTCTTTGCCCTCGCTGAACGACAGACGCGGATAGGCGTTGACGAGCTCCTGCTGGTCCATGAGGATGCTGACACGGGAGTTGGCAGGAAGCCTTACCCCCTCCCCTTTCGGAAGGGCTACCATTGGGAAGCCCTTGGGCAAGGTGACGCCCTCGGCACGACGCACGGTGGCAATGCGAAGAGGTGTCATTTCGGGCTCGGCGATGGCTGAAGGCACCAGCGTCCACTCGCTCATGTTAGGCGCGCCTGAGGGCATACCTACCGAGATGCCGCGGGCCTTCTCCCACGATGTCGGTGCAATGCGTGTGTCGATGTATTCGCCTGGTGTGGCGGCATAGAAGCCCAGTACATGGGTCTGTTCGGCAATGGGGCTATAGGCTGGCAACTTTCGACATTGCCAAGTGATGTTGGTGTTGACGGCCTTCTCGGCATCGCTCACGCCATTGAGGATGAATCCTGTCTGTACTGAGAACTGATGTACGGCACGGTTGTCGCCTTCGTTCCAGACGGTTGCCAGAAGTTCGTTCTCGCCTGCCTTGAGCGCAGGGGCAAGGTCGACGGTTTGGTAATACCAATGGTCCTTGTCGCCCAACGAGGGACCTACGGAGAGCTGAACACCGTTGACAAAGAGTTTGTAGCGGTTGTCGGCCGAGACCTGTACCTGATATTGAGCAGGCACACTGTCGAGCTTGAACGACTTTCGGAATTCATAGACGCCGTAGTCCTTGACGTGGGTGTCGGGCGTGGTGATCCATACCGCTTTCCAGTTCTTTTGGATCTTGGGCTGAGCCTGCGAGGTGGGCGCGATGAGGACGAATAGAGTGATTAGTGCTATGATAGAGCGCATGGGGAGTGTAATTGTTTAGAAAAGAATAATCTTAACAGGACCGGCGAGACCCTGGGCAGCAAGGCCAGAGTCCTTAAGAGCCTTAAAGAGGCGATCCTTGTTGAGGCCGCGACGGACGTAGCTGTTGAAGCGCGAGGGGGTCACGAGGATGGAGAGCACGTTGTCGCCACGATGGACGTAGGGCGTGATGTCAATCCGATAGGGCGTCCAGATGAGCGAACCTGCGTCCTGGCCGTTGACGTTGACTTCGGCAGTGTAGAAGACGTTGCCGAGGTCGAGCATCACTTGGGAGGCACGCTTCAAATCCTTCTTGTCGATGTTGAAGTGCAGGGTGTAGGTGGCTTCACGTCCTTCGTACTTCAACTGATCATCGTTGCGCCAATCGCCAATGGAATGGTTGGCAAGATGAAGGGTATCGATGGTGATGTCGGCTGTGCCGAGGGTGAGGGTACGGAAGGAGCCGGTGGAGTTTGAAGGGTTTGAGGGGTTCGAAAGGTTCGAGGGGGTTGAGAGGCTGCTTTTGAGCGGAGTAGCGCTGACGTAGAGGAAGGCAGTGGTGAGGGGCTCGAAAGTGCGGGTGACGCAATGGTCGGCATCGAGAGGAGCCTCGGTGATGGTGCCATCTTCGGCGTTCATCCAATAGGCATGGCGCATAAGGTCGCTGACTTTGATACGTACGTCCTGTGGCTCGTAGCTCTGGTTCCAGTAGAATTGAGCAAGGGCATTGTCGGCGAGCAGGCGGCGCGTCTGACGCATCACAACATTGTTGCTGAGAGTGCGTAATGGAAGTGATAGTTTCGAGAGCCAAGTCGGTGCATCAGCAATGTTGGCAACCGAGGTGACAGAGGCGTTAGCGGCTACCGACCGCATCGCTTGGGCGGTACGTTTGTCGCTCGGCTCCCAATCCTTGTAGGATGGCTGGATGGTGGGCAAAGCACCTACGATGAGCATATTGGCACCCTGTTGGGCCAATGTAGAAAGCTGCTGGGCTGTAGGCTCCTGAATGAAAGGCAGGTTGAAGAGTATCAGGCCTCGATACTGGTTGCCACGAACGTCGTAGCCTCCAGGGAGTGTTGCCGAATTACGGGTTGCCTGGCTCAAGGTCTCGTCGTTGACCCAATCCCACGTGATGCCTTGTGCATAAAGCGCATCGAGCAGAGGATAGATTTGCTCCATCCAAGCTGTTTCACGGTCGGCGTTGAATGGACGCTCGTCGCTGCTTGCCTTGGCTGGTTCGACAGGAAGTTCGCCGTTGATGAGCAGTTCGTGGGGATTGTTGGTGGCTTCGCTGAACTTGAGGAAAGGATAATAGATGAGCACATCGGCTTGCGGTTTGCCGCTGCGTAGCACATACTGCGCACGTTGGGCATAAAGGTTGACCTGGCTCTGTGCCGACCAGAAAGGACTGGTCTCGCTGATCATCGATGAGAAGTCGATGCCGAGGGCGCTGTTCCAGAAGGGATACCAGCCCTCCTCTTTGGGATATCCGTCGGGGAAATAGCTGTAGGGAGTGCCGTGATAGATGAGCTGGTTGACCCCCGAAACAAGGATCTTGTCGATGGTCATGCGCAGTTTCTGTGGCGTGGTGAGGAAAGCTCGACCGAAATAGACGGCTGATTCGCAGGTGACGATGGGACGATTGTAGAGATGTGCGCCCGATGAGATGATCTTGAAGCCAGCCTCGGACGCGCGTGCAAACTGCATGGTCTCCATCTCGGGAATAGAAGCATGACCTGCCAAGGCCATCATGTCCATGTCGAGGCCATAGGGTTGGGTGCGATGGAGCATACCGCGACTCTCGAACCAACGGCGTGAACCGTCGAGCAGATGAAGCTTCAGAAGGTCACTCACCGTGAGGTCGTAATCGTAGCGCAGACGCCAGTCCTCACTGCCAAAGCCGAACGAAGGACGTGCGTCGGGGTGCTCCATGCGATAGTACATGTTATTGTAGCCATACCAGATGTTGGCGGGCAACAGGCAAGTTGGATCGTAGCCACGATTAGCCTTGAAGACCTCGATGAAGTCGTCGGACCAATGGCGGTCGGCACGGAATTCGTAACTGTCGTTGAAGGCGCAACGTAATGTCTTGCCCATATAGGGCGCCAGACCGGTTCGCTGGCCGAAGTAATGTTCGTAATTCTTGGCAATCTTCAAGGTGTCGAAGTGGTTCATGGCAAAACCTGCATCGCGCGTAGCGATGAGCGAAGGCTTCTCCATGTCGGCTACACTCCAAAGGGCGATGAGACGCCACCCTTCCTCTTCGACGGGGAACGTGACGGTTGAATCGGCTTGAACCAGATTGGTGATGTCGCGAACGCTGGCTGCATCGAGTATCAACGTCGGGCCAGAAGCATCGCTGGCCTTTGCTGCCAGCACACTGATGAGTTTGGCCGATGGGCGGTCACCCTTTTCGGCACGTGGCAGGACGATAGGGGTTGGCTTGGGTGTTTTCTTGCCGATCTTGACCAGAGGGGCGATGTCGGCTATCCCGTACTCGAGCGTGAGATTGTTGTCGGCCTCGGTGATGTGTGCACCCCCCGAAGGCCAGCCGCTGCCATCGGTCATATCGACGGTGAGCCCCAGGCGGTCGGCTTCGGCCATCACCACTTGAAGGTTTTCGTAGTAGGCTGGCGTGTCGTACGACATGATACGCTCGGCACGTCCCTCGCCTTTGCAAGGCATCACCAAGGACATGGGCTGTATCTCGACGCCACCGAAATGGTTTTGGGCAAACAGATTCAGCTCACGTTTCAGTTCGTCGGGCGTAACGTCGTTGCCAGGCCACCACCAACGGGTAAAGGGGGCAAAGCGCAATTCGGGTTGCGCGAACTGCGAGGCATCGAACTCGACAGACTGGAGCCAAGCGGTTTCGCCTGGGGTTTGAGCCATAAGCCTCTCCCCGCCCCACCCTAGCAGAGAGGGAGCTGAGAAGAGGGTGAAGATGAGGATGATGGTCAGGATAAGCATGGGATGATGGTTTAACAAGTCCCCAAAGCTGGGAAAGGGGTGGTTAAAATAGTACCTCGGGTACCACGGGACAATGCATAAAGTTGAGAAGGTTATCAAGAAACAACTGTCCCGTGGCCCCGTGGTCACATTATCTATGATTTATAATTCGTCAAGAGGGATTCTCTTCCTTCTTGACAGGGCGCTTACCCGTGATGTCGAACATATCGTTCATGGCGCCTTCCACAGTGCCATCGTCCTTGCGGTCGAGTGAAATGGGGACAACGAACCCCTGGCCTGTAAAAGTAACGGTGAGGTTACCATCCTCGAACTGAATCTCATCCAGTTTGATTTTCTCGGGCATTTCTTCGGCTCCAATGGTGCCTACAAACGCTCCTTCCTCATTGGTCGTAATAGTGAGGAGCATCTCGGTATCACCTGTAGGCAGACCTTCGATCGATAGTACCCATTCGCCCATGAAGAACTCCTGATCGGTCATCTCGCTATAATCTTTCTCTTGTGCAAATGCAACGACTGCCATCATCAGCATCATTGCCATTGTAAAAATCTTCTTCATAACGTTTTTATATCTTCTGTTGTTAGTGAATAAAACGGGGATAAAATAGTTAACGTAAAATACATTCAAATATTGTATCCCCGTTGCAAACACACACAAATATTATTAACTAATTAATTATCAATTTTTTACCAGCCTGCATTCTGCTTGATGGCTGGATTTATCTCCATCTCAAGGTGTGGGATTGGCAGAAGCTTATGCTTTGCCTGGAAACCACCATTGGAGTTGGTCCATTGGGTCTCGACGCGACCACTGCCGTCATAGTTTGCGCTGGCGATATAGGCATGTACTTCCTTGCCCTGGTTGGCGAGAACGGTCTCGGCATCGCCCCAACGAAGGAGGTCGAGGTAGCGGATACCCTCTGAGCAGAGCTCCATGCGTTTCTCGTTCTTGACGTCCTGGAGGGTGACACTCGCCTTGGCAGGAGCCTGAGCACGTGTACGTACCCTATTAACATACTCCGTAGCCTTGGCATTGTTGCTCTCTACGCAGCACTCGGCGGCAAGGAGCAGCACTTCGGCCAGACGCGTATGACGCTGGGTGATGCAAGCCATCATCGGGTAGTCGAACTCATAGATGTCATCTTCGAGAAGCAGACGGTTCTTCCAATACCAGATTCCGTCGTGTCCGGGTTGTGTCACTACTTCGCCATACTGGACGATGCCCGACATCAGCATCTGCAGACCTGTCTTGAGGAATGAGGTAGTGCGGTAGCCCCAACCTCCTGCACCATCTTCGGCCACGAAGAGGTCGAGCAGGTCCTGACGAGGATTGATATATCCCCAAGTGTTGGTAGCCATGCCGGCATTCTCAAGTCCACCCATGCTGTACGAAGCATCGAAAGCACCGAGGTAATAGGCATTGAAGCCTCGATAGCCGTGGAGGAAAATGTTGGAGGTATACCAGCCCGAGCAGCTCCAGATGTAGGTAGGGTCACGAGGGGTCTGCAGCTCGAGGATGTTCTCACAGCAGTTGTTGGTGGCGCTGCGGGTGATCTTGCTAAGGTCGCCTTCATAAAGGGCATAGGGACCTGCGATGACCTCCTCGAACTCACGGAGTGCGCTTGCCTTGTCGCCTTGCCAGAGCAACGCCTTGCCGAGCCAGGCAGCGGCTGCACCTTTGGTGAGGCGTTCGCCGGTCTTGGTATCGTCGAGACTGGTCTTGGCGGGCAGATGCTGCTTGGCGTAGGTAAAGTCCTCGACAGCAAGTTTGAGCAATTCGCCTTCCTGACTGTTCTCTACTGCATATTCGCCACCCTTCAAGATGTTTTGTACCAAGGGAGCCGTACCCCACAAAGCCGAGAGATAGAAGTTGGCCCAACCGCGCATGAAGTGAGCTTCGGCCACGCAACGAGTCTTGGCATCGGTGTCGGGAGTGACATTTTCGAGAATGAGGTTGCTATAATAGATCACCTTGTAGAAGTAACTGTAGTTGGCACGCACGTAGTCGTTGTCCGAGTCGTAGGTGTATTCGTTCATCTTTTCGAGATTGGCGTCCATGTTGCGGGTAACACCACCTGCCCAACAGTCGTCGGAGAGCGCATCGAGAGTCACCATCAGCTGGCCATAGCCCGACATCCACTGGTAATAAGCCTCGGCAATGCCTGCAAGCGCCTCGTCGTCGGTCTTGTAATACTCTTCCTTGGTGCTGATATTGCCGTTCTGAGGAATATCCAGATCATCGGTACAGCTACCCATGAAAAGGGTTGTTACCAGGGCACCAAATATCAATATATTCTTTTTCATATTATTTCAATTGGAATTAATGGGAATTACTATTGACTGAAAGCATTGATTAAAAATCAACATTGATACCGAATACGACCTTCTTTGAGCCTGGATAGCTGCCCTTGTCCACACCGAGGCCACTCGATGAGAGAGGAGCGATTTCGGGGTCGAGACCCGGGTAAGAGGTGAAGGTGAAGAAGTCGTCGAGCGATGCATAGATACGGATGCCGGAAAGCAGACGGGTCTTGTGCATCAAAGTCTTTGGCAAGGAGTAGCCGATCTGTATCTGCTTGATGCGGAAGTAAGAAGCGCTATAGACCATTGCACTCGAGAGCAAGTACTTGTCGAGGTTGTTCATGCCGGCACGTGGACGCGAACCATTGGGGTTGTCCGAAGTCCAGCGGTCGTCGTAGAAGACTGACTTCAGGCGGTTGTTCTTGGGCTCGTCCTTTGATGTCATCTGCAGGTAGTTCTTGTTGCCGGCAGTACCCGAACCAAAGACGGTGAGGTCCAGACCCTTCCACGAGGCCGTGAGGGTTACGCCGTAGGTGACAGATGGGATGGCATCGCCGATGTCGGTGAGGTCGCCGTCATCGCCTCCGATGCCGCTGCCGTCAAGGTCAGCGAAGATAGGATCGCCAGTAGCCTTATCGACGCCTTCGAATACATAGCCGCGGAAGTAATAGGCAGCATGACCTTTCTCGAAGTAGGTAGGATAGGTCGAGAAGCCATCATTGGTAGTTCCCTGGATACGGCTCAGTGACGGGTCGAGGTAGGTCACCTCGTTCTTGAGTGTCGAGAGGTTACCACGAATGCCCCACTCGAAGTCCTTGCCGATTCGGTCGCGCCAGCCGAGTTCGAATTCCCAGCCCTTGTTCTCGACGTTACCGGCATTGATGTACGACATGGTGCCGCCGAGAGAGAGTGTCGGCACAGTGCCGTTGACCAGCAGGTCCTTGGTCTTCTTGATATAGTAGTCGGCGCTGAATGTCAGTCGGTCGTTGAGCAGACGTCCATCCACACCGAAGTCGAGCTGCTCGGAGGTCTCCCACTTCAGATCGTTGTTGCCAGTGGTGGCTGGTTCTGCACCTGGGATGTAGTTATAGCCGGCATTATTGACGATGGTGGTGGAATACATGAAGTTGTTAAGGGTGGCCAACGAACCGTTCTGTCCCCATGATGCACGAAGCTTCAAGCTGTTGAAAGTGTCGCGGATACCATTCCAGAATGGTTCCTCGCTGACGGTCCAACCGGCGCTGACAGCGGGGAAGTAACCCCAGCGGTTTTCCTTCGGAAGTTTCGAAGTATCGGCAGCATCGGCACGCAGGGTGCCCTGCAACATATAGCGGCCTTTCCAGTCGTAGCCCATACGGAAGAAGTAGGAGAACTTGGCGGTACGCAGGCGCTGACCACTCATCTTGCGCGTTGCTGTGGCTGACAGGAAGTCGGGATAGAAGAAGTTGTCATCATCCTTAAGGTAAGCGCCCTCACCATTGGGCTGAGCCATGAGCAGCTGGCTGTTGGTATCGTCTTTCTGGAACGAGATACCGGCCATGGCGTTCACGTTATGACCGCCCTCGAAGCTGTGCATGTAGTTGGCAAAGTTTTCCCACTGGTAATAGATGGTAGAAGAGTACTGGTTTGAACCCTGGTTATAGTCGAGGTAATTCTCGGTATTTGAATAGTAAGGATGCTGACGATCCTGGCCATTGAAGGTGTTGAGGTTATAACCGAAGCGGCTGGTGAATACCAGGTCCTTGAATGGGGTGATGTCGGCGTAGAGGCTTCCCGAAACGTTGTAACCCCAGAACGAGGTATTCGCATGATCGCGACTGATGAACGGGTTATATGTCTTGCCACTGATGATGTCGGAGATGCCGTAGTAGTTGCCATCGCCGTCGGTGAGTAACGTATGTCCTGCAGCGAGGGCCGTGGTTACATGCGAAGGCAATGCGCCACCGGTATAGACTGCTGGAGTCAATGGATCCATGTTGAGCGCTCCACTGATGAGGCCCGAACCGTACTCGCCCGATTCCACCTCAGTGCGATCGAACTTGGCAAGATTGGTGGTGCTGCCCACGTTAAGCCATGAGGTGAGCTTGTAGTTGGCGTTGATGGTGGCAGCGATACGCTTGTAGGTGTCGGCGCCACCCTTGACTACGCCATCGTCATCGAGGTAGGACAACGACAACATGTATGCTCCATTATCATTGCCTCCCGAAACACTCAGGTTATGCTTCATCTGGAGGCTGTTTTCGAAAGCCTCTTCAATCCAGTTGGTGGACTGACGTGATGTCCAGTAATCCTCAAGGGTTTTACGAGCCATGACGCCGCTCTCTGACATGTAGTTGATATACTCTTCGCCATTGAGCAGATCAGGAATCTTGTTGAGCTTCTGCGAGGCCAGCTGGAACTCGTAGGAAATTTTCCTCGAACCGCTCTTACCCTTTTTGGTTGTGATGAGAACCACGCCGTTACCGGCTTCGGCACCGTAGATGGCAGCCGATGCTGCATCCTTCAGCACTTCCATCGACTCGATGTCGTTAGGGTCGAGGTTGCCGATGTCGGAGAGGCGTACGCCATCCACCACGTAAAGTGGCTCGCTTGAACCATTCGATGAGATACCGCGTACACGAATCGAAGGTGACTTACCGGGAGCTGGGGCCGAAACTACCTGCACACCTGCTGTCTTACCCTGCAAGGCTGTCTGTGCATTCGTCACGGTGCGGTTCTTCATGTCTTCGGCCTTGACTTGCGAAATAGCGCCCGTCACCGAGCTTTTCTTCTGCACGCCATAACCTACTACCACTACGTCTTCGAGAATCTCGCTGTCCTCAGTCAGCGTGACCTTCATGTTGGGAGCAGCCTTCAACTCCTGTGTAGCATAACCCACGAAGGAGATTACGAGTGTGGCATTGTCAGACTGCGTAGTGAATGCGAAGTTGCCGTCGATGTCGGTGACAACTCCGTTCGTCGTACCTTTCTCAAGTACACTGGCGCCGATGATTGATTCGCCAGTTTCGTCGAGTACAGTACCAGACACTTTGATTTGCGCTGAAAGCGAACCAATACTCAAGACTATGAAGCCAAGAGCGGTAGCGACATTGCGCATTTGTTGTTTCTTGATTGTTAATTTCATACCTTTCTCTAAAAGTTAATGTTGTTTTTGCACCGCAAAGTTATAGTAATACGCGCACAACATTGTTACCAAAAAAGGAATAAAAATGTCATTTTCGGGAACTGAGAGAAGTTTTGGATATAATTTTCCCCCTTTTGCACATTTTTTCGTCTATTTTCTTTGGCTTTTTTCACAAAAAAATCTAACTTTGCAGCCATAAAATAGAATAATCACATGATACATTCAGATAATATCCTCCAATCACCCAAAATGCACCCGATGTACACAGCAACATTGGGTGATGAACTCGTTATCTGCGATGACCTAGAAAAGGTGGGTTACTATGAAGAGGGGGAGCTCGATTACTTCCTCAATGGCAACGTCAAGGCGAAGAATCTATTTGGCATCGTCATTTGTTTCGAAGGCTGGATTGAGATAGCTTGGGGAGGTTCCAGTTTCAAACTTCTTCCTGGTTATATGACTTTCTTGCAATCGGGGGGCATAGGTGGTATGATAGGATATTCGCGTGATGCGCGCACCATTTGTATTATGTGTGACGAGAAGTTTTTCAAGCCTAATCTATCTGCTGCCGAATCTGCGTTGTTCACTTCCGAGATCCTAGTCAAGCCTTATTGCTTCATTACCGGTCACGGCCTGGAGAGCGCCAAGCATCTTTATATGCAAATTAAGGATGTGCTTGAACATCGCGATAAGATGTTCTTCGTACGACGCATCTTAACTGGTCTGCTTCAGACACTCTCGTTTCTATGCCTTTCAATCTATCATGGCGAGATGCAACTCACGGACTCCAGGTTCGAGAAATCGCACAATGACAACATCTTCCACCGTTTTCTTGGCCTCGTGCAAACATATTATGTCAAGCATTACGAAATTAAATTCTATGCCGACAAGCTCTGCATCACACCCAAATACCTCTCGCTGCTCGTCTATAAGGCCAGTGGAATGCACGCCAAGGACCACATCGAGAACTATCGTCTGAATGAAGCTAAATCCTTGCTCCGCAGCCAGCAGCACAACGTCAACGAGGTTAGCGAGATGCTCTCCTTCACCTCCCCCTCCCACTTCTGCCGCTACTTCAAGAAAGCAACTGGACAGACGCCATTGCAGTTTCAAAGAGGGTAGTTTTACCGACTTCGCCTCCTCTCGATAACCATAACGACTTAGAGTCCAAATGCCGCATGATGAGATACTTCTTATTTTTTTAATCAAGAAATAGTTCTCATTGGCTATCATTGCAAAGTTTAAGAATATAATAACAATCTATTAATATTTATTTCTATTCACGCCTGTATGAAACATTTTTCAATGCTTTTCGGATTGCTCATAGCAACTGCTGGCAATTCTTTAATGGCTCAAGAGGTCAACATCGATGTGGCGCAAAACCGTGCCCTTGATTTCTTGTCGAAACAAATTGTTGGTACTAAGCATGCCAAAGGGGCCAGTGATGCCTTGATGCCCACTCTCGCCTACACTTCGAAGAGTGAGGGCAGGACGTGTTTCTATGTCTTCAATGCCGGTGATGACGCAGGCTTCGTCATCGTGGGTGGCGATGAGGCTGCGCGAGAGATCTTGGGTTACTGCGACCATGGTACGTTCAACTACGACACGGCACCCGAGAACTTAAAGTGGTGGTTAAGCCAGTACACCGAGCAGATTGCTCATGCCGATGCCCAGGTTGCTAATCAACCTCGCAGGGCAAAGGCTGCCAATACACGCGTAGGAATTGAACCGATGATTAGGACAAAGTGGAATCAGTCGGACCCATACAACAACCTGATACCGACTTATGAGGGTAATACTTTTGTCACAGGATGTGTGGCTACGGCCGTGGCACAGGTGATGTATCTCTATAAATATCCCACTCGGGGTACCGGCAGTCACTCATATACACTCAACGAATATCCTGGGGTTACGTTTGCTGCCGATTTCGCTAACACGACTTACGACTGGGATGACATGTTGCTTTCATATTTGAACAACTATACCACTGTTCAGGCACAAGCCGTTGCAACACTGATGTACCACATAGGTGTGTCGGTCGATATGCAATATGACATTTCAACCAATGGCGGCTCAGGAGCACATTCTGAGGATATCGGTTATGCTCTGGCTACCCATTTCGGATATGACAAAGCGGTGCGTATAGACTTACGCAACTACTTTTCGGATGATGATTGGGAGTCGCTTGTTTATGACGAGCTCACAGCTGGTCGTCCTGTGCTTTATAGTGGCACTTCTGCTTCGGGCGGCGGTCACCAGTTTATTTGTGACGGTTATGACAGTGAGCATGATATGTTCACATTCAACTGGGGCTGGGGAGGCAATTGTGACGGTTGTTATCTCTTGACTGGCACAGGAGCACTGCAACCCAATGGCAATGGTATCGGTGGTGCCGGTTCAGGATCGGCTTACGTTAATAACCAGATGATTGTCACAGGTGTCAGGCCAGAAAACGGTGGCAAAGAGCAGGTTCATGTTGTTCAAAGGGATAAGGAAAGCAATACAATGTACCTGAAAGTTGGAGATATAGTTTATTCAAACTATGAGTATGACCGCTCGACAGGGGCTCGGGTATGCTCCTTGTATTCTACACTTTGGAACCTCAGTTGCCTGACCAATCAATTTGACTTTGGCGTGAAGGCAGTGGAAATGACAACAGGCACTACCTATTATTCAACAAGCTTGACCAATAGGCAACTTCACAGAAGATCAGCTTATACGAATGAACAACAATTGAACTTCAATCCATACTATTGGGATGAAGGCACCTACGAGTTGCGTCCTGTTTGTCGCAAGGCAGGCTCAACCGATGATGACTGGTTTGAGGTGGACAAGATCCTCGGATTAAGCTACCCTACCATTAAAGTAACCGGGGAGCAGATGCCGATTGCCAATACCGTTCACTTTACAAGCGAACCCTTCTTCAACAATGATAACAACACATACATAGATGATGTTGTGATGCACTTTTCACTGAAGAATGGCACAGACGCTATGGCGAATGCGATAATCTACTACAAGCTGAGTACTGGTTATTACACTTTTAGCGGCAGGTATGGTTTTACCAATGTTGCTTCCGATGCTGAGGTCAGTGGAGATCTGGATTTACACAATATTGTGGACTATTTGATCGAAGGCAATGCCTATACTGTGGAACTCTATACGAATGAGGAGCATACCTCGCCCTACAACTATCCGTCGGTGACGTTCACTTATCGTCCGAAACTTACATTGGAGTATCGCGTGAGCCCGGCAGGTTATGGTACTATTATACTGCCCTTCAACAGCGAATTGCCCGATGGGATGACGGTTTACAGTTGTATGTCGGTAAATGATAATGGCGTACTGGTTTTGACCGAAGAAAGCAGCATCCGACGCAATACTCCATACGTCGTGTTAGGTGATGATGAGACCCAGTACACCTTTGAGGGTCCCGAAGCAGTTGATGCCACCCATCCTTCATTCCAGACAGGTGTATTGGTTGGTGCTTTTACCGACGATGTGCCTCTCGTTGTGAATCAGGATTACATACTGCAATATGATGAAGATAGCAACAAGGCTGCATTCTATCTTTACAATATTGATGAAGACCGGATGGCAGCCCCTTACCGCGCCTTCTTGCGCATTGATGAAGCCAATGCCGAGTATGCACCGCCGATTCTTCCAGGTAATGAGACCGATGGTATCGAGATGATTCTGCCGGACATAATCAGATCAGCAGGAATCTATACGATTGATGGCCGACGCCATTCTTTGCTACAGAAGGGCTTGAATGTGATAGTGCTCGAGGATGGTACTGCACGGAAAGTGTTGGTCAAGTGATATGTCAAACCGTCAAATAAAGGATATTATGAAAAAGCAATATATTGTTCCGAAAATCGATGTAATGTATTTCAGTCATACTAAGATAATCGTCACTTCTCTAGGCACTAGAAATGAAGGTTACCAATCCGATCGACCCCAATATGGAAGGAATCGCGGCGATGACCTAATTTGGGGAGAGGATGAATAAATGGATCTGTCATCCAATTAAGAATATTAAGCCTTGGCCAGAACTGACCAAGGCTTGTTTATTGATTAACTATTTGCAGAACCATTCTTAAGCTTTTTCATATATGCTCGAGGGGAATCGCCCATGACTTCGCGGAACTTGCGGAAGAACGACTTTTCGGAAAGGAATCCGGATTCGTTGGCTATATTCTCGAGCGTCATCAGTGGATGTTCCTTCATCAATGCAATGGCGTAGTCGATGCGCTTACGGTTGATGTAACTGGTGAATGAGAAGCCATAAATGGTATTTATAGCTCTCGAAACATAGAGGCGATTGGTTGCGAGTTCTTTGGCCACATCCCGGATGGTCAGCTCAGGGTTCCTGAATAATCGTTCATCGTTCATGATGTGTTCGATTCGTTGTATCAAGTTATCCATAGTAATAAGAGAATCTATGAGATTGAGAAGAGGGTTTAGTTTATTAATTCTTGCTATATTTTTAGTTGCAAAAATATTCCATATTTATGTAATTACCAAATCCAAACAGCAATATTTTTCATGGCTTAACAATAATTAACAAATGGGGGGGGGTAAAAAAAGTGGTTCTAGGGGATTGAGAGGTTTGAAAGGTTAGAGTGGTTTGAAGAGATTGAGAGATTTGAGGGGTTAATTATGATTAAATTTGTAGATGAAATTTAGAGAAAAAACTGGTATTTACGATTGTTGGAGACAAAAAAACATATAAAAAGGTATTTTTTATTAAAAAAATAGTTATTTTATAAAAAAATATAGTATCTTTGTGCCGTTTAAACCATTTACTATACAATGAAAAATATATTGTTTCTTTCATTCATTATTTCCAGCATGATCCCTGCGATTGGTGTTGGACAATCTAAGCCGCTTCCAAAATGGGCCACAACTAATCCTATTTCTACGGCCACTGTCACAAGGGCAGTTGCTGCGGGTAATACGCTTGATGAGGCTCGTCATAACGCAGTCAATATACTTGTGAGTCAGAAATCGACCAATCGTTTCGAGGAGGGCTCCTACCAATATTCGCTCATTGAGAAAGGGCAGTCGCCCGTTGAACAACACTCCTCACTGGTGAGGATTGCAGAAAACAGCGCCTTCTTCAAGACCACGAAGACCTTCGAGGGCGAAGACCAGAGCTACATCTTCTGCGAGATCTCGGATCAGGACTACCGCCAGTTCTGCGACTCGCTTTATACGGCCATCGTCACAAGTGTGGATTCGATGGCTGTTCGTGCCCAGTCGCTGAAGCAGTCGGGCGATCTGTTCACTGCTGCCACGATTTATTGCAAGGCTCTTCAGGCGCTTGTGCCGATATTGCACAAGCAGGTCATCAGCCGCGATTTCGATCTGGTGGAAGTGCTGCACGATGGTTATATACACAGCATGGACAGCATCAAATGGTCGTTCGACCGTCCGACCTGTCCTATGGTGCCCGGCGAAGATGTGCCTGTGGCGATATATGCCACCGCCACCTACAACGACAAGCCTGTACCGGGGTTGCCGGTTTCGTTCACAGTAAGCAACAACGGTAAGGTGAAGAGCGATCCCATGACCGACGCTTCGGGCAGGGCAAAGGCCCATATCACTGAGGCTCCCATGACCGAGACGGCAGAACTCGTCGTGGGCATGAATAAGCAGTCGATACTCGATTTGCCGAAACATATCTTCTCGGGTGAACTGCCCCTGCGTTTGATGGAGCAGCTGCATTCGGCACGGTTGTCGCTTAAGGCCTTCGACCCTACACCATACTGTTACATGGAAATCTCGAAAGAAGACTTTGAATGCATAGGCGATACCTTGCACAGCATCCTATTGCGAAATGGCTACAAGAAGTCTGAGGATCGTGCCAGCTCAGACATCGTAATCAAGGTGAATTGCAGCATCGAACCGGATGGCGAGCCTACGGTCGGGAAATATCAGATGCAATACCATCTATGCGACATGACTGTCTCGATTTCAGATTGTCGTTCGGGCAAGGTTCTTGCCACCGAAGAGAAGAAGGGCCTGCGGCTTTTTGTCCCCGCCAATTCCGACGAGACCCTGCTTCACAACAAGGCCTTTTCGGAAATATTCAAGCGCTTGAAGCCTAGCCTAAACGAAAAGGTCAAGAAACTGCAATACGACAAGCGCAGTGTATTCTTCGGACTATAATTTCCAACGGATAATGAAAGGCAAAGGCATCATAGGGCGCAGGCTGTTCCTTTGGGGAATGGTCATCCTGCCCTTTCTGTCTCTTATAATCGATGATGGCATTGCCCAGGCGCAAGTGACGCGCTCGCAGGTCAACCTTCAGTTTATGAGGGCAGAGATGCTGTTGCGTCATGAAAAATACACCGAAGCCCTGTCGGCGCTCGATGTCGTCATCGACTTGTCGCCTGGCTACCCTGCTCCTTACCTCCGCAAGGCGCACATCTACGACGACCTCTATAGGCAGAACGGCGATCAGGAGTCGCTGGCCAGCGCGATCTACTATTATCGCAAATACCTTACCCTGGAGTATGACAGCGGCAAGATCCTTGAGCCTGGAAAACGTCTGCGACAACTGGAGGATATCCTGAAAATCAGTCATTTCGAAGACCTTGAGGAACAGGACAGCCGCAACGAACTCGCCCGACAGGATGCAGCGCCCATTGTGACATCAGATGAGGAGGCAAAGGCTGCTGCCGGTGCATTGGGCGAAATACAACGGACCTACGAGCAGGTGAATCTGATGCCTTATCAGGGCTTTAACTTCGCTCGACATTATGGCGTGGAGCTGCCTCGCGCGACCTCGACAAGGCCGCAGTCGGTGAATGGCATTCCCGAACTTTCGGGTCACTGGGTGAGTGACCTCTGCATCGAGGATGGCCGTGAAATGTGGAACTTCAGGTTTAAAAAGGTGGGTGATGGCAGTTACGTAATCACAATCTCCGACCAATCGGGTATCGTCAATACTTCGCGCGAACGTAAAATCATCCATAAACAGGCAATGACGTATATGCGGCGCGTCAGGCTCCTGAACGACATGCGTTATGTCATCGTCAACGAAGAGGCCGAAGGCAAGCTCAACGGAAATGCGATCAAGTTCATGTTCGCCATCGACGAGGAATACGTCAAGGGACGTTCGCTCTCCAAGTGGGCACGCAACGTTATTTCCAACATCGCGCATCTGCTGCCCTTCAACGACGACAACGATTCCTATATCGAGGAAATGGACAACGTGCAGGCAATCACGGTGGAATATACCTTCGACTGCAAACTTGTCGCGCCCAATGTCATGGAATGTAATATTGGCAATCTGAGGAACAATGTCAATCCTAATGGCTATATGCGTACGCGTCGCGGCAAGGACCAGAAGATCTTCCTTCATCGCACCTCCGAAAACTACAGGTTCTACGAGATGCCCGAAGTATCTGGTCATCAGGACGAGCGGTTGTCTGTAGTCCTATTTGAGCAGGTCAACGAAGACGCCAAACTTCATTCCTCCTGCCGTTTCCCCTTGGCCATACTTTACCAATACGGCGTCGGTGTGAAGCAGAACGAGGACAAGGCCATCCAGATGATGACACAGATAGCCACCGCCGTAGATGATCCTCAAGCGAAAGCCATGCTGGCCAATTACTACTTCCACGAGGCATACGAGGAAGATGAGCACAGTACGGCCACACGTCGCAAGTTCCTCAAGTCGTCGGAATACTGGATGAATAACCTCCATCGTCAGGACGATGCTCGATGGTACGGCATCAAGGGCGATATGTACGTCCGAGCCAATGCGGTGGGATGGGACGAGAATACCGACTTGTGCAGCTGTCTCACCACAGCGCAGGTCGATAGCGCGGCGACCTATTACCGACAAGGTGCCCGAAAGGGCGACATCCGAAGTATGCAGCGCATGGGCCATCTGCTTCTGAACTGCATCTCAGCGAAACAAGACACAGAAGAGGCTACGATGTGGCTCAACATGGCTGCCGATGCGGGAAATGCCGAGGCCGAGCTCGACCTGGGGCGGTACTACTTGTTTAGGGAGGATTACAACGCCTACATCACACACACTTGCCGTGCTGCCGAGATGGGATGTCCCGAGGCCTTCGATGAATTGTCGAATGCCTATTGTTGTGCCTATGGTCGATTCTATGGCCTCGACTACGACTTCGACAAGGCCGTTCAGTTCAAGAATCTTGCCCTGCAAGCCGAATATGACAGCTGGATTCCAATACTCGTGACCTATGGCTATAAAGTAAATGAATGACGTACTGCAGTGTGCGAAGAGTCATACGAAAGTGATTGATTAAAGGTATTTACATGCGAAGACTGATAACTGTTACCATACTATTCTTGACGACACTCTTTGGCACCCTTGTTGCCGAAGAGACCGTCGAGATGCAGCGCCTGAAGGAGGCCATGCAGCGTTACCCTACTCTTCTGCCCCTTCACGAAGAGTACAATGCTGCGGGCGATCTGACGCATTTTGGCGTAGCGGTTTTCAGTCCCGAAATACAGCAAGTGCTCAATCCATTCCTGTGGCGTGGCATCGAACGAATCCTGCTGAGAATTGCTCTACACGGTTCTGAAGCCGAGCGCGCCAGGTGGATGAAAGAGAACGGAATCCGTCTGTTCCTCGAAGCTTGTCCCTACGGTAGCGGACTGTTCAAGTCCTTCGGCAAGGCAATTCCGATACTTGAGAATGTAACCGGCGTGAAGGTCCTTGAGGATTACAATCGTTATCGGATACTCATCACAGGAGGTTCCGACGAGACCACCCTACGCCTCTCCATCCCGAAGGAACGCGAACTCATCTACGGCACCGACAAGAAAGAAGAGGACGAACGACAGGGCTTGCGACTGCAGTCCTTCAAGGGCAAGGCATTGCCCAACCCACTCCCCTCAATCGATCAGGTCTATGCCACGGGTAATCCAGAGGTGTGGCACACCATTGGCGACGTGTTCTATATCGATTCGCTTTGTGCCGATGGATATTATGAAGGGAAGGAGCCTGACGAGAACATCTCGCCCATCTGGTCGCAGAGATTCCCGAAGGAGTCGGTCAAGAACCTGATGTTGGGCAATGTGATACCCGATAGCCTGACCGTCGAAGTGATGCATCGGCAGTATGGAGGACGTTTTGTGACGTGGCGATGCGACTGGGCAACCCTCTTGGGCGGATTGAGGGACGAAGGCGTGATGGAGCCTTTCGCTGCCGCGCAATATATTCCCGAGAAGGGCTTGCTGACAGGTATCCTGGTGTTGCGCAACACCTCCTTCGGGTTCACCCACATGCTGCTCGTGAGTATTCCCCTCAGTCAGTTGGGCACTGATGCGCCTGCCGAGCTCACGGCCCTGCTCTACACCAATACGCCCCAACATAACGTGTATTCCCTCTTCGAGGAATATCTCCCCAAACGCCCGCAGAAATCGAATAAATCAGAAAAATAAAACCGCAATACACACTTCAAACAATGAAAAGAATTGTCACTTTACTCCTATTCCTTATCCCGTTCACTACGATGGGGTTGAAGGCACAAGCCGTCAAGGTCAAGGTGCTGAGCGGACAGATGTCTGCTGCCGCAAAGGAAAACATTGAGCAGGAAGCATCAAGTCTGCTTACTTCGTTCAACGAATCCATACTGGAGGACGGAAAGAAGCTAAAAGACAAGCTGAAAGTCAGTTTTCCCGAAAAGAATCCCGTCAACAAGGCCCTGGTGAAGAGCATCATGGACCTGTGGGAACAGAGCCCCATCAACTGCAGCGTTGATGAGGTCGAGGGCAATGTCCTCACGCTATTCGGCAACCGAGGCTTCCAGATGCGCGACATCCCCGTTAACGTCCTCGATGCCGACATGAACAATTCCTTCCAGGACATGGTAATGAGCTTCGACAACGATGGTCATCTCACCGAAGTGAATATGCAGCTCGAGAAACACAACTACAACAATGTGATTGTGAACGGCGTGAAGGAGGAAGACCTTGTCAGACGTCAGATGATACTCGACTTCATCGAGGTGTTCCGCACCGCCTATAACCGCAAGGACCTCGGTTACTTGAAGCAGGTATATAGTGATGATGCTCTGATTATCACTGGTACCGTATTGCGCAAGAAGGACCGCAACAAGGACGAAAACCTGATGTTGCAGGGACTGGGCGGACAGACCTATCAGCTCGTGGTGCAGAACAAGAAGGAATACATCGCCAAGCTGCAGAAGATCTTCAGCAAGAACAATTACATAAACATCAAGTTCGAGGAGGTGTCGGTTATCCAGCACCCTATCCACGAGCGGATCTACGGCGTCACGCTCAAGCAGTATTGGAATACTTCGACCTATTCAGATGTCGGATGGCTGTTCCTCATGGTCAATTTCGAAGACCCGATGAACCCGAGCATCGAGGTGCGCACCTGGCAACCCAATGAATACGAGGGACGTGAAATCACTCGCGATGAAGTGTTTAACCTTGATTATTTCACCATTAAATAATCTATTTTTGCTATGAAAAAACCTTTTGCCTCATTCCTGACCTTGTCGAGAACGGCCATCGTAGGAATGTTATTGTTGAGCGCTTCGGCGCTATTCGGACAAGAAAACCTGAAGCTCCTCAACGTGCAGGAAACGACACAGGGCTTCGGCGTCTATCCCTGTGGAGATCGCCACGAAGCCATGGTGCAGTTTGTCACACACGAACCCTTCGGACTCACTTTCGAATCGACTCATGAGTCGCAAACCCAACTGAATGTCACCGTCGATTCGATCGCCGGAAAGAAGACCTATAGCATCGTCTTCGTGACGCAGGAGCCCGGTCGCGACTTCTCGAACCGTAGGCTTACCATCCGTGTGCCTGGTTTCCAGGACTATCGTATGCCGCTCCCACTCAAGGACAAGCAGCTGTTCGAATATACGGTGAGCGACCCCTACTCAGTGCTGCGCAGCCCGTTCTTCGATTATCTGGAGAAGGCGCAGGCATCGTTCAACAACAGCGAATACCAGAAGGCCAAGGACAACTATGAGCTTTGTCGCTACTGCCCCGAATACCTGAACGACACGGCCAACATCCTGCAGCACATTCAGTTGTGCGACTCGATGTTGATTTGGTACAACCAGGCTATCGAAGCCGACCACTTCTTCCGTTATCACGAGGCGGTGAACGCATACAATAAACTGCTGGTTTATGACGGTAACGAGAAACTGCGCCAGTCGATGTATGCCGCACAGCGCAATTTTGATCGTGACTGTGAAGCTGTCTTGAATATGGGCGAGAAGGAATTGTCAGCCGGCAATCTCGAACGTTCGCGTCAGATGTTCGAGCAGGTGATCGAAAACGGCTGTACGCGCTATGCGAAGCAGGCCAACGAAAACCTTGAGGTCGTGCGTAAGGCAAGCCTTCGCCGCGACAGCCACTCCCGCACCCTGTTGTTTGAATATGGCTTAACCAACGAGATGCTTGGTTTCACATACGGCAACTTCTATCAGAACAAGGCTAACGGCTGGTACAGTACCTTCTTGATCAATAAGGATTTCTTCAACCAGTTCGATTCGCATATTGAAGGTAGTTACGATCCTGTTACCCAGAAGTTTGTCTATAAGGAAAAAATGAAAAAGGATGAGGAATCGGGTGAGTTATATCCCGAAAAGATGCAATACGAGGCTTGTTTTATGACAGGACCTTCGTGGCACATCTGGGTTCCTATCTACATCCATGCCGGTATTGGTTATCATTATGGCGCGTTTGATAAGTTCGACCCCGAAAAGTTCAATTCGACCGTGAATGAGACTGGTGAAGATTTGTTGAAAGAACTGACTTCGAAACAGATGTTCCATGGTCCTGCTGTTGAGGGTGGCTTGGTACTGAAGTATTTTCGATTCGCCTTGAAGTTCACCTATCGCTATACCTATTGGGTGAACAAGGGTGATTACAAGGACTTTTGTGCGGACAACACAGGAGCGTTCCAGATAGGTGCCGGCTTCTGTTGGTAAAGAATTAGATTTTTTGAATCATCATTGAAGAACGAGAGCATCACGATCCCTTGCGAATCGCGATGCTCTCATTTTTATCAATCTACAGCAGCCTTTAGCTTTTCGAGATTTCTTTTGGCGGTTGTATTGCCTTTGTCAGCTGCTTTCTCGTACCAGAAGATGGCCTTGTCCTTGTCGGATGTGACACCTTGTCCGTAGAGGTAACAACTGCCAAGATGTGCTTGAGCGCTTGCATTGCCTTTGTCGGCGGCTTTTTGGTACCATTCTACTGCGGCTGCATAGTTTTGAGCGGTTCCATGACCGAGCAGATAACAGCTTCCCAAATTATCCTGTGCAGTAATGTCGCCCTTGCCGGCTGCTTTCTTGAACCATTCGAAAGCCTGCTTGTAGTTTTGGCCGATGCCTGTGCCGGTATAGTAACAGCTGCCTAAATGGCTTTGTGCGCTGGCTAAACCTTGCTTTGCTGCGCTCTGGAAATAGATGACGGCCTGCTTGGGGTCTTTTTTGACACCATCGCCGAACAGATATTTTACGCCGAGGTTGTCAAGTTCAGTTGGATCGCCACTCACCGTAGGTATGGCTTCCTCGGCGGTCTTGCCTTGTGAGGGTTGCGAGGTTGATGTAGTTTTTGATGATGCAGCGGTTTGTGTAGCAGAAGGCTTGGTGGTTGATGAGGGTTGAGGCTGGTTGTTTGTGGTAACCTCGTTTGCTGCAGGCGCGGTGTTCTGGGATTCAGCTGGTGGTGTGGCAGCCGCTTTATCAGAAACGGTTTCGGTGGAGACAACTACTGGTGGTGCCGATGGTTTTGGGGGTTCGCTTTTTGGCCAGAACGCTATAGCTGCGATAGCACCCATGATGGCTGCGATAATGGCAAAATGAACAGGCTTGAGCTTGGGTTTCGTCGATTCGGCAGGCGGTGAAACGGGCGTGGGTTTCTCCTCTACTTTTGGTGCAGGTTTCTCCTCCACCTTCGGTGCATGCTTCATCTCGGGGATTTCCTTTTTCTTCAGCCATTTCGAGAGATTGCGAAAGAACTTCTCTCGTTGGTCGGAGTCATTGTAGTTGATGCAATCAATGCCGCTGCAATTGAACGCAAGCCAATCGCAGTCAGTTACCATCGTGCCGTCGATGCTGAGGGGAATGATGCGCTTCTTACGATCAAGAGCGAACTTCACTTCCCTTTCGGTCCATGACGGGGTGTTATAGTCAGGTTGTCCTGTCTTCGGATCGAGCATGGGAGCGATCGAGTTGCTTGTCATCATGAAGACAAGGATTTCGCAATTCTTTATGGCGCGGATGATGACTCGTTCGAACTGGTCACCACTCTCAATACCTTCGAGGTCTATCCAGCAGTTGGCTCCTGTCCTTTCCTTTATTGCTTCGACGATAGGTAGCACAATATCCTTGTCTATTCGCTTGTAGCTGATAAAGATTGGTTCGTTCATAGCTATGGTTATTCTTTAATAATCCTGAATCCGAGTTTGGTGATTAGTCTAAGTGTACCGAGGGCTGTATTGAGGTCGTAGGACTTTTCCTCGTCGCTCAGCTCGTCATACTCCACCAGACACGGCGTCTGTCTCTTGGCATCATCACGCACTTCTCCGTAGGTCCAACCTTCGCGCAGACGCGACTCGGCCCATACCTCATGCACATTGCGTGCTATCACCTCTGCAAGCTCCATGATCTCGGCGGGCAGCTCAACATCCGAAGTGTCAACAGGGTGCGGTATATACTCATTGTTTTCCATCTTTTTCAAGTTTTAATGTGGTCAGTACTACGGCAAAGTCATAGAGTCTGGTGTAGTCATCCAACTTGCTCCAGTCGGTCAGACATTTATGTTTCCGGAGCAATGACCTCAAATCCTTCGGCACGTTGTCGGAATACTGGAATCCCTGTAACTCATGGCTTGCATTCCATCGGATGTGTTCAATGACTGCCATATTTTGGATCAAGGTATTTAAATAATCATCCTCGACAATGTGGTTGAAATCCGTATCGGGAGACAACGATTCGGGAAGCGCCTCATAGAGATTCTCCATCGAATACCTCTTTTCGTCATCCAGCAACGCTGCCTGCTCAAGAGCCTTTTTGAGTATTGCAATCTTGGTTTTGCGATGATATTCGTTGCTTATATCTTGCGACTCCATACGAAGGAATTCCAGGATCGAAGCATAAGCGTGATCCTTTTCGTACTTTTCGCGACGATCCATCCACGTCTGCTGAACCCCACAAGAGAGTTTTGCTGTTGCATTCTGGTAGGCTATGAAATACTGCTCGGCCTTTTGTTTCTCCAATCTTCTTGAGATGTTATCGTATGTGAAGAGCGTATCGGGCATGCCGAATGGAATCAGTTGCACATTGCCGTAATCATTGTGAGAACAATATGTCTCGGCCATGAGTTTTAGTTTGTTGGCATCATTGGTTGAATAAGCACATACGTATATCTTGAGCGGTAACTGTGGCGCTGAGGTGCGATGTCGCACCGCAAGATTATAGATCTCGTCTGCCAGGTTCAACTGCGCCTCTCCTTCACCCACAGCAATGAGGATGAATTGCAAGGTTGCGATGTGGTGGTTGAGCCAATCCCAGAATATCTCGCTGCCCTCCTTCAATTGCATGAGTTCGACATGCACGTTGGGTTCGCGCTTGCCTTCCTGATATTTCAGTTCTGGTCGGCGCAGGTACAGGTCACCCTCCCGTTGCTTCATCCGGCTGTCGATTACGTGACATTCGAAGTCGCTGCGTTTTTTCTCGGAATTGACAAATGCGCCAAACTCGTACAAGAAGTTAACCGCCTCTTCGCCGATGTCATCCATCCCGATGACGAGGGAACGGAACGTTGACGTGCAGCATCCGAATTGATCGAAGTTCACAAGGTCGGTAAGTATAGGTTTTGACTCATTCTTCAATTGATTGATGGCAAGTTTGGCTGAGTCAACAGCTTCAATACGAATATTCCTGAACTGTAATAGGCGGATCATACTGCCTTGACGACAATTACAGTAGATGGTGTATTTTTCTCCCGACTGGGCATCGAGCAGATCGGAAAGTATCTTGGCCGCAGCGATATTGGCTTTCTCGTTATCTGAAAGGAAGAAGAATTCGGTTTTTGCTGATTCTCCGATGAGACGCTGCAAGTTCTTCAGTGCGATGGAAGAAAGGGAAGTGCAGTCGTTGGACAACTCTTCGAGCTTGACCGACGAGATGGTGAGTAAAGCGGGAAGCTCATCCCTGTCGGCTGCTGCAACGGCTTCGAACGCCTCATGTTTGTGGGTGAATAGCGAGATGAAGGTTCCGAAGCCAAATGTAGTGCGTGTGTTCGAAATGTCGTTTTCCAGTGAATCGACAAAGATAGACAAAGGACTTTTGCCCTTTGCACCCGTGATGGTTTTGCAAACCTGTACCGAAGCTGAGTTGATGCCGAAGAACACATACAGCGAACTGTCCTTCGCGTGAGCCAGCCGCATCCTGATCGATGCCTTCACTCGTTCGCCTAATAGAGAAATGATCAGTTGTGCCGATACGAGGAAGCCCGACAGACGCGTTAGCGAAAGCATACCCATGAATACACCGCTGCGACGAAATGCCAGGGTGATGTCCGACATGTTGTCGGCAAGGATGAAGATTTTGCATGCCGACAATGCAGGGCGGAACAACGAAGTAAGCAGGGAGCGCTGTGTGCCACTATAATAAGTGCCAATGAAGTAGATCAGGAAGGCAGAACACCAAGTGAAAAGTGCCCAAAGTAGCAGTAGGTGTCGTTTGAGGTATTTCTTTTCGGAATATGTCTTCGCCCGTTTGCATTCGAAGTGCTTCGACCATGTGATGAAAAACGACAGCACGGTGAAGAGGAGAAAGGCACTGCACACAACCCAGAAGTAGTTGTCAACAGGATTGTCGTTGCTCTGCACTTGGGACAACGAGGGGATTGGTTTTGTGATATTGACAAATGCAAGAACAATTGTAAGGATAACGAGCAGAGGTTTGAGCCAATTGTTATTCTTAATGAGCGAAATCCTCACGAAGCCGTAGATCAACAGCACTACTATGCCTACGCCAAGGAAGGTGAGGCAGATGGGTAAATAGTAATCGGCACCAAATGGTACAGTAAGCAGCATCAGAGCAAGGCAAACTGTGGCTGTAAGATGTACTCCCTTATAGCTATTGACCTTCGATTTGAAGGCTGGAAGATATAGGAAGAGGCAGAAGATGAGCCCAACCAGAAGAACGAGCTTCAGCATCAACGATTCGCCCGAAAAGAGCGAAGGCAACCAGCTGTCGGTAAAACGGTTGCTGAAGTTAATGATCTGGTTAGCACCTTGCGAAGATTCTACATTGACGACATAGACATCACGTAGCATACGCATGGCCTCGGCATACTGCAATGAGTCTGAACTGTTGAGCAGGGAGTCCAGAGGATAGGTGTAATTGGCAAAAGGGGCATCAGCCCAAATATCGTTCATCATGCTGCAAATTTCAAAATAATATTTCACTTATCAAAATATTTATTCACAAATTTAAGTTTAAGACCAAAATTTATGTAATAAATGAAAGATTTCTGACGAAAATGTTTGGAATATAAACTTTTTTTATTAACTTTGCCGCGTACATTTCTTATTTATAATGCAATACTAAATACTGACACAAATGAAAAAGACAATCCTTTTGGCCATTGGCTGTTTGCTGTTGACTACCAGCTGTGAGAAACAAAAACCTACGAACCCAGCTATTCCACGTGATGCAGAGCTTGAAGCAAAGATTGAGAAGAAGCTGGCAACCATGACGCTCGATGAGAAGATTGGTCAGATGCTCGAACTTAACCTCGATGTGCTTGGCGGCATGCGTTTCGAGAATGCCAAGGTCGATCGCGAGAAGCTTCGCCGCACGTTGTTGCAGTACGGACAGGACTCTAAGGCTGTCGATGAGATGGTCAAGCTCAGTGATGAAGAGATCATGCAGCGATTGGGCGGCTATGGCATCGACATTTACACGCACGACACCAAGCGCTCGTGGGAACTCAACGAGACCGTGCTCGACACCACCATCAGCAAGTGGAAGGTCGGATCGGTGCTCAATGCCCCGGGGAAAGCTGCCACCATTGAGCAATGGCAGCGCTGGATTCCGCAGATTCAGGAGAAGTCGATGGAGTACCTCGGCATACCCGATATCTATGGACTCGACAACAACCATGGTGTGACCTACGTGCAAGGCGGTACCCTCTTCCCCCAGCCTATCAACCTGGGTGCCTCGTTCAATATCGCCTTGGCTAAGGAGATGGCAGAAATCGCTGCCTATGAGAGCCGAGCAGCCAACTGTCCTTGGGTGTATAATCCTGTACTTGATCTTGGTCGTGATCCTCGTTGGTCACGTATATGGGAAAGCTTTGGCGAGGATGCCATTGTCAACTCACGCATGGTTGAGGCAGAAATCGCAGGCTATCAGGGTGACGATCCCAATCACCTTGGCAAATATCATGTGGCTACCAGTGTGAAGCATTACTTCGCTTATGGTGCACCATTCACTGGCAAAGACCGTACGCCAGCCTATATTTCTCCCAACATGCTGCGTGAGAAGTACTTCGAACCCTTCAAGAATGCCATCAAGGCGGGTGCTTTGACCATCATGGTAAACTCGGCATCTATCAACGGCGTGCCTGTTCATGCCAGCTATAAGTACCTCACCCAATGGCTGAAGGAAGACCTGCAATGGGACGGCATGATCGTGACCGACTGGGCCGACATCAACAACCTCTACCAGCGTGAGAAGGTTGCCACCGACAAGAAGGATGCCATCCGTATCGCTATCAATGCCGGTGTTGACATGAGTATGGACCCCTACAGCGTGGAGTTCTGCATCCTGCTCAAGGAGCTTGTTGAGGAAGGCAAGGTGCCAATGTCGCGCATCGACGATGCTGCACGCCGTGTGCTTCGCGTAAAGTATCGCCTGGGCTTGTTCGAAAATCCCAATACCGGAGGCGAAGGATATGATAAGTTCGGTTGTGATGAGTTTGCTGCCGCTTCGCTGCAAGCTGCCGAGGAGAGCGAGATCCTGTTGAAGAACGAGGGCAACATCCTGCCACTCAAGAAGGGCGTGCGTATTCTGCTCACAGGTCCCAACGCCAATCAGATGCGTTGCCTGAATGGAGGCTGGAGCTATACCTGGCAGGGTTCAAACATCGAAGACATGGCAGAAAAGTACAACACCATCTACGAGGCCTTCTGCAACAAGTTCGGTGCAAAGAACGTCGTTCTTGAGAAGGGCGTCGAATACAACGAGACAGGTGCCTACTATGCCGAACTCCCACCACGCATCGAGAAGGCTGTAGCTGCTGCCCGAGGTGTTGATGTCATTGTGGCATGTATCGGCGAGAACAGTTATTGCGAGACTCCTGGCAACCTCACGGACCTTTGGTTGAGTGAGAACCAGCGCAACCTTGTGAAGGCTTTGGCAAAGACTGGCAAGCCCATTATCCTTGTGCTCAACGAAGGCCGTCCACGTTTGGTGGCTGACATTGAGCCATTGGCAAAGGGTGTGATTGACATTCTGCTCCCAGGCAACTATGGTGCCGATGCCCTTGCAAACCTGATGGCTGGCGATGCCAATTTCTCAGCTAAGCTGCCTTACACTTATCCGCGTGAAATCAATTCGCTGGCAAACTATGACTACAAGGTGAGCGAAGAAGTGGGAACCATGGCGGGTGCTTACAACTACGATGCCAAGGTGTCGCTGCAATGGCCCTTCGGATATGGTTTGAGCTATACCACGTTTGAGTACAGCAATCTGAAGGTTGACAAGACTGACTTCAACGAGAATGATGTGCTCACCGTCACTGTCGATGTAAAGAACACGGGATCGGTGGCTGGCAAGGAGCCTGTCCTCCTCTACTCCAGCGATGTGGTGGCAAGCATGGTGCCCGACAATCGTCGTCTGCGTTGCTTCGACAAGGTGGATTTGAAGCCGGGTGAGACCAAGACTGTAACCTTCAAACTCCCTGCCAAGGATCTTGCTTTCGTTAACGATGATGGCAAGTGGACACTCGAAGCTGGTGAGTTCATCCTCAAGGTTGGTGGCATCACGCAAAGCGTCAACTGCACTTCTACCAAGGTTTGGGACGAGCCGAATATTTGAATCAATGAAGAAGCTTGTAATTCCACTTTTGTTCCTGATGTTCGTATGCGCCACAGCGCAGGCGGGAGTAAGTGTGCAGCAAGTGGGCGGATGGTTCGAGTCGAGCTATGTGACTTGGACGGGCCCGAGCGATGCCGTTAACTACGAGGTTTATGTGAAGGCAACGGCTGCCGACGACTGGACGCAACTCGATAAGGAGCTTGTGCGCCAATATCCCTCCTGTTATCGTGCCGATGCCGTGGGATTGGCCGCAGGAGAGTATCAGTTCATGATTGTTCCTATTGGAGCAATGAGTGATAAGGCCGGTGAGGTTACCGAAAGCTTTATGGTGGCAGCTCATGATCGTTCGGGCTTTGCGCATGTGGGGATGAACGAGGGAATCGGTGCTTACAAGAACGATGGCACGTTGAAGGAAGGCGCCAAGGTGATCTATGTCTGGGCAGACAATGCAAAGACAGTGAGCACTGATGTCAAGACAGCAGCTTCGAAATATACCACGGCAAAGGGACTCCAGGACATCATCTACTATTACCAGAAAGGCTACGAGACAACGCCGCTTGCCATCCGTGTAATAGGCACCATCAAGGCAGCCGATATGGACCGCTTCGATTCTTCGAGCGAAGGCCTGCAGATGAAAGGCAAGAACGAATACAGTGACATGCCGATTACCATCGAGGGCATTGGCGACGATGGTGCGTTTCTTGGCTTCGGTATGCTGATACGCAACTGTCACGGCACAGAGGTGCGTAACCTCGGCATCCTATGGTGCATGGACGATGCCATCTCGCTCGACACGGGCAACTCGAACGTTTGGGTACACAACTGCGACTTCTTCTACGGCAAACCGGGCAGCGACTCCGATCAGGCAAAAGGCGATGGCACTGTGGATATCAAAGGGCAGTCGAAGAACATCACAGTTTCCTACAATCATTTCTTCGACACCGGCAAGTCGAGCCTCGGTGGCATGAAGAGCGAAACGACGGCATGCTGGCATACCTATCATCACAATTGGTTCGATCACAGCGACTCGCGTCAACCTCGTATTCGCACCATGTTCGTTCATGTCTATAACAACTATTTCGATGGCGTATCGAAATATGGCGTGGGCATGACTTATGGCGGTTCAGCCTTTGTCGAAAACAACTATTTCCGCAATTGCAAGTACCCGATGCTCATTTCGAAGCAGGGTACCGATGCGGAAGGAAGTGGTACGTTTTCGGGAGAGAATGGCGGAGTAATCAAGGCGTACAACAACGAGATCGTCAACCCTCGAAAAGTTCAGTATTACGATGGCAGTCAAACCAACGGACGATGGGATGCTGTGCTCGTTGCGAATTGTGAGGACGAAGTCTATGCCAAGGCTTACGCTGGAGGTTCTTCATACAACAATGAGGCTGATGCGGCAGCACGTACCACCTACATCGAGAACAAGATGGACGCTCCTGCCAATGTCCCCTCCATTGTGCGCGGAACGTTGGGCGCTGGTCGCATGAATCATGGTGATTTCAAGTGGACGTTCCTCAACTCGAAGCAGGATGAGAACTACGATGTTATCGCAGATCTAAAGACTGCTTTGCTCAATTACCAGAGCACGTTGGTTGGCTTTGCCGATGGTACAACTATTCGTAATGGTGGTGCAGCAGTGAACGTGAATGGTGGCGATGGCGTAGGCGTGGATCAAGCCGAGAATGATGCGTATGTTCCCTCGTGGGCAGGAGGAGGAGGTACTACCCCACTCGTTGAAGGTGAAGATTATATCGCCAGCGATAATGGAGATGGCACGTTCGATTACTTCTGGTTCAATGCCGACAATGAAGAGACAGTGAACGCATACCTGTCGTCGGGTGTTATCATGTTGGATGCTGATAGCAAGTTCCAAACCACTTCGAACGTAGCAGGTAGTGACGGTACGGTCTATTCCGACAAGGTGGGTTCCATTCAACTTGCCAAGGGAACGGGCACGATGACCGTCTATTGTCCCGTTGGCATCACGTCGGTCGATTATTACCTGGTGCGTACGGGTTCGTTCAAGGGCAAGTTGCTTGTAAGTAACGATGGCACAAACTTCACAGAGTTTACCGAATATAGTGGCAGCAAAGGTGTATTGCAGTTCAGCATCACGTTCGAAACGCCTTCAAAGTATGTGCAACTCACCAATACGGCAACGGGTTCCCTTCATGTGCAAGGCATCATCGTGATGCGTGTGAAAGGCGACGATGCGATACAATCCGTTCATGTTGACTCCTCCCCTGCTAACTATAGCTTTGACTTGTTTGGACGAAAAACGAACGCCAATCAACGCGGTTTGCAAATCAATCATGGACGAGTGGAATTCCATGACCATTGATTTACTGTAAATAAGCTATCAATAACAACGATGCCGACTCAATGAGCCGGCATCGCTATTTATTCTATATCTTTTGATATGAAGTAAACAGGTTCGGAGAAAAATAGTCCCTCTTTTTTGTCTTTATCTGAAAGCATGTAATCAACGAAAGCATTCTCGTCGGCTCGCCATAGGATCTTGAATATCCTTGGGTTCCTATCATTATTGTCGGTGTCGGCGTTCTCAACTCCTTCTTTTGATTCTGTATTGTCTCCATCGAAGAATTCGTGCATACGGCCTGCTCCATAATAAATCATGCGTCCAATTTGCCTACATCTTAGGTAGTATAGGTCCTCATTGGGATTATTCAGATGTTCTGAACACATTGAAGCAAATAAGTTCGCGGCAAGGCTTGCAGGATGTTTTTCAAGCGTCTCTTCGCAGACTTTGAGCAGTTCTTCATATTTCTCATTTTGAAAGAGGCTGTCAGCGTTGATGTTCCACAAAATTGTACTGGTGCACTCTGGAGTGAGCGCGTGTCCATAGTATAGAATGCTGAGGTCGCGCAAGCTCATATCGGGATCTCCAGCGACAAACTTTTTCTCGATGGCTCGATAATCCGCTTCATGATCCTTCATGTATTCTTTTATTTCATCAAAATCCACTTTGACGGTTTCGAATCTCTTCATGATACTTTCCGCTTTTGGAGCATTTTCTTCATCGAGTGCAATGGCCTTGTCACAGTATTCCTTTGTCTTCTCTTCGTTGCCGGTGTCGGCGTATAATTGTGCCAAACAGAAGATGCAGTATTCATTCTTGGGATCCTCTTTCTCGAGCGAAAGGAACTCGTTGATAGCTTGATCATAGTTGCATAAAGCAGCATTTATGGCTGCATGATTCACTCGGAAAAGGAAGGACTGAGGATAGGCGGCTACGAGACTGTCGGCGTATACCTTAGCATTCGTAAAATCATTGGATTCCCAAAAGAATCCAAACCCCTCGTTCATGTATTCTTCGAATACCTCATATCCTCCTTCGATTGGTTTGTTGTGGCCTTCGAGCCAGTTTTCCTTGATTTCCTTAGAGTGAGAGATAATTTGAGAAAGTGTCTCAAGCGCCTTGTCGTTCTCATGAGTCTTAAATTGTACAAAGGCACGGTAGAGTCGGAAATCCAGTCGGTTAGGATATTTGTCAATACCTTCGTCCAGAATTTGAAAAGCTGCATCGAATGCACTTAGCTTGATATCCTTTTCAAATACTATTGCTCCGTAATCTCCAATTTTTTGTGTTGAATATGTCAATTCCTTAACATCCTGGCTTAAAACTTTCGTGTATTCGTAATAGTATTTGAGAAAATAGAGATCAGCTTCGTTTAGTGAAGCCTTCTCCCAATCTTCAATAAGGACACGAATTTCAGTTGTGTCAGATTCTTCAGCCTTCTCGATTTTGTCGTATCTGTCGTATAACTGTTCAATCGATTCCGATTGCGCCATGGCGAAAGTCGCCATCGACAGGGCGGCGATAGTGAGTAATGATTTAATGTGATTCATAATAGTAAAAAATGTAGTTAGTTTTCCGTTGCAAAGATAAGGAATTGTGAGATATGTTCCAAATTTTTTGAGGAGAAAAATTTCACGACACCGATGAAATACACATTTTCACCGATGAAATGCATACGGATTTTTGACGATAAGATTTTTTGAGTGTTTTTTTGAAAATAATCGCGGAAATATTTGGAGATATTCGAGAAACTCCCTATCTTTGCCATGCAATTACTAACTAATACATTTTTATTATGAAACGGTTATTATTCATTTTACTGCTGGCGATCGCCACAACTTATGGGTACTCACAGACCTTAATTGAAAGACTTGCCGCCTTCGACAACAAGGTTTTTGTGGACAAGGTAATGGAGCTGGACAGCCTTTGCCTTGAACATTTCGGCAATAAGGAATATAACGAGGCTTTGGATGCCGCACAGAATGAGTTGGATTTGTTGCAGAAGGCATTTGGCGCCGACGACTCTATATGTGTGAATGTGCTGGCCGTCATAAGCCGTTGCTACTTCCGACAAGGGGCCAACAAGAAGGCACTGGAGTATGGCTTGAAGTCTGCAGAGCTCTATGGCGAGAAATGCAGCAGGGAGAATATCGCTTATGCCAATCTCATTGACAACGTCGCACTCTATTACACTACGCTTGAAGATTACAAGAACGCCGAGAAGTACAGCGACGAGGCCGTGCGCATCCATAACAAGTACTTTGTGAACGACAAGGAGATGGGAGGTGTGCTTGCCCATGCTGCCGAAATCAAGTCTATTCTGGGCAAAATCGACGAGGCTGTGCCTTTGCAGGAACATGCTCTAAGTGTGATTGAGAATGACGAAGGCAATCATTCCGAACATTACCTCAATGAGCTGAAATATATGAAGAGGTACTATACAGAGGCTGGAAACAAAGAGAAGGCCGACGAAACAGATGCGCTCCTTGAACAGTTGCAGGAGGAAAGGAAGCATGGATATGTGCCTCCACTCGTGGAATTCAATACTCCCGAAAAGTGCCGCGAGCACAATGAGGACGCCTACTATTGCAGCCTCTATTACCTCAATCATTATCTCGATGCTCCAAAGATGTCTCAGGCAGCAATGTATATTTTTAATTGGACAAAGAATGCACCCGATGTGAACGTGTTTTTTGGAGACCCAGAAACCAAATGGCTTGGTGACAAGAATTTACCTTTCATGATTGCCTATTTGGCTGCCTGCACCAAATTTGCATTGACACACGATCCGGTAGATGAAGAAGATCAATATATAATGGCCTATGCCGATTTGCTCAATTACTATGACGTGAATAAGAAGAAGGGGCTGACTGAAGAAATTGAAGCCTTTGAGGAGTATCTTAAACTATTTAAAAAGAAACCCGAGAAGATGTTCGATAAGATACGTAGTGGTTTCGCACCAGCCAAGAAGGCGATTGAAAACGGTGAACTCGATGAATTGAAAAAAGCTAAAGCAGAAGAAGATGCCAAAACAACGATGCCAGCTCAATGAGCCGGCATCATTTATTATATGCTTTTTCACACAAATCGCAAAAAATAGCATGGAAATTTGGAAATATCTAGATAAGTGTGTATCTTTGCACCCAAATATTTATGATTTATGAAAAACCTTGTAACGCCTGAGCAGTCGTTGAAGTATAAGAAAATCAAGCAAACTATCCTGCATGCCACGATAGGCATCATCGCGTTCAACGTGGTGGGGCTGCTTGACTTCTACCCTGCTCTTCCCGAGAAATTAGTGAAACAAGTTTATGCGAATGGCTCACAGTCCTTCGAAACCAAGGCTAACCTTTGGTTCTTCGTGTTCGTGGAGATATTCTTTGCCGCGCTTTGTTACTACTATAGCAGCGATCGTCGAGCCGCTCGCCACAATAAGGAGCAGCAGCTCACCAAATTGCAGGAGCGTCAAAACCTCGTCATTCAAGCTCTTGGTCTCATTATCGTCCTCTTCACCTTCGTTTATATTCTGATTTTAGTTGTGCGAAACCTTGGATAACGTTGCGGAAAAAATCCCACAAATCGAGAAATTTTTCTTCGATGCAAAGCCAATTTTCCACACTTTGTGGGTAACGGAGTATAGGCCAAATATGAGTTCTGCAAATCCGCAGATTCCATACTTTGAGCCGATGGGAACATTTGCGTTTTTGTTTTTTATAACACAATTAGTTAGTTGATTATCACAAATTATTAATATACACTTTATTAAGCAGCATGTATCTTGTCAATCAACGGGCCCATGCCTACCATCGAAAGAAACTCATCCGCCAATTGTTGGCCGATGGCTACAAGATGGGACAAGTGCCTGAATCCACCCAAGATGAGCCCTACGCGTTATTCAATGGTCCGAGCGTCGATAGCTGGGAATTGGAAAATGATTTGAAGCGTTTCCACACGGGTGAAGCGTGGTATCGCGTTGAGCATTTCGCTACCGAAGTCAGTTTTCTTGGCACAAAAGCTTTCCACCATTATTGGCCTGACAGCCCGAAACCCGAAGGTTCTCATTCGCTCGAATATGCCCGTGAGCATTTCTTTGATTGGCTCATTGCAGGCCGAGAATTCCAATATTTATATGAAAGCCGACCGTTATATTGCACGTGCCAACTCATTGACTATACGAATACGCAGTTCAATGCCTTGCACGTCTTCGAAGCTTGGCCTGGTTGCCAAAATAATGGTTTCGCTTGGGACCTGGTCATCACCATCAATCATCTGCCCCTTATCGGAGTGGTTTATGGCGATACAGGCCGTCTGCTCGAAACTGCACAGAAGGCACTCGCTGAAATCGAGAACGACAAGGTCTTTGGCACCTATATCCAATTTCTTGTAGTCACCGATGGACATAACACCTACATTGGTTCGCCCGACGATGATGCCATGGCTTTCTGCAAATGGAATGACCTTCATGACGACATTCTCAGTCCTTCGAAGATATACGATTTTATTTATTACGGTGTACGCCCAGGTTTCGTTGAGGATAGTTTTGCCACGTTTGTAGCCGATGCCCAGCAATTCGAAATGGTGCGTCAAATCAATGAATTCCTGAAGAAATCGAAGCGGGAAGGATTATCCGTCGAGCGTCAATGTGTAGGCTACGTACTTGCCCCCTCCACGGCAAACAACTTGCGTCACCCCTCTCCTTTCGGATGGATGGGAGCCGTGCGCCAGATGGTGTTCGAACAGAATGTCCTGCTGTGCATAGGTGAAGAACTGATTAATGTCTCTCAAGCCGAAGACATCAGGGACGATACCGAATATGCCTTGCTCGACGAAGAGATGACCGATCTCGAATGTGCCCAGCTGATGCTCAATCATCCTAAGGCCTATTACGTTCGCTTCCTCGATCGTCCTGCCGGCCCATACCTTGTCGATACAAACCTTTTCGGCAATCCGATTTGTAAGTTTGACTTTCCCATCGAAACCCTTGAGTATGAATCAGGAGCAAGTTAATAATAAGTACGTGCAGGATTCGGACGAATGGAAGCGTATCGGGAATATACTGAGGTCGATTCGTAGTCGTGTGGATTTGTTTTTACCTTTAGTCAAGAATCAGGCACCTGCCAAAGATCTGTACTATCATCTCGGTAAAGCTGTCGATTGTTGGGTAGAAGTTGGCGGCTTGAAGCAGCCCGAACCCCAGTTGCAACCAATTGCCGAAGAGTCACAGCCGGAAGGTCAGAAGGGGAAACGTGGTCCGAAACAAGATGGATTCCTCCTCCCTGATGTTGACCGAAAGTCCTTTATCCTCACTCTTCGCAAACTTATCGAAAAGCGGTACATTGCGAAAGGCAAGTATGGAATGATGGTCGTGGGTCGAGAGAAACTGAACGAAATAGAGCCTTCGAAGTACTTTGCATGCCTCTATTCGGTGCTTATCGAGTTCGGAAAAGCAGAAAAAGATGCTACGCCGAAGGGTTTTGAGCGACTTATCAAGGAAGCGGTCGCTGACTCGTCTTTGAGCCAGACCTTCAAGCTCCATTACACATCGTACAATAATATGATCAACGGATGGATGAAACTTTGCAATAAAGAGGTCATCGACACGCTTAAAGGGCGGCAAAGGTTGCTCATTTATGATATTGAACCCGAAGAATGCAATGGTTCGAAAGCCCGAATGATACGTTTAGAGTGGGTCGGTCTATGCAGTTTTGTGGAAGACAATGCTCGAAATGATGGGCTATTGCCCCCAATATCACCAGTTTAGCTTCCATCCCATGCGGTCGCGCGGTCGCGGTCGTCGGTCGAATTGCTCACCCGTAGTGGTGCAGACATGCATAAGAGAAGAAAGATAATAAGGAATTTAAAAAATTTTTAATCTATTCTCTTATATTATTCCCTCTCTCTATCCGATACCCTCACTCTTTCGACCTTTCGACCGCGACCGTTCGACCACCCCGACCGCAACACACCTGCTACCAACAATTGTCGAACACGATTGCCGTCGCTAACAGTTTCCCCTCATTTTGCGCTAATAATTTATTCGCCAGCACTAACAAATTAAATAAAAATTGTTAGTGCTGGTTGTATAATTTTTTATGTGTACCTTTGCACTTGCAAATCGAAGAAGTCAAGTTCTAGAGATGATTTTGAGAGATGCTTGAGAGTAATTTTCTTATAATATTCATTTAAATTAATTATTTATGTTACAAAGAAACTGTTTTGACTATGTTGAAAAAGTCACTTACTCCCAGGGATGCAAGATCTGTACCCGGGAAGATTTCGAGAGAATGCTCGACGATGGCAACGTCAAACGCAACTGCGAAAGTGTGGCAGCCATCAGAGACAAGGAGACACCCGACATGACCGATGAGGAACGCAAAAACCTGAAGGAAACTGCTAATCTGATCAAGAAAGAAAATAAGGCTATCGTCTTCCATGGTCATTCGGAGACCGGACAGCGAAAGAACGAGTGCATGACACCAAGTCCCTGGTGCTGCATGGACATCGACAATGTGGACGACCCACGCGATTGTTTCGAGAGGATGCGACCTGCACTCGAAGGCATGAATTGCCCACTTGCTTTCATTAGTCCTTCCAACCGAGGTCTGAAGTTCCTGATGCCAATGGTTGAGGGTATGGACCGCAAGGAAGCACAGAAGTATTTCGCCGATGTGCTGCATCTGCCGAGCTACGATTCCACTCCCGACCTTGCACGATGCTGCTTCATGGTGCCACGTGCCAACCTCCTCCTCTACAAGCCCGACGAGCTCTTCGCTCCCGAGGTGGAGTTGCTGCCCAATCCTTCCTGCCCAGGCGCCGTGGTGCCCTACGAGGAGATTGAGCCCGTCATCGAGGACGCAGAGATCATCGAGGACAACATTGAGGAACCTACTGCCAAGACTGACCCCAATGCCGAGATCACCTATCACAGCATTCCATTGAGCCGCATTATCTCGACCTATTGGATTGTCAACAATGGTGGCAATACTCCGGTGAACGGCGAACGCAATGACCTGACCTACGAACTTGCATTGTCGGTGCGTCACATCTGCGACTACAATCGCGAAGTCATGCTGCGAGTCATTCCTCAATACGACGGCTTGCCCGATGCTGAGCGAATCGCTTGTATCGACAGCGCTTTGAAACGTCCACGTTCGAAAATGCCCGAGAAGATGCTCAAGACCCTCAACTTCCTTCGCAAGGAGGAGCGCGACAATTTGGAGTTCCAGCAAAGTCTGCTCGACATTGAGGAAGACTACAACTGCTATCACATCAATCAGATTATTACAGCCTTTGCCCAACCTTCGGCACATGTCAAAGGAATGCCTCGAAGTGAATATCGTTTGCTTCCCGCTGGATTACGCGAGACGCTCGAATCACTCCCTGACAACGTGGCTATGGTGGTGATTGTTGCAGTGGGCCCCATGATCGGTGTACTAGCAACCAATGTTCGTCTGAGGATTCGTGACGAAGAACCCAAGGCACTCTGTTTACAGAGCTATGTAATCGGTAATTCGGGTTCGGGCAAGTCACGCATCGACAAGGTGGACGAGTTGTGGATGAAGACATGGCGTGCAAAACAAGCCATCGAAATCGAAAAGGAGCGTGTCTATGAGGAACAGCGTCGAGCCAAGCGCAATGCCAAGGACCAACCCAAGGACCCAAAGGCAAAAATACTCGAATTGTCGGCACGTACTTCCACTTCGATGGTGCTGATTCGACTTGAAAATGCCGATGGTGCTATGTGCTACACCTATGTGCAGGAAGTGGATATGGGCACGGCAAACGGAGGACAAACCTTCAACAAGGATCTTGGTGTCATCAGCCGTCAAGCTTTTGACGAAAGCAAGTATGACACTTCGTACATGAACACCGACACTGGCACTCGAAACATACCTCATGTACGATGGAACACCTTGAAGTGCGGCACTCCTGATGCCCTCTATCGCGCACAGAAAGGTTACCTCAATGGTGAAATCCAGCGCCTGGCCATTGGCAGCATGCCCGACAACACTTTTGCACCGTTCAAGTCGATGAAGCCTCGAAGCCAGAAGTCAATTGACCATATCATCGCCTATTCCTCACTCATCCAATTGATGCAAGGCGAAGTACGACTCCCGCTTCTCGAACAAGCTGGATTGGATTGGCTCGAACGCGTACGATTGGAATCTTTGCGTGAAGATGACGAAGTGAAAGCAGGATTACGTATGCGAATCCCTATCATTGCCGAACGTATCTGCTGCGGCTTGATGTTGGCACAATTTGCACGATGGTTGATGGCCCAGCTCGATGAACGAAAAGGCGAGTTGCCGAAGTGGGCAGGTGGCTGCAAGACCGCCGAACAGTATCTGCTGACACACCCCGATGCTATACCCGAACATCTTCCAAAGTTCCAGAACGTGGCTTGGTACACAATGATGAGTTGCCTCTGCGACTATCTGCATGAACAGATCTTGTTTTACTTCCGCTCCAGGATTACACGCAGCCGCGCTTCCGACGACTATGTCGAGCCCCGCTCCTATCGCACCGCCAATGACAGCATCTTCGACCAACTGCCCATGGAGTTCGACGATTCCGACCTTATCAAGTGCAAGAATGGTAACAAGGAGGCTGCACGTTCACTTCGTCGCCGCTGGATCAAACATGGCTTGATCAAGTTGGGCGAGTCACAAGGACACTACGTCAAGTGCAGCTAAGAAGTGAATAGACACTTTGTTCGAGGTTCCTTCAGTAATTGAATAATCTTTAATGTACCATGAATCGGTGATAAAAAATCGATTCATGGTACTTTCATTTCAATTTGAAGAAAAAAGAGGATGAAAATTTGGTAATGTAGATTTATGTTCATATCTTTGCAACGAAAATAGCAACAATATTTCTACTATGAAAACTATTTCGAAACGAAAGATTACCTTATGTCTTCTCTTGTCATTGATTGTCACGACTGGGCTTGAGGCACAGAATCGTAGTTTTGTTTTGTCGGAAGACAGTACACGCCACATTGGCGGTTCGACCGTAGTCATCGACCAGAAGAGGATGAACCGTGGTCTGATGACCAATTCCCTGCAAGCACTTACGGGACAGGCTGCTGGCTTGAATGTGCAGACATCGGGTGCCAATCGCATGGCAATGTTGAACAGTGTGCGTCTGCGTGGCACAACCTCGTTGACCGGTGGTAACGAACCGTTGGTAATCATCGATGGCGTCTATAGCAACCTTTCAGCCCTCTCGGGCATCTATCCTGCCGATATCGAGAGCTTCACCATCCTCAAGAATGCGGCCGAGACTGCTCCCTACGGCTCGCAGGGTGCTTCTGGTGTGATTTTGGTGACCACCAAAAAAGGGCAGGGTGCACAATTCCACATCTCGTATGACGGCAACATAGGCTTCGAATCAGCCTACAAGCAACTCGACATGCTCGACGCCAACGAGTATGTAGCTACGGCGCGACAACTGCATAAGCCCTATGTGGATGGCGGCAACGACACCGACTTCCAGCGTGCCCTACGCCGCACTGGCTTTGCACAGAACCATCATATCGCCTTCAGCGGTGGCAGCGACAAACAGCAATATCGCGCTTCATTGGCCTACATGGGCGAGAACACGGTAATCAGGAACAACGGGTACCACAATTTCGCTGCCAAGCTCGACGTGTCGCAACAGGCCTTCGACGACATTATGACCATTGATCTCGGCGTGGTGGGCAGCAGCCAGCGCAACAACGATATCTTCGACGAACAGAAACTATTCTATTCGGCAGCCTCACAGAACCCCACCTATCCCAATGGCCGCAATGCCAACGGTGGCTGGGACTGGAACATCAATGCCACACAGATCAACAATCCGCTGGCCTTGCTTGCCGAAGAGGACAAGGACAAGATCCTGACCTTCAACTCACACATCAAGCTCAACTATCGCATCGGCAAGGAATGGAATGTGACTGCCTTCGGTTCCTATTCGTTCATCTCGTCCGAGAACTCGCAGTTCAAGCCCACCTGGGTTTGGGCACACGGACAGGCTGATCGCTCTGAGACCAAGACTGAAGCGTGGCTGGGCAACATCGCTGTCAACTGGACACATGATTGGGACGTGCATCACATTGCCGTGAAGCAGATGACCGAATATCAATCGCACACCATTACGGCCTTCAATGCTACGGTGAGGGGATTGAGCCATAACTCTGTGACCAACAATAATCTTGCGGCGGGCAGCATGCGGCAATATGGCGCCACGGGAAGCAGCTATTCGAACGATGCCCTGCTCTCGTTCCTGACTCAGGTCGATTACCGCCTGATGGACAAATATACGTTCACCGTAAATGCGCGTGTGGATGGCAGTTCGATGTTCGCCGACGACCACAAATGGGGACTCTTCCCCTCGCTGTCGGCTACATGGGATTTGCGCAAGGAATCTTTCTTCGAAGACTTTGATTGGCTCAGCCAGCTGAAGCTTCGTGCAGGTTCGGGCATCTCGGGTAACCTGGGTGGCATCACGGCCTACAACACCTTGGCTTTGCTATATCCTACTGGACTTGTGCCCTGGTACGGCAATTCAGTAGTTACCTACACACCGAAGACCAACCCCAATCCCGATCTGCATTGGGAACGTCGCAGCTCGTACAACATCGGTGCCGACATGGGCTTCTTCAAGAATCTGGTGGTGCTGACAGTCGAGTATTATCATTCGAAAACTCACGACATGCTTTATCTCTACGATGTGCCTGTGCCACCCTACACCTTCGACAAGATGCTTGCCAACCTGGGCCGTATGAGCAACAAGGGCTTCGAGATGGGAATCGGCTACACGCCAATTCATAAGCGTGACATGGAGCTCAACATCAACCTCAATATGTCGTACCAGAAGAATAAACTCATCTCGCTGAGCGGCAATTACAACGGCACTTATTTCTCAGCGCCTGACATGTCGAGCATTGCAAGCCTGAATGGCGCTGGATTCCATGGCGGCAACAACAACATCGTCTATCAGATTGTCGGACAACCGTTGGGTGTCTTCTATCTGCCCCACTGCCTGGGCTTGAAGACGGAGTTCGATGGGACCACATGCTACGAAATAGAGGATCTTGACGGCAACGGACGCATCAACATCGAGGACGGTGGCGACCGCTACATCGCTGGACAAGCTACCCCGAAATGGACCTTGGGCTCGAACATCAGCTTCCGATACTTCGACTTCGACATCTCGCTGCAGATGAACGGTGCCTTCGGACACAAGATCTACAATGGCACAAGCCTTTCGTATATGAACATGCGAGGCTTTCCCGACTACAATGTGCTAACCGATGCGCCCCAGTATAACATCTATGACCAGACGGCCACCGACTATTGGTTGGAGCGTGGCGACTACCTTAACTTCGACTACCTCACCGTGGGATATACATTCCCCGAGAAGTTGCTGACCCGTTACATTAACGCCCTGCGCCTGTCGCTTTCGATCAACAACCTGGCAACCATCACCGGCTACAGCGGTTTGACTCCGATGATCAACAGCTTTGCCGTGAATAGCACCATGGGCATCGACGACAAGCGTAGCTATCCTCCCTATCGTTCTTATAGCTTAGGGTTCAGCATTCAGTTCTGAATCAATTAACAATTAATAATTAACAAATAACAATTGATTGTTGTGAAACGATATTTTTTGATTCTTGTTACGACAATGGCAGGCATGACGCTGACCTCTTGCCTCGATGAATATCCCAAAGGAGAGGTCGAGGAGGCCGATGCCTACACTTCGGTAGCATATATCGAACGCGACCTGGTGGGTGACCTTTATAATTATATAGGTGGCAGTAGTCCGAGCCATGGCCTGCAAGGTACGATACGTGGCGTCTATGACTGGAATTCAGTGACCACCGACGAGCAGATGATGCCTGTGCGTGGTGCCGACTGGGACGATGGTGGCTTCTGGAACCGACTATACAATCACAAGTGGACGGCATCAGATGGCGAATTGAGCAGCACTTGGAAATATCTCTACGAGGTAATCTCGCGTTGCAATCGTTCGCTCTATTTCATCGACCGCTATCGTTATCGCCTGGTGCTTACCAACGAGCAATACGAGGCATTCACCGCCGAAGTGCGAGGACTACGTGCCATGTTCTATTTCTATACGATGGACATGTTTGGCAACATCCCGCTGGTGACCGACTACAATACTCCGGTGTCCGACATCCGCCAGAGCACCCGTAGCGAAGTGTTCCGCTTTATCTTCAACGAACTGCAAGAAGTGGCTCCTTACCTGAAGAATGAACGTAGCAACGAATTGGGCGACTATTACGGACGTTTTACCCGTCCTGCAGCGTATTTCCTTTTGGCCAAGCTTGCCCTGAATGCCGAGATCTATTGCGATGACGATTGGACCGATGGTATTCGTCCCAATGGCCGAAAACTCAACTTTATCGTAGATGATAAAGATCTTAATGCTTGGGAAACAGTCGTGTATTATTGTCAGGAGATCTATGACTTGGGTTATCGATTGGAGGAGTATTACGGCACGAACTTCTCCATTCACAACGAAGGCTCGAAGGAGAACATCTTTGTCATACCAATGGACAATACCCTCTACAACAATCGCTTCCATTATATCTTCCGCAGCCTTCATGCCGCTCATGGTGGAGCAATCGGTTGGGGCACCGAGAACGGCACCTGTGCAACTATCAGCACCATGAATGCCTACGGTATCACTGAAGATAATCCCAGCAAGCGTGATCCTGGAGAAATCGACTCACGGTACTATTTCAACTTCCATTCCGACACCGTGCTCGTCAAGGGTCAGAAGGTGAACGATGGCTACGGCAACGTACTGGTGTATCATCCACTCGAGGTAGCCGAAAACCTGACAGGCTCCCTCTTCGAACGCAATGGTGGAGCACGCATGGCAAAGTATGAGACTGACTTCACGGCATCGGAGGACGGCACTTTGCAAAACAACGACATCGTACTGTTCCGCTATGCCGATGTGTTGTTGATGCAAGCCGAGGCCAAGGTGCGCAATGGTGGCAGCGGTCAGGAGGAGCTGGACCTTGTCCGCAGTCGTGTGCATGAAAAACTACGTGAAGCCACGCTAGACAACTTGCTCACCGAACGTCTGCTGGAACTTATGTGGGAAGGTTGGCGTCGCAACGACCTTATCCGTTTCGGCAAGTTCACCGAGCCCTACGATAACCGAATGAATGCAGTTGTGGACAACACGGGCTACACTACGGTCTTCCCTATTACGGGCGATGTGCTCAGCCTCAATCCGAATATGGTACAGAATCCCGGCTACTGATACTTTTCACTGATCGCTTCGCAAGTATTTTTATCACGAATTTGCGAATTAGAGAAAAAAAGTAACCCACTCGATTTTAGTTTATGTCGAGTGGGTATTTTTTAAAAATATTCAGTTATCGTAAGGTGTAACCGCCCCAGTTGAACGAGATGTTAAGGTTGAGGGCGGGAGTCCATCCGATATCGTTGTAGTAGGTCATGCTGAAATAGGGCTTGACGCGGATGGCACGATAACCCACATCAGCCAGATCGTTCGAGAATGCCGAATTGATGTTGACGCGACGATTGAGGAAGATGTCGAACATCATACCTGCGCAAAGCGAGAAGCCATCCTTCTCGGGATCGGCATTATCGTTGTCCTTGCCGAGTGGATGGCTAAAGCCATTCACACCGACACCGACGAAGGGGAATGTCTGGAAGCTGGTGTTTTGTGAAGCCAGATAGGCATAGGTCAGATAGACTTGATAGAAGTTGAGCGATTCTCCCTCATAGATCCATCCGTTATGAGTCCAGACATCCTGCTTGGCATCGCCACTGAATCCCAACGACAAATCCATGCCCCATAGGTGTCGTTTCCATCCCAAGCCAAAGCCCATGTTGACACCAAAGGAATTCGCGTAATAGTCGGAGATCGGGAAATGCGAACTGGCGCCGACGTATATTTCGGCAGAGAAATGCTGAGTGGTATTGTCGAGCACCTGCACGGGATCGAAGTAGGTACGCTCAAGGTCGAGGGCAATGTCGGCAGCATAATAGGGCAGCTTTGTTCCATCGGTGCCATTGCGGGTTTCTTCCCTGATCTCCCTGGCACGCTTGTCGAACTGGCGGCGATAGAATGAACGCAGCTGTTGGTAAGTGTAATCGGTATTCTTATTCAGTTCGATGGTAGCACGACGGCTGTAGAGTTCCAACATATCGAACAACAGCTGATTATACTGAAGCATGACATCGGTCTTGAACTGCGGAAGCGTCCATGACTCCGTCTGATCGAAGTAGGTGGTGAACTTGGGATAGGTATAGGTGGTGTTGCCTATCTTCTGCTTGCCTTGGCTATACTCTGTATTCCAAGAAAACATATTGATGGCTGTGTCGCCTTTTGCTTCGCCCAGGAATTCATCCCAAGTAAGTTTTCCTGCATCCCATGGACGCATAGACTGCTCAATGCTTTGTGCCGAGAGTGTTGTGCCGAACAACGAAGCAACAATCGTTGAAGCGGCGAAACATATATTCATAAAGGCTTTTTTCATTATTATGAACATTTAATTAGTGATTTTGATTAACAATAGTAGTTTATTTCGTTTTTAGCGCCGCAAAGATACACTCTTATTTTGAATCTACAAAGAAAAACGGAGGAAATTTTCATTCCCCCGTTTCTTTTTCATTCGACTTGACCTTATTTGGACTCCTTGTGTTCGTGCGTCAGTTTGAACGAAAGTGGCAAAGTGAACTTCACTGGGACAGCTTGGCCGTTCACCTTGCCTGGCTTCCAATTAGGCATGGCCTTCACGATGCGCATGGCCTCGTCGGTGAGGACAGGATGAGGAGATTGCAGCTCTTCGACATTTGTGATACTGCCATCCTTCTGTACGACGAACGAGAGCACTACCCGACCTTCGATGCTGTCGTTCTTCATCTGTTCGGGATATTTGATGTTTTGCATGATGAACTGCATCATGGCGTTCGGGCCGCCGGGATACTCAGGCATTTCATCTACCTTGTCATAGGCAATATCGACTACAAAAGCGCCTGTGGCTTGTTTGGGGTCCTCAAAATAGACTAACTTGCCTGTGGCAGTTGGGGCCGGGTTCTTTGAAGTGACGATGATTACACCTTTGGCATTGCCGACATCATATTTGTCAGCGTATTTGGCAATGGAGGCTTCGTCCTTCAAGACCTCGATACTCTTAATCGACTCGGGGTTGAGATGGTCGATGCTTGTCACTCTTTTGCCATCTACGATGAAAACGATATCGTTCAAATCGTCATTTCGGATGGTAATTGCAGCTTGTGGAGCATTTTCTTCGCCAGGAATTTGGTTGTTTGCGAAAAACTCACTAACTTTGCACTCGGAAATCTCATTGGAGAGAGCCGAGGCTTTCGGTGTTGACAACACGGCTACACTGAGGGCAGCCACTGGCAGTGCGAGCAGATACTTGGCACGTGCCCACGGATTTGATTTTTTCTTTAGCATCATAGTGATACGTTTTTTAATTGAACTTTGGTGCAAGCTGTTGGTAATTGATTGCAGTCGGCTACCAGCAGCTTTTTTAATTAGTAGGAGTTGATATGATTTTGCATCTATGCCTTGATCCAATACCGCTTCATCGGCCTCATATTCGTGAATAGCCTGCAGTTCGCGACGCATGAGCCAGATGGCAGGGTTGAACCATTGCAGGATGAGTGCAACTTCGGTGAGGATAAGGTCAAGCGTGTGGTGATTGCGGATATGTCCCAATTCGTGTTTGATGATAGCATCACCGCTTTCATTCATGTCTTCCTTATTCACTACGATGTAATGCATCCAGCTGAAAGGTGCATTCTTATCGTCGTGTAGTAGCAGCGTGTTTCCATCTTCGAGTGTTTGCCTCTCCCCTTTTCGAAGCATCCTTGCCAAGCTGATGTAGGAAATAAGACTGCGTAGTGTGAAGAACACGATGCCGAGCAGATAGACGAGCATCAACACAGCAATCACCAGGTGCGAGGTGTGCATGGCTGTAGCTTCTCCATCCACGACCAAAGTGCCCATGGCCATTAGTTCGCCAATCTCTACAAGTCCTACCCCATTGTCGTTTCCAACATGCAAGAAGGATTCTACCAGGGGAAGGATAAAGCTAAGCAATAGTAGGCTGACCAGTGCCACGCGATTGAAGCGATGGAAGGTCTCGCGGCTCAATAGCAGCTTGTAGAACAGATAATAGACAATCAGAAAGAATGCTGTCTTGAGTATATATGCGAAGAATGTACCCATAGTGTTCTTGTTGGGGGTTGAGAGTTTGAGGGGTTTGAGAGTTTGAGAGTTTGAGGGTTTGAGGGTTAGCCTTTATTACTTTTCTCCACCTGATCAATCAGTTCCTTGAGTTCCTCGACCGACACCTTCTCTTCGGTGACCAGCGCGGAGATGGCATTGACGTACGACCCACGGAAGTAGCGGCTGATGACTGACGAAAGCGTGCGTTTGTGGTATTGCTCATCGCTAATCACGGCATAGTACTGATAAGATGTGCCGATGCTTTTGTGTGCCACGTAGCCTTTCTCTTCGAGCGTACGTACAACGGTAGATAGCGTATTGATATGTGGTTTGGGATCATCGTAGAAGGCGATCATCTCTTTGACGAACTGAGGTCCATGTTGCCAGAAGATGTTCATGGCCTCTTCCTCTTTCGCGGTGAGTTCTTGTTTCATTTTTTCTCGTTTGTTTATGCTGTTTGACAAGGAAACAGTTGTTTCTTTCTGTTTGACGATGCAAATTAACTAAATAATTTAGTTTTGAACGAATAATTTTAGTTAATAATGATATTTTTCAACTAAATAATTTAGTTAAGGTTGTGTTTTGTAAACTATATATAACAGAAATTGATTGAATAGAGATAGAAAAACCCATCCGACATGGTGTTGCCGGATGGGAATGATATGTAGAGAAGGAAAGATTTTTAATCAGAACAGATAAGATAATCACTTATTTCTTTGCAAGAGCCTTGTCGATAGCTTCCTTGATCTGTGTGCCACGGATGTTGCGGGCAAGGATAGTGCCATCGGGAGCAAGAAGAATGATGTGCGGGATGCCCGAAATGCCGTAAGTATTGACTGGAGAGTCTTCACTACGACCGCCTGTATAAATCACTGGCCAAGAGATGGGAAGTTCGCTCATTGCCTTTTGCGTATCTTCAATACTGTTTTCCGAAACTGCTATTCCTAAGAAGTTGACCTTATTCTTGTACTCTTTGGCATACTTCGACAGATAGTTGTTGATTTCGCCACGGCAGGGACCACACCACGATGCCCAGAAATCGACGATGACTGGCTTACCCTTGCCGAGATAGTCGGAAAGCTTGGACTCCTTACCATTCTTGGCATCGACACCAACAACCTCAATATATGGTTTACCTACAGCAGTCTTCTCCTCCTTCGCTTTCGTTTTGCAAATCTGTTGTAGCGTGGGATCGGCTGCATAAAGTGGATAGAGGGCAATCACGCTGTCAAGTTGAGCCTTGGTCATCTCGTAGGCCAGTTCTTCAAAGAACTTCAGACCCAATGGATTACCTGCATGCTTTTCCGCCGTTTCTCTGAAGATTGCCTTATAGATTGACATCAGGCTATCCTGATTGGCATTTTCGTCATCTAATTCCTTGATTATAGATATAATCTTATTACTGAGTTCTGTCATTTCGTCGTTGAGCGGAGTACCTGATACATCATGATTATCGATGTTTTGGCTGATGACACCTGGCTCAAGGATCAATTCATCGTAGAGCTTATTGCTGATAAACGTTGTAGCATTCTTTGGCGATTCAACTACACCTTCGAACTTGTAGGTGCCATCCTTCACCACATCAACACCCAAAGTGTCGGTGCCAGCGAGGAGATAAACGGTTTCACCATCGGCGTTTGCGACGGTACCATTGATGATGTACGCATTGGGATTGGGTTTCGTACATGCGGCGAGAACCAGTGCAGCAGCGGCTGCGAAAAGGATTTTTTTCATTTTGATTTATTGTTATTGATTATATAGTGCCTATATTATTTATAGTTACTATAGATATTATAGTTACTATTTCCATAAACGCGTATCTTGCGCGTTTATTGTATCAGTTCGAAGAAAAACTATTTTCGATTGCTGTATCGATCCATGATGACGGCAAGAAGGATGACAAGACCCTTGATGACCTGTTGCCAGAAAGGAGAGACGTTGAGGAGCACGAGGCTGTTGTTCAAAACGCCGATGATGAGGGCACCCACCACTGTGCCCCAAATGGAACCCTTGCCACCACTCAGCGAAGCACCACCGATCACCACAGCGGCAATGGCATCGAGTTCATAGCCGGTACCGGCATTTGGTTGGGCAGAATCGAGACGTGCAGTAACGAGCAAACCCGCCACAGCCGAGAGCACACCTGTTATCGTATAGACAAGGAAGATGACTTTGCCCGTTCGAATGCCGCTCAAAAGGCTTGCCTTCTCGTTGCCACCGATGGCGTAAATGTATCGTCCCGTTCGTGTCTTGCTCATATAGAAGGCAAAGAAGAGGATGATAACGAAAGCAATCCACACGGGCATCGGCACACCCAGAAACCATCCCGTACCCATGACCTCAAAGCCATGTCCAAGCTTCGTGATGGGGAAGCCGCCTGTATAGAGCATCGTCAAGCCTCGCGCGATGGTCATCGTGCCCAATGTAGCCACAAAAGCCGGTACCCGGAAGTGTGTCACCAGAAAACCATTGAAGCCACCCAAGAGTCCACCCAGCAACAAAGCAGCAAAACATCCTCCCCAAAATGTAAGCCCGACAAAGGTGTCGATGCTCGTCAGCTCAATGCCATCCCGCGTCAGACCTGCAGCAACCGCCCCTGTCAATGCCAGCACCGAACCGACCGACAAGTCAATGCCTCCCGTGAGTATCACGAGCGTCATACCTACCGAGATGCAAAGGTTGACCGATGTCTGTCGCAGCACGTTGAACATATTGTCGGACGTGGCAAAGTTCTCGGATAGGAACGTCATGACGATGCACATCAGCAGGAGTGCGATGAGCGGCTTGACGACGGGTTTCTTGAGGAGTGTTTGGGTGTTCATTGGGGTTTGGGTTTATTTGTGCAACGCCGCTTTGAGGATGGCAGCCTCAGAGAATTGTTCGCGAGAGAACTCGGCACCGATCTCGCCTTCGCGCAGGGTAATGATGCGATCGGAGACCGCCATGATCTCAGGTAGTTCCGACGACACGACGATGAGTGCCATGCCCTGTGCCGCCAGTTCGTCCATGAGCTTGTAGATCTCATTTTTGGCAAGAATATCGATGCCACGTGTGGGTTCGTCGAGGAAGATGACTTTAGGATTGGTCAGAAGCCATTTGGCCAAAACGATCTTCTGCTGATTGCCTCCACTCAGTTGTCCTGCTAGCTGTTCGAGCGAATAAGACTTGATGTCCAAACGTTGACGATAGTCTTCGGCAGTCTTTTCTTCTACGCCTTGGTCTAAAAGTCCCATCTTGAGGCAATCGGATAATGATGCCAGCGTGGTATTATGACAGACGTTCATATCAAGGACAAGGCCTGCTGTCTTCCTGTCTTCGGGAATCAATGCCATGCCGCATTTGACAGCATCCTCGGGGTGGCTGATTTCTACCTTCTTGCCGCTAACCCATATATCTCCCGATGTTTCCTTGGGGTAAAGGCCGAATATGGTTTCGAAGAGCTCGGTGCGTCCTGCTCCCATAAGTCCATAGATACCCAGCACCTCTCCTGCCCTCACCTGTAGGTTGATGTTGCTGAGGATGTACTTGTCGGGGTGTATGGCATCTTTCAGACAAAGGCCGCGTGTTTCGAATACTATGTCTCCGTGTTCATGCTGTTGCTTGATAAAGAAGTCTTTTTTGTCGCGTCCCACCATCTTGCTCACGATATCGTCGATTGTAGTTTCAGCCATCGGCACTTCCTCGATGAACTTGCCATCGCGCATAATAGTGACATAATCGGCCAGTTGCTTCACTTCGTCCATCTTGTGCGAGATATAGACGATGCCTACGCCTTGGCTTTTCAGTTCGCGAATAAGATCGAAAAGCAGTTTGGTCTCGCCTTCGGACAATGATGAGGTTGGTTCGTCCATAATCAGCACCTTGGCTTGGAGCGACAATGCCTTAGCAATTTCGACTATCTGCTGTTGTCCAACACGCAGGTCAATCATCAGCGTATGTGTATCAATATCGCAATGCAGACGCTGCAAGAGTTGCTTGGCCTCACGATGCATACGGCGCTTGTCGATCAGATGGAAGGCATTGAGCGGTTCGCGTCCCAGGAATATATTCTCGGCGATGTTGAGGTACGGTACCGCATTCAGTTCCTGGTGAATGATGGCAATACCTTGCTGCTGTGCATCAGTGACCGAATGGAAATGCTGCACCACACAATTCACGAGTACCTCGCCCTCGTAATCGGGATATACACCCGCAAGGATGTTCATCAACGTGGATTTGCCGGCACCATTCTCCCCTATCAACGCACACACCTTACCTGCCATGACATGCAGGTTGACATGGTCAAGAGCAAGCACACCAGGAAAGTGCTTGGTGATGTTGCGGGCTTCGAGAAAGGGTTGGTTCATTGCAGATCGAGGATATAGGGATAGAGAGTAATTTCTTCAACACTCTTAGCGTCGGGTTTTATTTCGATGGAACCACAGAAACGACACTTGGTATATTCGCCAGCATGTTGAGCCTTGTCGCCGATGACGAGATCCTTGATGCGTTGATTCATGCAAGCCGAGACGGCATTGAAATCCATAGTGTTCTGGAAATCGTCGATATTGAACCATCCGCAGGCATCGCGTGCAGTGTTGCCGAAGATGTATTTCGCTGGAATTGTAAACTTGATGCCGTGTAGCGTGAAATGGAATTCGTTGTCCGCGAAACTAACATCATCAGCCTCGCCCTTCAGCACATAACATACATTGGAACCGATACCCAGTACACGCCCCGATTTCTCACGTAATGCTAGTGGGTCGTTTTGGAGAGCTGCGATAAAACTGCCTACTTCAAGGGCTTTGGCTTCAAGATCTGATAAGCTGGTCGTCCAATAGTGTTCGACGAGTTGTTCGGGTTTATATTGCTTCAATGCCTCACGTTCTTTTCTGACACTCAAGGGTTCGGTAAAGAAAGAGAACCACAATGCCACGAGGAACAAAACCGCTAGAATGACGTATTTGATTACCTTGTTCATAGTTGATAGATTAATCAAGACGACCGAAGTGTCCGTAATGTGAGACATTCAAACCATTCACAAGTTCGACGGCAACAGGCAGTTTCTTTGGAAGATCCCTTTCTCCTCGGAGCCACCTGTCGGCAAGTTCGGCAGCTGTGATTGCCATTGTCTTGGGGAACTGCATTCCTGTGGCTTCAACCTTGCCTTCACGAATCGCGTTGACACAATCTTCGGCGCCATCGAAACCGAAGACCTTGATATGGTTTTCCTTGCCTGCACCCAATACAGCTTGGTAAGCTCCCATTGCCATAGCATCGTTGCCACAGAACACGGCATCGATATTCGGGTTTGCCTGCATCATCGACTCCATAACCTCCATGGCTTTGTTCTGGTCAAAGTCTGCTGTCTGTTGTGAGAGCATGTGCAGGTCCTCGTAGCAATCGACCACCGAATGAAATCCGCGACTTCGTGCCCAAGTGTTGTTGTCGCCAACGATCCCAAGAATCTCGACATAATTACCCTTGCCATTCATCACCTTCACGAAATACTGGCCCAACTGGATACAACCGGAATAGTTGTCGGACAAAATCTGCGTTACACATGCGCCCGGCTCATTGATCTCGCGATCCATGCAGAATACACCCACACCTGCACGTGCTGCAGCCTTCGCATTGACAGCACTTCCGTCGGCATCTGTCGGATTGAACAATACGGCCTTATAGCCTGAAGACAGCAGGTTGTCGAAATGCTCTTGTTCCTTCGAGGGATTGTTCTGCGAGTCGAAGAGCACGGCTTCGTAGCCCAACTCTTCAGCTCGTTGGACGGCAGCTTCACCCAAAACGACGAACCAGGGATTATTGAGTGTGGAGATGACAACTGCTATCTTGCCCTTCGATTTTTCACTATGGTTTGAACATGAAGTGGAGCATGATAGAAATAACAGAAGAACGAATGACAGCAATGTATGAAGAAAGTATCTTTGCATTGTAAACTGTAATTATTCATTATTAATTGAATAATGGTATCTAATTCGCGACAAAGATATGACAAATTGTGTTTATTTCCAAATTATTTCGAATAAAAGAGTAAATAATTGTAATAAAGTGGATAGAATTTCATTTATAATATGTATCTTTGCAAAAACTAACTATCATCATGACACGCGAAGAAATCGTATTGAATTATTTACGGGAACATGACATTCCCTTTACCAATTATAATCATCCAGAAGGAAAGACCATTGAGGAAGCCCGTCGCTGGTGGAAAGATGATGGATCGGTACATTGCAAGAACCTCTTTTTCCGCAATCACAAGGGCAATAAGCATTATCTGGTCTGCTTCGACTGCAATTATGATCTTGCCATTCATGACCTGGAGCAACGCCTAAAGGCTTCGCTTGTTTCGAAGGGTTTGCCTTCCTGCGGAAAGTTATCTTTTGCTTCTCCCGAACGCATGATGCGCTATCTCGGTTTGGAGCCAGGAAGCGTCTCTCCCTTTGGCTTGATCAACGATACGGAACATCATGTGCATCTCTTCCTCGATGAGAATCTGAAGAATGCCAAGTCTCTTTCTTTCCATCCCAACGATTGCCGCGGCACGGTGGTAATTAGCCATGATGACTTTGAACGATATCTTAAGGAGGTTGGGAATACTTATGAGTATATCACGCTTTATTGAAAAGGTAATTTATGAAAAGAATTGCATTAATAGCCATGTCAATCATGGCAGCATCGAGCCTCTTTGCCGAAAACTGGACCCAGTATGTTGATCCGACTATTGGCACAGGCGATCATGGACATGTCTTTTTGGGAGCAAATGTCCCTCAGGGAATGGTCAATGCAGGACCAACACAGACGAAGGTTGGCTGGGACTGGTGCTCTGGCTATCACGAGAGCTGTGACTCGATAGTAGGTTTTGCACAGTTGCATCTGAGTGGAACGGGTTGCAGCGATTTGGGTGATGTTGCCTTGATGCCTGTCTGTGGAGATGTAGAGCTCTCGCGTTTGGGCATAGCTTCGCCATATCGTCATGGGACTGAGATTACTCGTCCTGGGTACTATAGTGTCTTCCTCGAACGATTCAATATCAATTGTGAGGTGACTGCAACAACACGTGTGGCTTTCTATCGCTTTACATGGCAGGAGAACAAAAATGATCGTCGTCTGATTGTTGACCTTGAGAATGGCGTTGGCGACCGTATGCTACAAGCTCGTATCGAACAAGTCGATGACCACACCCTCGTAGGATACCGTATCAGTCATGGGTGGACCAGTCATCAGGAAGTATATTTCGAATTGAGCACCAACGAAGCTATCAAGGACGTGCAGTGGGATGGCAAGTTTGGCGTGCTTTTCTTTGATGATGCAGCTTCGAATCCACTCATGGTGAAAGTCGCCCTCTCACCCACCAGCTATTTTAATGCACGCAACAATCGTATTGCTGAGTTGAACGATTGGGACTTCGACGCCGTTCGAGCAGCTGCTGACCAAGCATGGAACAAGGAGTTGGGACGTATAGAAGTCTCGATGCCTACTTTGAAAGATATGCGAATCTTCTATACCGGCATGTATCATTTCTTGGTAGCTCCCCAGGTTTGGAACGATGTGAATGGAGACTATATGGGCAGTGATTATCATACTTACCGTGAGGGGAAATTCCAGAACTACACCACTTGGTCACTTTGGGACACCTATCGTTCGGCCCATCCATTGGCCACACTCATCATGCGTGACAAACTTGCCGATTATGCACAAACCATGCTTCATATCTATCAAGAACAAGGTGAACTCCCCGTTTGGCACCTGATGAATAACGAAACTTATTGCATGGTGGGCTGCCCTGGAGTTCCCGTGTTGGCAGATATGATCCTTAAAGACGTACAAGGAATAGACACAACATTGGCAGCCAAGGCTATTAAGGAAAGTCTGTTGAAAAAGAATCGTTCATTGCATTGGATGGAGGAACTGGGTTATGTTCCCTATGATCACAATGATTGGGAACCCGTGGGCAAGAGCATGGAGTATTTCTTAGCAGATTGGGCTGGTGCAGAAGCTTTGGGACGATTGGGAATGAAGGAAGATAGTGCTCACTTCCATCAGCGCAGCATGGGCTATAAGAAGATGTTCGACAAGAACCTGCAATTCTTCCGTGCCTTGGATGTCAAGGGCGAATTCCGCCCGCGCGATGGTTTCAATCCCTGTTATCAGACTTCAGACTATACCGAAGGAAATCCGTGGCAATATGCTTGGCTTGTTCCTCATGATGTAGAAGGGCTCATCGATTGTTATGGAGGAAAGGCTAACTTCATCGTGCGTCTTGATTCCCTCTTCCTTGCAAGCAGCGAATTGAATGAAGAAGCCAATCCGGATATCACGGGGCTCATCGGTCAATATGCCCATGGCAATGAGCCTTCGCACCACATTATATATTTATATAATTACGCCGGACAACCGTGGAAGGCTGCCCAGCGTCTGCGTCAAGTGATGAGTGATTTGTATTCCGATCAACCAGCAGGTCTTTGCGGCAACGAAGATGTTGGTCAGATGTCTGCGTGGTACATTCTTTCCTCACTTGGCCTCTATCAGGTAGAACCATGTGGCGGGAAATGGCAGATTGGCAGTGCCATAGTAAAGGATGCCACACTCCATGTCGGTGAAGGAAAGACGTTCAGGATCATCACCCATAAGAATTCCGCCAAGAACATCTATGTGCAAAAAGTACTGCTCAATGGAGAGCCTGTCAATCGCACATGGATTGACCACAATGACATCGTGAAAGGTGGAACACTGGATATCTATTTTGGCAAGAAACCCAGCAAGTGGGGAATCTAGAAGACTCCAATTTCCTTCATCCACTCTTCTGCGATTTCTGGCCAGAGGGCTGTGCTTCCCGGCTGGTTACGCAGAGCGATGGCGTGTTTGCCAAAGGGGAAGATATGAAGGGAACATTTCTCTACTCCCGCCCTTTTCAAAGCTTCGAACATCTTCACGCTGTTCAATACGGGAACGGCGGAATCGTCGGAGGCATGAATCATCAGTGTGGGAGGATTGCTCGAAGACACACTCTTGTCGATGGCGAATAGCTTTGACCAGGTGGAATCATCCTTCGAAGTACCGCATAAGTCGAGGCGATTGCCCGCCGTCTCGGGTTCAAGTTCGTTGATGATGGGGCTGACGAGAATCGCGAAATTTGGAAGGAAGGAAACCTTGTCGTATTCATCTCCTATGGCTGACCAATCTTCGTTGATGGTGCTGACGCAGGCTGAGAAATGTCCTCCTGCGCTGGTGCCCATCACGCCTATGCGTTCGGGGTCGATACCAAATTCCTCGGCATGAGCTCGCACATATCGAATTGCGCGTTGTGCATCCTGCAAAGGTGCCTTCCATGGGTCGATGAGTTCGGTTTGATTGGGTAATCTATGAAGCAGGACAAAAGCCGTAATACCGATGCTGTTGAACCACTTTGCCAAAGAAATGCCGCTCACTTCGTATGCCTGTTTGATGTAGCCGCCTCCAGGGATAAGGATGACAGCAGTCTTGGAACGTTCTTCAGCAACAGGCTGATAGGCATAGATGCGAGGCACTCCACAACGCCAAATACGATGGTTGACAATGGAGTCAGACGGCAGCGCATCACCATGTAAACGTGAATTAGGTTGCTGTCCCGTTTGCCACAAGTCAATCCGTATGGGTTCGGCATTGTCCATGCCGGTTTGTCCCTGTGCATTCAACCAGGTGCAGAACAGGAAGGCTGTAAAAAAGGAAAGAAGACGTCTCATTTTTTAGGAGGTCTTGAGAATCGGAAGTTAACGATTGACTCTACGATCTCATCGATGGTGTCACAGAGGTCGAGAACGAGGTTCTTGTATTGTCCTGTCTCCATCATGTATTGGATGAATGGCCAAACGGGAACCGTCTCTGTCCAATACTGTTTGCCCACGAAGACCATTGGACTCGCATATCCCAGTGAGACATAGTGATCCTGCACGGCTTCCTGGAAGACTTCCTGCAGTGTGCCAGCACTGCCTGGCATGTAGATAAGTCCGCCGTAAGCTTCGGTGAGTATGGTATCTTCACGAATACTGTTGTTGAAGAACTTGGCAATATGTGTGGCAAAGATTGTCGGAGGTTCGTGTCCGTAATACCAAGTAGGTATTGACAGACTCTTGTATTGGCTTTGTGGATATTTACTGATCACATCGAATGCCGTAGATAACCATCCCTGGCTCTTGAAAGTCGGAGCTGGAGCCAGCATCTTCAAGGCATCATCGACCTCTTCTTCTGTTCTTCCAGCCATCCATGAACCAAGGTGCGTAGCTTCCATGGCGCCTGGCCCGCCACCGCTTATCATTAGGAATCCCAATTCGGTCAACTTCTTGCTTATCATTACAGTCTGACGATAAGCATCGTCGGTGCGAAGCATAGCGTGACCTCCCATGACGCCAACAACTTGTACCTGGTCATAATCGTGAAGAAATGCTTGCATGGCATTCAAGATACATGTGTCGTGAATACCGCGTGCCACGTTCTCTCGACGACTGGTGGATTGTTTGCCGGTCTTTGTCACATGCATGAAGACACGGGTGTCCAAGCAGCGATTGAAACTCATGGGATCGTAGGGATCAAAGTCATCAAACAGGTCATAGCATGTGTATAACTTGTTTCGAATTACGTCATAAGGTACATCATGAAGGTACTGATGTAATGTTTTGAGGTCATCGAGACCTAGAAGATAATCGTTGAGCATGGTTGTGTATGATTAAGGGTAATAAAATGAAATTCTTTTTGGAGAAGGTCAGAAGATGGGCGTTAAGAAGCGATCGACCCACCATCCTTTGTGTCGGAATTTGCGAGGGAACTCGTTCTTGTAATATTCGAGGTTGAAGGTGTCGCATTGCAGCTTGTCTTCTTCGAAGATGCGATTGAGTTCGGCGGTGGTTTTTCTGTCGAAAACAAAGCAGGCTGCCTCGTAGTCCCATTTGAGGGAACGCGAATTCAGATTCACACTTCCTACCATCGAAACAGTGCCGTCGATCATCATGATCTTGCTGTGATGGAAACTTCCCTTATATAGGAAGACATGGGCACCGTGTCGGATGAGACGTTTTGAGAAGTGGAAATTGCCGTACGAAAGCATATCCATGTCGCCAATCTTAGAAAATAGCACTTCAACATGCACACCGCGATCAATGGCACGAATCATCGCCTGACGAACCGTATGCGTGGGCAAGAGATAGGGAGACACCAGTCGGATGGTGTCTTGGGCAGCATCGAAAGCTGCTATTATGGCATTGCGAGCCTCGGCTTTCTTCTTCTTGTTTGCCCTACCCCTTTCGAAATAGACAACCTTTGGTGTATTTTCGTTAATATTTTTGTAGTCTTCGTCAAAGAGATACCTTGCAAATGTGTATTTGCCCTTTCCTCCAGTGCCTCGATATTGATACTGTTCATGGAAATATTTGGCCATTCCTTCGACAGCGGCGCCTGTAATTCGAATATGCGTGTCACGCCATCCGCCGTATGAAGGCTTTCCGTTGACATAGTAATCAGCAATGTTGAAGCCACCGATATATCCGATACTGTCGTCGATGTTGACTATCTTTCGATGATCGCGACACACGTGATTGTACCACGGGAAACGGAAACGGTCGAAGGTGACAAAATCGATGCCGAGTCCACGGATGCTGTCCATGCCCCTTTGTGTGCGCATCCCATATCCTCGTTCCCAGTCTTTATAGTCATCGACCATCATACGAACCTCGCAACCGCGCTTGGCTGCTTGTTCGAGATGCCACATACACAGTTTTCCGATACTGTCGTTCGCAATGATCAGATACTCGATCCATACCTTGCGTTGAGCATTGTCGATGTCTTGGAAAAGGTCAATGAGTTTATCATGCGCGTTTGGATATATGCGAATGTTGCGTGCTGGATAAGAAATCAATCCTTCATGTCGCAGATAGCGCATCAACGTTGAGTCGGCTGTATCTTGTGCAGACACAGATGAATTTTGAAGGTTGAAGGCTAACAATACAAAGAGTATGCGAAGGACAGTATTTCTCATTTATTCTTTATAATAAATGCGCTTAACTCGCGACGATACCGTTGAAAGGACTTCGTAGGTGATCGTGTCTAATTTGTCGCTTATCTGCTTCAAAGGAAGATTCTTTCCAAAAACCTCCACTTGTGAACCCTCCTGTGCTTCCGGACAATCTGTGACATCGAGGAAGGTGACATCCATGCAGACATTTCCTATTGTTGGACAAAGTTTGCCTTTGTTGTCATTTGTATTACCGAAGACCAGCATATAGAAGTTGCCATTGCCCAAACGACGATCGTAGCCATCGGCATATCCGATAGGTACCATTGCGATACGTGAATCGCGCTTGAGTTTTCCGTTACGCATATAGCCAATGGTTTCGGAAGCAGGAATATTCTTGATCTGCAGGATTGTGGTTCTTAGGGTGGCTACTGGTTGCAGGTCCATATCGACAGGAGCGGCCTCAAAGCCATACAATCCGATGCCTAGACGACACATCTCCATCTGGTACTGAGGATAAACCTCGATACCCGCTGAATTGCATATATGACGTAGGATATGATTATGGAAGGATGCTCGCAACAAATCGGCACATTGGTCAAAACGGCGTTTTTGTTCGTGAACGAAATCTTCCTGATTGGGATCGTCGGCTGTTGCAAAGTGACTGAAGACGGAACGTATGGATATTGCATTCTGATTCTTGAAACGAGAGATGAGTTCCTCCATCTCGGGATATTGGAACCCAAGTCGATGCATACCTGAGTCGATCTTGATGTGTACGGGATAATTGGTAACACCCATGCGCTGCGCTTCCTTGACAAAAGCATCCAGCAGACGGAAACTGTAAATCTCGGGTTCCAGTCGATTCTCGATAATTGTGCGGAAAGCCGACATCTCGGGATTCATCACCATGATACGGGTACGAATACCTTGACGACGCAGTTCAGCTCCTTCATCAGCCACAGCAACTGCCAGATAATTGACATTCTGATCCTGCAGTGTTTTGGCCAGTTCGTAGCTTCCTGTTCCGTAGCCAAAGGCTTTGACCATGCACGTCAATTTGGTTTCTGGCTTGAGATGACTACGGTAGCTATTCAGATTGTGGACGATGGCATCGAGGTCAACCTCAAGGATCGTTTCATGGCGACGTAGTTGCAGTTCGTCGCTGATACGCTCGAACTGATAGGCTCTTGCGCCTTTTAACAAGATGAACTCATTCTGGAAAAGGTGGATTGCTTCACTTTCGAGCAGGTCCTCGGTTTTCTCAAAGAATGACAATGAAATGCTCAGACCTTGAACTTTAAGTTCATTTAGCATTTCTTGCTTCGAATGCATTAGGTTTGAACCAACAAGGATAAGTTTGCGGATATTGTAAATCTGGCAAAGCTGAGCAATTCTTTTGCAAAGGTGAGATTCGTCCAAAGGCACTTGGGGCACATCGCTCAAGACAAGTGTGTTGGTGAGTGATGGAACACTACGACGTTTCTGGAACTCGAGAGCTGCTTGAAGGGATGTCAGGTCGTTGCTATAAACATCATTGATAAGCATACAACCTTTCTTGCCTTCCATCACCTCAAGTCGCATGGCAAGGGGGGCAAGCAGACTCATTCGTTCTGCAATCTGCTTGGGTGGAATGGCCAGATATACCATGAGGCAGAGACACTGCATCGCGTTCTCAAACGATGCATCATCGGTCATTGGAATGGTGAAACTTCCTTCGAAGCCTAGGACAAGATAATGTACGGTGGTGGATGAGTCGGTGCGTTCGACCTTAAGGACGGTGATTTGTGCATCCTTGTGACGACGTGTCCATGCCATGCTGCGGGTTCCGACACCAGCAATCTCAAGGGCATCACTGATGCCTGGGATGTCGGCGTTGTAGATGATGACATCGCAGTTGCGGAATAGTTGTAGTTTCTCGACCAGTTTCTGCTGTTGCGACTCAAAGCCAGCATCATGAGCCGTTCCGATATTGGTGAGGATGCCGATGGTCGGTCGGATAATCGGCTCTAGTTTCTCCATCTCTCCCGGTTGGCTGATTCCAGCCTCAAAGATAGCGAGGTTGCAATCCTCGTTAAGTTGCCAAACGCTAAGCGGCACACCAATCTGGGAGTTGTAGCTTCGTGGAGAGCGTACAATGTTGCGATAGGGACTCAACAGTTGATAGAGCCATTCCTTGACGATGGTTTTGCCATTGGAACCGGTGATGCCAATCACGGGAATGTCATTGAACTTCCGACGGTGCGCTGCAGCCAGTTTTTGCAGGGCGACAAGTGTATCCGGCACCACAATGAACCATCCTTCTGGACAGGTGTTTCGAAACTCTTCATTACTTTCGGAAACCACAAAAGCCCTCACTCCCAAATTGTAGAGTTGAGGGATATAACGATGACCATCGCCCTTCGAGGTACAAAGCGCGAAGAACAATGTCTGGTCGGCAAACGTCAGACTGCGGCTGTCGGTCAACAGCAGCGAGACCTTGGGTTGGGTGTTTGCTGTTGCCAAACGGTTGCCGCGAAGCGGGCAGCCAAGAATGCGGGAGATTTGACTGAGATTATATGCCATAAATTAACGGATAGTGATGCGTCCCTGAGGATGGGCATATTCTGAACCTATACGTCCTTTAAGCGGGTTTATAAGGTAGTTATACAACGCCTCTACGTCGAGACCAATGTTTTGTTTGACAAGTTCACAGTTGAGCATGAGACCATTGTACTGCGAAAGGTTATAATTCAATGTGGCAAGGGTATATTCCTTATCCATATCAATGGGCTCATATTCACCTTTGTCGTTAAGGATCTGCACGTCCGATACACGAGGTATGGCATCCTTATTGATGGTGTAGCGGAATCCCGAGGGTTGTACAAAGAACCCGGATTCTTCGGGTAAAGCTTCAGATCCTACCTCAAGCACATCGCAAAGGAGATGGCCGGAGATTCGGATGACACACATCTCGTTGCTGAAAGGTTGTGTTTCAAGAAGGTTACCATAAGTGATGTCTCCTTTAGGAAGATTCTGGCGAATGCCACCCGCATTTGAGAATGCCAGCTGTGCATCGCCATACCATCGGAAGGCATCTGCCACAAAGTTTCCGAGGTTTGTCTCGCCATTGCGTACCAAACGCTTACCATTATCATCGAGGATAGTCATAACTTGATCGGCACGACCACAGACTTTGTTGGTAAGCGCGGCATTGATTTCGTTGATGCTATCGATTACGGCTTGAACAGCGACACTTTTGTATTCTATCTTGTCGGTGGGGAGCAGTTCGGTCGAGAGTTTCCCATTGCTACCGATGTAGAGCTTTCCGATGTTGGCAAACTTTGTTCCAGTCTGTGAACTAAGCACACTCTTCCCTTCCTTGTTGACAACCATTTCGCCAGGGATTGTGGCATGTGAATGTCCGTCGAGCACGGCATCGATACCCGTTGTAGCAGTAATCAACTTGCCTGAAACTACATCGAACGTGGCTTCTCCAAGATGAGAAAGTACGACAACATAGTCGGCACCTTGTGAGCGGGCACTATCGGTGGCCTGTTGCACGAGTCGATAGACGTCGTCATGATGCAGGTCGTAGAGTTGTGTGCCGTCTTCGTCATAGAACGCGGCACCCTCAGACAACATGGTACTTGGAGTCACCACACCCACAAATGCGACCTTGCGTGCTCCGAACTTTTTGATGACATAAGGAGCATAAATCCTTTTACCCGTTTGAATATCGCTGAAGTTGACGCAGGTCACAGGTGCATTCAACTGATTGGTGAGGTTGAAGAGTTGAGGTATCTTATAGTCGAATTCATGATTGCCGAGAGTCATAGCATCGTATCCTACGGAGTTGAGGATGTCGATGATGTATTGTCCCTTCGAAAGCGTGCCTGCAGGGCCACCTTGAACGAAGTCACCAGAGCTGACTACAGCCACGTATGCAGTGTCGGCGGCGGCAATAGCATCACGCAAACCCGCTATCTTTGAATATCCTTCAATGTTGCAATGAACATCATTGTCGTACAGTACGACGATGGGTCGATGCATCATCTTTTCCTTCAAAGCCTGATACTCTATTTTGGCAGCCTGCATTTCTTCGATGAATCCTGGAACGGCGAGCAAGCGAGCAAATGTCGCAGAAGCAGCCAATCGTCCGGCATCGGTGTCACTCTGATAATGATAGCCCAAGATAATACGACTAACGCCATAGTCGTAGCCTATCTTGAGAATCTCGTTCTGATTCTCGGGATCAAGATAGGTGAAGACCATGGCGTAAAGCCACCCCTGCGCAGTGTGGGCAGAGGGATAGGAATTAGGACGATCGTTCTCCCATTCTGGGCAGGGAGTACGTTCATCAAACTGTTGATAGGGTCGTTTACGAGCAAACGTAACCTTTGCCATTTCGCATGCTGCGGTTGCATCGTAACGTAATGTCCTCATCAATTGAAAAGTCTTGGGAGCATTCTGGGCTGTGATGGTAAAGCCTAGTGCTGGAGCAAAACGCTGCATCAACAATTCTTCGTCACGGTTTCCATCGACAAGAGCAAGGTCGAGGCGTTTCTTGTTGTTACGTTCCCTGAATCCCCAACGGTACTGAGCGAAGTCGTTGAGGAAACGACTGTCGTCCAACGTAGGAGGAGCAGGTAGATAGATAGCTCCATTTGGGCAATCATTCACCTCTATATGAGCACGTGGATCGTTGTTTTGTGCGCATACGGTAACAACTGCAAGTAGCAGTGTGAATACGAATGTTAATGCATTTTTCATATTGATAAGTGTTAAAGGTTGATGCTTTTTAGGAAGCCTGCATTCGCTCAAGACTCGAGTTCGATAGTTGTTCCTTGGCGTAGTCAAGGGTAATTCTCAACGCCTTCTTGTTGCTCGAAGGCATCGCGAACATGGCATCCATCATGATGCTCTCGGTGATACTACGAAGACCACGGGCACCAAGCTTGAACTCTATCGCCTTATCGACGATGTAGTCGAATACTTCTTCATCGTAGGTCAACTTGATACCATCCATACCGAAAAGCTTTACATACTGCTTGGTTATGGCATTCCTGGGTTCGGTGAGGATTCTGCGAAGTGCATCCTTGTCAAGAGGCTCAAGGTAGGTAAGGATGGGCAGACGTCCGATGATTTCAGGAATCAATCCGAACTTCTTCAAGTCGGCAGGTGTGATATACTGCAAAAGATTATCACGATCGACATCCTTGCGCTTCTCATCAGTCTTGAAACCCACACTATGAGTGTTCAGACGGGCAGCAATCTTTGTTTCGATGCCATCGAATGCGCCACCACAAATAAAGAGTATATTGGTAGTATCGACTTCAATGAACTTCTGTTCGGGATGCTTTCGCCCACCGGCTGGTGGAACATTGACCTTTGAACCTTCGAGGAGTTTCAAAAGACCTTGTTGCACACCTTCTCCTGATACGTCTCGCGTGATGGAAGGATTGTCACCTTTGCGAGCAATCTTGTCTATCTCGTCGATGAAGACGATACCACGTTCGGCTTTCTTTGTGTCATAGTCGCAGTCCATCAACAGACGAGTAAGTATGCTCTCGATGTCTTCACCTACATATCCAGCTTCAGTGAGTACAGTAGCATCGACGATAGCAAAGGGGACTTGCAGCATCTTGGCAATGGTCTTGGCAAGTAGTGTCTTTCCCGTGCCTGTTTGACCTACCATGATGATGTTCGACTTTTCTATCTCTATGCCGTCACGTTCCTTGGGTTGAAGTAATCGCTTATAATGGTTATAGACAGCTACGCAGAGAGCCTTCTTCGCTTCTTCCTGTCCGATGACGTAGCCGTCGAGGAAATCTTTGATATCCTGCGGACGTGGAAGTGATGCGAAGTCCAGGTTGTCGGGCCCATCCTTACGGTTTCTGGCCATGGCTTCATCAACGATCATCTTGGCTTGTTCGGCACATTGGTCGCAGATATAGCCATTCAGACCCGAAATGAGGAGATTCACCTCCGAACGTGAGCGTCCGCAGAAGTTACAATGATCTTCTTTCGTCCTTGCCATTATTTCGTACGTGTGAAGATTTTGTCAATCATACCATACTCGAGCGCCTCTTGTGCGGTCATGTAATGGTCGCGATCGCAGTCTTTCTCGATTTGCTTGAGGGTCTGACCAGTGTGATCGGCAAGGATGTGGTACAGCTCAGCCTTGAGGCGTTTGATTTCGTTGACGGCAATCTCCATGTCGCTGGCTTGACCCTGTGTGCCACCAAGAGGTTGGTGAATCATGACGCGGCTATGAGGCAAAGCGAAACGTTTGCCCTTCGTGCCTGCAACAAGGAGAACCGAAGCCATTGATGCTGCCATGCCGGTTACGACTGTCGAAACGTCGCACGAGATATACTGCATCGTATCGTAGATGGCAAGACCACCGCTCACGATGCCACCAGGAGAATTGAGGTACATGGTGATGTCCTTGTCTGACTCGGTGCTGGCAAGGAAGAGCAGCTGAGCTTGGACTACATTGGCGGAATATTCGTCAATCTCTGTGCCAAGGAAGATGATGCGATCCATCATCAGTCGGCTGAACACATCCATTTGTGCAACATTGAGTTGTCGCTCCTCGATGATGGATGGATTGATATAACTGGCACGAGGGTCCTGAGTGGATGCCTGTCGGCTTGTGAAACGCATGTATTGGTCGAGCGCATTGCTGTTCAGACCGACATGCTGTGTTGCGTACTTGTAGAATTCGTTCTGCATAAAATTATAAGTTGTTACTTGTTCGCTGTTTTTATTTAGTGTTTTATTTGGCGAAAAGTAAACAATTATTCAAAGTTTGTGGCAATCTTCTCGCAAATAGCTTTCATCTCCTCGGCATCAAGTTTGAGGTGCTCTTTGCGGAAATTCATATCGCCTTCGGTCTGCATCGGGACCAGATGGATGTGGGCATGAGGTACTTCAAGCCCCAAGACGCACATACCTACCTTTACACAGGGAATAGCCTTCTTGATGGCTGCTGCCACGCGCTTGGCAAAAACGATGTGAGCCGAAAGCAGTTCGTCACTCTCGTCGAAGATATAATCAATCTCTTGTTTGGGAATGACGAGGGTATGGCCTTTGGCTACGGGACTAATGTCGAGGAAAGCATAGAACATTTCGTCCTCGGCAACCTTGTAGCTGGGAATCTCACCAGCGACGATACGAGAAAAGATTGTCATAGTAAGAAAAATTAAAAGTTAAAGACTGATATCAAGTACTTCGAGTTGCTGCACACCTGCTGGAACTTTTACTTCCACGATATCTCCGACCTTATGGTTCAGCAAAGCTTTGGCAATAGGAGTAGCTACTGAGATTTTTCCTTCCAGGAAGTTGGCTTCCGATTCGGAAACGATGGTGTAAGTGACCTCTTTCTTGAGTTTGTGATTGAGTAAGCGTACCTTGCTCATGATTTGTATCTTGTCGGTGCTGAGTTTGGTTGCATCGATAATACGGGCATTTGCCACCTTGTCCTTGAGTAGAGCAATTCGTGCCTCAAGTTTACCCTGGGCATCTTTAGCGGCATCGTACTCAGCATTCTCGCTGAGGTCTCCTTTGTCGCGAGCTTCTGCTATAGCCTGCGAAGCTTTTGGTCGTTCTACACTCTCCAAATACTGAATTTCTGCGAGGATTGCCTTGAAACCCTCTTCTGACATAACTTCTGCCATGGTGTTTTTCTAAATTTTTAATTTAGTTGTTATTTGTTTGTTATTACATTATCGTTAAAACCACATAGCGTAGAGCTTACGCCCTACGTTATGTGTTGCTTCGAAAAAATGAACCTTGTCTCCACCGGTGTAGTAACTCGGTGAAGATTGTTTTACATCACCTTTGCTACGGCCGCTTCGAGTTTCGAATCATCTTCTACACGATTCAGTGCAGCACCATCT
>JAFZBE010000058.1 GCA_017561935.1 Bacteroidales bacterium | reverse complement strand
CTAGCAAGAAAAGAGTACTATTCGTCCATCAGGAAATCGAACCATATCTGCAGTAGACCCCGATGAGCCTCATCGGCCGCTACCTGCCACAGGCCACTCAAGAAAGCGGTAAGGAAAACAGCATCTTCATGCCGCGATACGGTGTCATCAACGAGCGCCGCAATCAGCTCCACGAGGTGATTCGCCTCTCGGGCATGAACCTCATCATTAACGACACGGACCACCCACTCATCATCAAGGTGGCTTCCATCCAAAAGGCGAGGATGCAGATTTATTTCATCGACAACGACGACTTCTTCACGAAGAAGAAATACCTGATGTATAACGAAAAGGGCGAGTTTTGTGAGGACAACGACAGCCGCTGTGTCTTCTTCACCCGTGGCGTCATCGAGACGGTGAAGAAACTCAACTGGTCGCCCGACGTCATCCACTGCCACGGCTGGATTTCGGCATTAATGCCTGTCTACATCAAACGGGCCATGAACGTGCGCGACAACCCACTCTTCAACGAATCGAAAATTGTTTATTCGATTTATGACGACGGCTTCCAAGAGACCTTCAAACCAGGCTTCGACAAGAAAATGAAGCTTCAGGGGATGAATGCAAAAGACCTCAAGTATTTCAAGGAAGCCAATTACGTCAACCTAACCAAAGCCGCCATCGACTATTCCGACGGCATCGTCGTCAGCACCGACCATCTGCATCCTGAAATCGCGGAGCATCTACAGACCGTTAAGAAACCCGTCCTATCGTATGAAGAGCAGGTGCATTACGCCCAAGCCTGCAACGATTTCTATGATACCATTCTCCAGAAACAATAAGAATCGCGTTTTTGAGTTATCTCACAACGAATAATCTCAACAATTTTCAACCTGATGAAAACACATCATTCAACCGCTCGAACCTTTTTAGCGTTAATGATTGGCACGTTGTTTTTGACCTTCGCCTCGTGCAAGAAATCCCCTGAAACCATCGGCAACAACCTGATTTCGGGCGATAACTATATCGGTGTCTACCATACCGACACGGTAGAGATTGAATGCCATTCTTATCTTGACTCCGTCGCCACGGGAAACGCTACCAACGCTCTGTTGGGTGCCATGAAAGACCCTGTTTTAGGCACTTCCGAAGCTGGTTTCTATACCCAGTTCCGCCCTTCGGTGGCTGGTCAGAGCTATGGCAGTAACCCTGTATTGGATTCGATAGTGCTCCAACTCTACATCTCTGGGTATTATGGCGACACTACAGCATTGCAGACTGTTCATGCCTACGAGCTGACGGATACTTTGTCGACGGAAACGAATTATTACAACCATTCGACAGTGGCTACAAGCACTGCCGACCAAGCCAACAGCTACCAGTTCCGTCCGCATCCCAGAACCAAAACACACATCATCGGTGCCGACACTGTACCACAGCCCATCATTCGCATCCCCTTGAGTCAGGAGCTGGGTCAATATCTTATGTCTTTAGACACGACGGCTTATTCACGCCCCGACCTCTTTAAACAATACTTCAAAGGTCTTTATCTGACCTGTGACCCCGTAGCCACAGACGGTGCTATCACATACATCAACCTGACCAATAACTCCTACTCGCTGCTACAGCTCTACTATCACGATGCAGCCACGCCAGAGAAACCGATGCGCTATAGTTTCTATGTAACTTCTTCGGATGCCTATTTCAACCATATTGACCACAACTACACCCAAGGAAGCCCCGCATTTGTTAACCAAGTACTTGAAAATCAAACTTCTTTAGGAAAAGAGGAAGTCTATCTGCAAGCCATGGGTGGCGTAAAGGTTTGGATTAAATTCCCTCATCTCAACCATTGGACCGATTCCTTGGTCGACGGTCATCTTGTCGTCAACGAAGCGAAACTGATATTACCTGCCTCCACGCTGACCACAGATTCCATCTACAGGGCACCTTCTGCATTCTCCTTGGTTGGTTTCAACGCCGATAGCACCACCTATCTCCTCCCCGACTATTATGAAGGCACCAATTATTTCGGAGGCTCGTATAGTTCAAGCAACAATTCCGTCACCTTCCGAATCTCAGAATACCTTCAGAGCATCATCATGGAGAAAAAAGAGAACATGGGCATCAGCTTGGGTATCAATGGCGCATCATACGGAGCACAACGTCTTGTCATCAACGGTCCGAATGCTCTTGTTGGCGAGAAGATGAGACTTGAAGTTACCTATTCCATTGTAAATGAGTAATTAATTGTTGAAAATTAATAGTTAAAAGTCTGATATTATGAAAAAATTGATTTTAGCCGCATTGATTATTGCAGGACTGACCTGCTCGGCACAACAGAAAGACGCTTCGACATGTTCAGCAAACAAAGAAACCGTTGTTGTCATTAAAACCAGCATGGGAACCATTAAAGCCAAGTTGTATAATGATACACCACTGCACCGCGATAACTTCATCAAATTGGTGAACGATGGCTGGTACAACGGCTCGCCCTTCCACCGCGTCATCAAGAACTTTATGATTCAAGGTGGTCAGAATGCCGATGGCCGTCTCGACCCAGGCTATACCGTTCCTGCCGAGTTCAAGGACAATCATTTCCACAAGAAAGGCGCTCTTGCTGCTGCACGTCAAGGTGACCAGGTGAACCCCAAGAAGGCTTCCAGCGGCTCACAGTTCTATATCGTGCAAGGCAAGGTGTACGACGACAAATGGTTGGACATGTTTGAAAACCGTTCTGGCAAAGTATTATCTGCTAAGCAACGTCAAACTTATAAGACCGTGGGGGGCACACCGCATCTCGACGGCGACTACACCGTTTTCGGCGAGGTGACCGAGGGCCTTGATGTGGTCGACAAGATTGCTGCCGTCAAGACAGGAGCAATGGATGTACCGGTAGAGCCTGTCACCATCATTTCTGTTACTATTGAGAAGGGCTGCGAAAAGAGTTGCTGCCATTAATCTTTAATTCCCATGAAAGAAAGAATCGAGGAGATATTATCCCAAGTGCGTGATTTCCAAGCCGACAGCAAAGAAGCTTTGGAGAATTTCCGCATTACCTATTTGAGTAAAAAAGGTGTCATCCCTGCCTTGTTCGCCGACTTCAAGAACGTGGCTCCCGAACTCCGCAAGGAGATGGGCATGAAACTCAACGAGTTGAAGAACGTCGTGCAGGACAAGGTTGAAGAACAGCTGCAAAAATTTGAGAGCCAGCACAGCCACGATGCCGGTTTTGACATGAGCATGCCTGCTGCCGACATGAAGGGTGCCCGTCACCCATTGTCCATTGTGCGCCGCGACATTAACGAGATCTTCTCCCATCTCGGTTTCACCATCGCCGAAGGTCCCGAGATTGAGGACGACTACCACGTGTTCTCGGCCTTGAACTTCCCGCTCGACCATCCCGCCCGCGACATGCAAGACACCTTCTTCATCAACAAAGAGCCCAATGTCAACAAGGCCTCGGATGTGCTTCTGCGTACTCACACCTCGAGCGTGCAGGTGCGCGTGATGGAGACCCATCAGCCGCCCATCCGCATTATTGCCCCTGGCCGTGTGTTCCGTAATGAAGCCATCTCGGCCCGTGCCCACTGTATCTTCCATCAAATCGAGGGCCTCTATATTGATGAGGGCGTCTCCTTCGCCGACCTGAAGCAGACATTATATCATTTCGTGCAGGAGTTCTTCGGTGAGGGCACCAAGGTGCGTTTCCGCCCGTCCTACTTCCCCTTCACCGAGACCTCGGCGGAGATGGATATCTCATGCAATATCTGCGGCGGCAAGGGCTGCAACATTTGCAAGCACACGGGTTGGGTTGAGATTTTGGGCTGCGGCATGTGCGATCCCAACATCCTTATCGCCAGCGGCATCGACCCAGAGAAATACACGGGCTTCGCCTTCGGTATGGGTGTGGAGCGCATCGCCATGCTAAAGTATGGCATCAACGACCTGCGACTGTTCTT
>JAFZBE010000057.1 GCA_017561935.1 Bacteroidales bacterium | reverse complement strand
GATGACAGATGACAGATGACAGTTTTCTGTAATTGGAAAAACGGAAAGAAATAAATAGTATATATTAAATTATATATATTTATAAATATATATAATTCATAGTCTGAGGTGAAAATCGATTTCAAAAAACTGTCATCTGTCATTTGTCATAGATAATCACCACGAATTTGTAAATTCACACGAATTTGACGAATTTCGCACGCGCGTACATCCAATTTTACAAAATATTCTTGCACGGTTCAGAAAGTTTTTGTACCTTTGCATCGTTATACGAAAACAAGAATAAACAAAATACAATATGCTGACATTACAACTCATCAAAGAGCAACGCGACCGTGTAATCAGCGGTCTGAACAAGAAGCACTTCAACGGTGCAGAAGAAGCCATTAACCAGGTGCTGGACATCGACAAGCAGCGCCGCGAATCACAACAACAACTGGACGCAAACCTCTCTGAGGCCAAGAAGATGGCTGCACAGATTGGCGGACTTATGAAACAGGGACAGAAAGACGAGGCCGAGGCTATCAAGCAGAAGGTTTCGGAAATGAAGGAGACAAACAAGCAACTGGAAGAGCAGATGAAGAAAGCCGAAGAGGACATGACGGCACTGCTCTGCACCATCCCCAACATACCATACGACGAGGTGCCCGAAGGTTCGGCAGCCGAAGACAACCACGTGGTGAAGAGCAACCTGCGCGAATGCCGTGAGGGTGATACCGTGGGCAACTGGGATGTGAATCCCGAGCTTGGCATCGAGAATCCCCTGCCCCACTGGGAACTGGCCAAGAAATACAACCTCATCGACTTCGACCTGGGCGTGAAGATTACCGGTGCAGGCTTCCCCGTCTATATCGGCAAGGGTGCCCGTCTGCAGAGAGCACTCATCAACTTCTTCCTCGACGAGGCCCGCAAAAGCGGATACACCGAGATTATGCCTCCCACGGTGGTGAATGCCGCATCAGGCTACGGTACTGGTCAGTTGCCCGACAAGGAAGGCCAGATGTATCATTGCGAGGTGGACGACTTCTATCTCATCCCGACGGCCGAGGTGCCCGTGACGAACATCTACCGCGACGTCATCCTCGACGAGAAGGACCTGCCCATCAAGAACTGCGCCTACACCGAGTGCTTCCGTCGCGAGGCTGGTTCGTACGGCAAGGATGTGCGCGGACTGAACCGCCTGCACGAGTTCTCGAAGGTTGAAATCGTGCGCATCGACAAGCCTGAGCATTCGAAGGAGAGCCACCGCGAAATGCTGGAGCACGTAGAGGGCCTGCTGAAGAAATTGGAACTGCCCTACCGCATCTTGCTGCTCTGTGGCGGCGACCAGAGTTTCACATCTTCAATCTGCTACGACTTCGAGGTGTATTCTGAAGCCCAGAAGCGCTGGCTGGAGGTTTCGAGCGTGAGCAATTTCGATACTTATCAGGCAAACCGACTGAAGTGCCGCTATCGCCCCGAGGGTGCCAAGAAGCCCGAACTCTGCCACACACTGAACGGCTCTGCACTGGCCCTCCCCCGCATCGTAGCCGCCCTGCTGGAGAACAACCAGACGGAAAATGGCATCAAGGTTCCTGCCGCCCTCGTACCGTATATGGGATGCGACATCATCGACTAAAATCCAGTATGTTGCAAGATTGCAACAAAAACAAAGAAAACAACCGAACAATATATGAACAAGATTATCAAGAAAGAACAATTTTCTGAAAAGGTCTTCCTTTTCGAAATTGAAGCACCACTCATTGCCAAGAGCCGCAAGGCTGGCAACTTCGTCATCGTACGCGTCGACAAGAAAGGTGAGCGCATGCCGCTGACCATCGCCGGAGCCGACATCGAAAAAGGCACCATCACGCTGGTTGTGCAGATGGTAGGTCTGTCGAGTAAGAAACTGTGTGCATTGAACGTAGGCGACTATGTGGCCGACGTGGTAGGCCCGCTGGGCAATCCCACACGAATAGAGAAATACGGTACGGTGGTTTGTGCCGGAGGTGGATTGGGCGTGGCTCCCATGCTGCCCATCATCCAGGCTTTGAAGGCCGCAGGTAACAGGATTCTAAGCGTGATGGCCGGACGATCAAAGGACTTGATAATCTTGGAAGACAAGGTTCGTGAGTCTTCCGATGAGGTAATCATCATGACCGACGATGGTTCATATGGCGAAAAGGGCGTAGTCACCGTGGGTATGGAGAAATTCTTTGAGCAGGAACATGTTGACAAGGTGTTTGCCATCGGTCCTCCCATCATGATGAAATTCTCGAACCTTACCGCCCAGAAATACAACATCCCTTGCGAAGTTTCCCTCAACACCATTATGGTGGACGGAACGGGAATGTGCGGAGCCTGCCGACTGACCATCGGAGGCAAGACGAAGTTCGTCTGCATCGACGGTCCTGAATTCGACGGAGCCCTTGTTGACTGGGATGAGATGTTCAAGCGCATGGGAACCTTCAAGCGCGAGGAGCAGGAGGAACTTGCCCACTATGAAGAGCATCTCTGTTCTGCAAGTGGTGATGCCGTCGCCACAAGTTCAAGCACCGACATCGCTATGGACGAAACCCCGACCGACGATTCCATCGAGGTCCTCACCGACCCGAAGGCTGAATGGCGACAGGAACTTCGTAAGAGCATGAAGCCCAAGGAGCGCATGGCCATCGAGCGCGTGAAAATGCCTGAACTTGACCCCGTCTATCGTGCTACAACCCGCACCGAGGAGGTGAACACAGGTCTCACCAAGGAGCAGGCGCTCACAGAGGCCAAACGTTGTCTTGACTGCCCAAAGCCGTCGTGCGTTGAAGGTTGCCCCGTGAATGTGAATATCCCCTCGTTTATCAAGAATATCGAGCGCGGTCAGTTCTTGGCAGCTGCCAAAGTGCTCAAGGACACCTCTGCCCTGCCCGCCGTTTGCGGCCGTGTATGCCCTCAGGAGAAGCAATGCGAGAGCAAGTGCATTCACCTGAAGAGTGGCGGTCAGGCTGTGGCTATCGGCTATCTGGAGCGCTTTGCCGCCGACTTTGAGCGCGAGAGCGGAAACATGTCGTTGCCCGAGATTGCACCTTCCAACGGCATTAAGATTGCCGTTGTGGGCTCTGGTCCTGCCGGATTGAGTTTTGCCGGCGATATGGTCAAGAAGGGTTACGATGTGTATGTTTTCGAGGCTCTCCACGAGATTGGCGGCGTGCTGAAATATGGTATTCCCGAGTTCCGTCTGCCCAACGCCATCGTTGACGTCGAGATTAACAACCTTGCCAAGATGGGCGTTCATTTCCAGACAGACGTTATTGTCGGGAAGACCATTTCCGTTGATGAACTCGAGGCTCAGGGCTTCAAGGGCATCTTCGTAGGTTCTGGTGCCGGTCTGCCCAACTTCATGAACATCCCCGGCGAGAACGCCATCAACATCATGTCGTCAAACGAGTACCTCACGCGTGTGAACCTGATGGATGCTGCCAATCCCACCACCGACACGCCATTGAATCCTGCGAAGAACGTGCTTGTGGTAGGCGGTGGTAACACGGCCATGGACTCTTGCCGTACGGCCAAGCGCCTCGGTGCTGACGTTACTTTGGTTTATCGCCGTTCAGAGGTGGAGATGCCAGCTCGTTTGGAAGAGGTGAAGCACGCCAAAGAAGAGGGCATTCGCTTCCTCACGCTCCATAATCCCATCGAATACATCGCAGACGAGAATGGTGCCGTCAAGCAGGCTGTTCTGCAAGTAATGGAACTCGGTGAGCCTGATGCTTCTGGCCGCCGTTCACCTGTTCCTGTTGAAGGTCAGACGGTGACGCTCGATGTAGATCAGGTTATCGTGGCCGTGGGCGTAAGTCCCAACCCGCTCGTTCCCAAGTCTATTAAAGGTCTGGAACTGGGCCGCAAGAACACCATTGCCGTTGACGACCAGATGCAATCTTCACGCTCTACGGTATTTGCCGGTGGCGACATCGTGCGCGGAGGTGCAACGGTTATCCTCGCTATGGGTGACGGCCGCCGTGCTGCTGCTTCTATGGACGCAAAACTTCAATCTAAATAAACCGGAAGACTCATGTACAAACTGAAATCATTCCTCGTGCTTGCCTTCATCATGGCATCAACGGCCCTGATGGCTCAAGAGACAGCCGTAAAACAAATGTCCCACACGCAAGTTCTCTACGAGAACATGCTCCAAGCCACACAAAAGTTGCTCATCATCGACAGCATCGTGGTGGCCAAGGACAGTTTCATCGACTATATACCGCTTCCTCCCGAATGCGGTTCAATCAAACGTACGAAGTATGGTTACCAGTTTGTAAATGAGATTGGCGACAAGATGTTCTATACGATTTGCGACACGATGGGAAGTGCGCGAATCTATACCAAGGACAGAGAAGGAGACCAATGGGGTGACCGGCACTTCGTGGAAGCACTCGGTGACCCCGCCAACTATCCTTTCCTCATGACCGACGGCATCACGCTATACTTCTCCCAAAAAGGCTCGGAAAGCATAGGCGGCTACGATATCTTCGTGACACGCTACGATGACGTGGACAACACCTACCTGAAGCCGCAAAACATTGGATTCCCGTTTAATTCTACGGCCAACGACTACCTCTACATTGAGGATGAGATTGATTCACTCGGATGGTTCGTTACAGACAGAAGACAACCACCCGGACGCGTCTGCATCTATACCTTCGTCCCCTCTCCTACACGCGAGAACCTGAGCATCGAGCGTGATGGTGCTTCATTCGTTCGCTCACGTGCTACAATACATAGCATCAGCGACACATGGGTAGGCAACTATACCGAACTGGCCCGTGCAGAGAGAAGGCTTAAGGGACTGAGGGAACACAAAGGCCGTCCCACCATGAGCAAGTTCGTCTTCCATATCAACGACGACGTCACTTACTACGACATCGACCAGTTTACGGTTCCTGAGAACAAAAAGCGAGTCCAGCAAATTCAGGAAATGCAGCAGATGCTTGCCAAAAGCGAGAAAGAAATCGAAGAGGCCCGCAAAAAGTATCACCAGGCAAACCGCTTCGACCGTACAGCCCTCGGTTCCGAAATTCTGAAGGCCGAAAAGGAAATCGAGCAACTTCGCTCCGACATCAAGGCAACAGAAAAGAAAATACGCATTATCGAGAATATTGCTCTCGACAACTAAAAATCCCTCCTTGTAAAATGGCGTTCAGTCGCCAACCTAACGTTAATTATTTCAATCTTAATGACTATGGCAAAAAAACAATTCCCCGAATCTGAGCTCATCATCAATTCCGATGGCTCATGTTTTCACCTTCACCTTCGCCCTGAACAACTGGCCGACAAGGTGGTGCTTGTTGGCGATCCTGCCCGCGTAAACACAGTTGCCGCTCACTTCGACTCGATTGAGTGTGAGGTCAGCAGTCGCGAGTTCCACACCATCACGGGTACATACAAGGGCAAGAGAATCACCTGCCAGTCGCATGGTATCGGATGCGACAACATCGACATCGTGGTCAACGAACTCGACACTCTGGCCAACATCAACTATCAGACACGTGAGGAGTTCGATGAGCACCGTACACTCACCATGGTACGCATCGGTACCTGTGGCGGCCTCCAGCCATTCACTCCTACGGGCAGTTTCATCGCCAGCGTGAAAAGCATTGGCTTCGACGGCTTGCTGAACTACTATGCCGGCCGTAACGTAGTTTGCGACATCCCCATGGAAAAGGCATTCAAAGAGCACATGGCGTGGGATCCCATCAAGGGAGCACCCTACGTGTCAGTGGCTGATGCTGAGCTGATTGACCAGATAGCAGGCGACGAAATGGTGCGCGGCTATACGATCTCATGCGGTGGTTTCTATGGCCCTCAGGGACGTGTGCTCCGTGCTGACATTGCCGATCCCCAGCAGAACGAGAAGATTGAGTCGTTCGAATACGAAGGCATGAAAATTTGTAACTTCGAAATGGAGTCATCGGCCGTAGCTGGTCTTGCCTCGTTACTTGGTCATCGTGCCATGACCTGTTGTATGGTCATCGCCAACCGCTATGCGAAAGAAATGAATACCGAGTACAAGAATAGTATCGACACACTGATAAAAATCGTATTGGATCGTATTTAATGAACGACACCATCTGCGCACTTGCAACAGCTTCAGGTGGAGCAATTGGAATCATAAGAATCTCAGGCCCTCAGACGCTTGAGATTCTTTCGCATGTCTTCTCCAAACCACTCTCTCAAGAAAAGCCCAACACCATCCACTACGGACACATCTTTGAGATTGATGCCGCATCAGGGCAACGTGTACCCATCGACGAGGTGATGGTAAGCATCTACCATGCCCCACGCTCCTACACGGGCGAAGATAGCGCCGAAGTCTCCTGCCACGGTTCGCGATATATATTAAACAAGGTGTTAGGACTTCTGATTCAGAACGGTTGCCGTCAGGCAAACCCGGGCGAGTTCACCCAGCGCGCCTACCTCAACGGCAAGATGGACCTCAGCCAGGCAGAAGCCGTGGCCGACCTTATTGCATCAACAAATCGTGCCACCCACCAGCTGGCAATGAGCCAACTCCGCGGACACTTCTCCGATAAACTCGCACGACTCCGGGACCAACTCCTCAAACTCACCTCCCTACTGGAACTTGAACTCGATTTTTCCGACCATGAAGACCTTGAGTTTGCCGATCGTGGAGAGTTGCTTGAACTTACAAAAAAAATTGACAACCGCATCGTTCAGCTAGCCCGTTCTTTTGAGACAGGACAAGCTATCAAGCAAGGCATTCCGGTGGCCATTGTAGGCAAAACCAATGTGGGCAAAAGCACATTGCTCAACCAACTGCTCAAAGACGATCGCGCCATCGTAAGCAACATTCACGGTACCACCCGCGACACCATTGAAGACACCATCGACATCAATGGGATTGTGTTCCGGTTCATCGACACGGCAGGCATTCGTCAGACCTCAGACGAAGTGGAGCAGATTGGTATTGAGCGAACTTATCAAGCCATCGACAAAGCCCGCATCGTACTTTGGATGGTTGACTCCGAGCCTTCAATAGAAGATATTAATAACATCTCACAACTCATTGAAGGAAAGAAACTTATTGTTATCATAAACAAAATCGACAAGAACGGAACAGAATCCATTCCATCACTTTCTTCCCTAAATTCTCCCGTCATTAGAATTGCGGCAAAATACGGGCAAGGTATTGACACACTCGAGCAAGCCATCTATGATGCCGCCCAAATCCCAGAGATAGCCGACACCGACATTATCATCACCAACGCCCGCCACTACGATGCCCTTCTCCGTGCCCACGAAAGCATCCTGCGTGTGATTATCGGCATGGAGCAGCAACTCTCAGGCGACCTCCTGGCAGAAGACCTCCGCCTCACCCTCGAGCACCTCTCCGAAATCACCGGCGGCCAAATCACCCCCAACGAAGTATTAGGAAATATCTTTAAAAACTTTTGCGTGGGCAAATGATGCCTTATAAGCAACTCTGAACAACTTGGAGTAATTTGAACTAAGTCCCTCTAAATGAGGGACTTTTTGTATTTTAACACTTCAAGTTGCATATTTGTTATTCCCAGTTTTTCCAGTTATTTT
>JAFZBE010000056.1 GCA_017561935.1 Bacteroidales bacterium | reverse complement strand
GCCAAACAGAAACAGTGTCCTCTCCGAAAGCATTTAGCACCGCATTAGCGAGAACGGCTTTTTGATAAGACTCTCCTTCTTCATTAGTACTTATCCAAATCTGCGAGTATAGGCATCTAAAACTCGCTAAAATAAAGATTATAGTAATAAATCTTTTCATAGTGTTATTTTCGTTTTCATGCTTTTGTTGAATGGATAATACGTATCATTGAATGCTATCATTCAGGAAAGGCAATATCTTTTGCTGGTTTTCCTTGGAGAGAAAGACGAGATGGCGTTTGAGCTCATATGTTTCAATGGGTCTCGACTGAACAAAGGCAGTGAATTCACTGCTAGGATGAAAATCCTCATCATAGCTGTTGATGTAATAGGCATAGATAATCCTAATCCGTCTCATCAGATTTACAACAGCTTTGACTCTGGGGGCAGGCTCCCATTCACTTACATAATCATAATCGGGACTTTTGACTTTTTCCAAATATTCGGGGAAATATTTGATAAGATATTTTTCCTTAACATCAAAGTAAGTGGAATGGGAAAGAATCCTATATCGGGTAAAATATATAACATGCAATTTTTCAAGTGCCTTATCTACTGGGTCATATAAACTGTTTATAGGACCTAAAACATGAATCTGATCAGGCCCATGATAAAAAACCAGTTGATCCAATTTGAATTCTTTTTCCCTGCCTGGGCTTCTGTAGACATCCTTGAGCCGACATAATTCATGAAAATCGATTCCCAGTTTCTGATTAGACTCTCCGACAATCGTGTCCCATGGGCGGTTGCCGCGAAAATAAGAGGAATCTTCGGTAATTAACATGCTGTCTAAAAATGTAGTGTCTGTTACAGCATAATTAATATAAATAATACTATCTATCTTGGAATCATCCGATGTCTGGCCTTGTGCCCTGCCAAGGGTCGATGATGGCAGGATTCCAAGCAGAATAATGACTATTGGCAAAAGGGCTATGAGATTACTTTTCATGATCGATATTTGTAAAGTTTCACATTGAGCGAGAAAGGGCTGACGTATTCTATGTTTCGATTTGGAAATGGACAAGTCATTTCAGGGCAGGACAGGCTTAACCTCCTTGAATTTGTTCCAAGGTTCTTGCTTCATATAAATACCGACCGAATCTTGAGGCACATATAAAATAGCATGTTCAATGTCTGAGATATCAAATGCAATAGTCCAATAGAAAGTTATATTCTCGGCAAGGCAATAGACATTTTTCAAGCGAGAACAACCAAAGAACGCACCCCATTCAAGCACTTCCAACTTGCTGCTGATTGTTTATTCTGTAGCGCCACTGCAACATCCGAAAGCATAAGAGTCAATGGAAATTCCGCTGTTTGGCATCTCAATGGCTGTAAGCCCGCTGCATCCGTAGAAGGCATATAGACCTATTTTGGTAATATTTTTAGGAATTTTGAGGGAATTGAAGCCGCTACCCCCGTAGAAGGCATAATCGTTGATTCTCGATACGTCGTCTGGTATTACCAGGTCCTTGATCTCTTCGCCATTCAAAAACAGGTGATGTGCATAATATAGTGGGTTACCGATTTCATCGCCGGATAAAAGAAGATCTCTTCTTAAGTCATAGCTGTATCTTATGCCACACCAAGCGGATAAATCCGTTATGTTGACAGCTTTCAAGCGGGTGCAGTTTTTGAAGGCACAAAATCCGATAACTTGAACTTTATTGCCGATAGTTATCGACTCCATGCTGCAGCAACTATCAAAAGCATACGCTTCGATTTTAGTCACGCTGTTGGGGATGATGATGGAAGTCAAACTGATGCATCGTCTAAAAGAATCCCATCCAATAGTAGTCACATTAGATGGAAGATCAATGGATAATAGATTATAGCAACCATTAAATGCTTGTGGCCCAATGGTAGAAACACTATTAGGGATAGTGATGTGAGTAAGATTTCTGCATCCTTGGAATGCTGCTGTACCAATCGAAGTCACCCCATCGGGAATATCCAAAGATAACAATCCGACACATTCAGCAAAAGCACAATCTTCAATGGAGTTTATACTATTCGGCAGTTTTGTAGATTTACAACCAGCTATTAACTTGCCGGTCGATGTCTCAATTATGGCATTACATCCCTCTCTTGAATCGTAAATGGGATTTCTCGGATCAACAATGACGGATGAAAGATTGCTGCATCCTATGATTGAGTTTTCAATGGACGCCACATTTTTCGGGATGAAAATGGATGTCAAGCTTTCGCAACCAGAGAATGATCCAAAACCAATCGAAGTTACACTTTTAGGTATAGTTATGGATGACAACTTAGAGCAACCAGCAAACAAACCATTTGGGATTGATGTTACTGATTTTGGGATATTTACTGAGATTAAATTGCAACATCCTCTGAACGATTCTTCACCGAACGAAGTTACACTCTTGGGAATGGTTACAGAAGTCAGACTTTCGCTATATAAGAAAGCTTCATCCCCAATCGAAGTAACTGAATAAGTAGTGCCTTCAAAAGTAATCGATGAAGGAATTATAACATCCCCGACGTAATCATAGTATCCGTGCGTAACCTCTGCTTCCCTGGTCTTTTCATTCAAGTTATATGCAATGCGATCAACTTCTATGTCATGTTTCGCCCAGGACAAAAGAGGTATAATTGCGAGCAACAGGGTTAGAATCTGTTTCATATATGTAATCGTTTAATTCATGTACTATGTATGGTTATCCGTTGCAAAAGGAGAGAATCTTCTGGTGGCATCATTGAGCGAGAAAGGGCTGACGTATTCTATGATTCGATGTGGAAATGGCCAAGTTATTTCAGGGGAAGACAGATAATACAATTTTTTGGAATCTACAAGAAAATCGGTGTTTTTGAGGTTTTTTGTTCGGTGTTTTTGAGGTATTTTAATCGGTATATTTGACAATTATTCCTCATTTTTAGGTGACGAGGAGTCGTTTTTTTGCGGCTTGTGGTCAATTGTTCATTTCCCAGGATTCACCATTCTCAAACATTCGATATGGAAATGGTTATGATATTTCCCAGAGGACATAGGTGCGATGGATAACAACTATCCATAATATTGGCGAAAACTTCTATTTTCCTTCGATTTGACATTTTAGAATCAATAACTCTCCTTAAGATTTCCACAAGAATTGCGTCTGAATCATAATATATGTCGAAGTCCATAGGATTGACCCTCTCTAAAGAAAGTATAACGTCCTCTCTTTTATTTGAGAATAACAAACCAAGAGACATTTTGTTTTGATCTGTAACTTCTATCAACAATATTTGGGGACTTTCAGCATTAATTTCATAGGTTGAAAAAGTCTGAATATCTCCATAGGTTATATTCATCCAGGAATCAATCAGATCCTTTTTATCTTTTGGAAGATGCATCTCATTGTTGAGATTCATCTCTCTCAACTGATGTCCCACATGAATGTTTTTGCCTTTATAAAGTTGAACCCAGGTGATTCCATCATAATAGAGACTTGGATTCTCGTTCCACTTTATTGCTACATTAAACTCGCATATCTCAGCTATCTTCTTTAGCTGTTTTATCTTTAGACTTGCATTATTTGATGAAGAAACGATATCTCGGATGATGTCAGCCAAGGAGATATAAGAACACGAATCGGCTTCCTGTTTGAAAAAGAAGCCCGTAGTACAAGATGCAGGAAACAAGTAATAATGAATCTTAGAGTTTGAGACAGGAAGTAGATATGCATGATTACTTTCGTCCTTTTCTTCTATGGTATCAAGGAAACAATTCATGGCTAAGGATAACGGAACAATTTCGCAATGTTTGGATACCTTTGCCCAATTAATATTTGTTCCAAAAGCTTCCATCGAAAGGGAAACCCATAAAAATAATAATAATCTTTTCATTCTAAACCTTTTAATTGTTTTAAAATTAAATTTCCATTTTGACAGGATTTTCTTCCCTTATTTCTTTTGGGGCTCCAATTGAGTTTGAATTGGAATCTGTTGCATGTACTGCTTCATGAACAGGATAGATCTACCTATGAGGTACTACAGATATTGAGCATCTCTTTAACAGACAAAAAACCTCTCCGAGACCTGTTCTCAAGACTAAATTCAATAATGTCAAAGATCAAGTTGATGCCCTTATTCCAGGACTTTTGGATTAATTAACGGGGCACTAGTGGCAAAAGCCCCATCGCCAATGGAGGTTACACTGTTCGGCAGTTTTGTAGATTTACAACCTGCAATTAACTTGCCGGTCGATGTTTCAACAATGGCATTACAGCCCTCTCCTGAATCGTAAATGGGATTTCTCGGATCAACAATGATGGATGAAAGATTGCTGCACCCATAAAAGATTGAGTTTTCAATGGACGCCACATTTTTCGGGATGAAAATGGATGTCAAGCTTTTGCAGCCATAGAATGCTCCATAGCCAATCGAAGTTACACTGTCAGGTATGGTTATAGATGACAAGCTGGTACAATCACAAAACAAGTAACTTGAGATTAAAGTTACTGAGTTTGGGATACTTATTGAGATTAAATTGCAACAATTACAGAACGAGCCTTGACCGATCGTAGTGACACCATCTGGAATAGTTAAAGAGGTTAACATGAAACAGGATCTGAAAGCATATTCTCCAATATGGGTTACACTCTTGGGAATCGCCACAGAAGACAAACTATCGCAATATGCAAATGCATAATTCCCAATCGAAGTGACTGAATAAGTAATGCCTTCAAATGTCATCGATGAAGGAATTACTACATCCCCGACGTAATTATTCCATCCGTATGTAACCTCTGCTTCTTTAGTCTTTTCATTCAAGTTATATGCAAAGCCATCAACCTCTGTGTCATATGCCCAGGACGAAAGAGGTATAATAGCAAGCAATAAGATGAGAATCTGTTTCATATATGTAATCGTTTAATTCATGTACTATGTATGGTTGTCCGTTGCAAATATGGAGATAGTCTTTTGGTGGCATCATTGAGCGAGAAAGGGCTGACGTTGACTATTTCTACAGCTTCGCTAAGCCACGTCACATAGGGATGGTTGTCATGGATCTATCTCGTGGCTAATGGAATTCTATGCAAGGTTGTCCGTTGCAAATATGGTGTTTTTCTGAATTTCTTCCTATTTTTTTTCAAAGTTTTTTCAATATTTTTTTTAATTATCGACGAAATGCAAGAATTTATCGACGAACTGCATGTTGGAAAAAGCTGGTGTAAGGTGGACTTTGCATTTTTGAGTGATAAACAATCAAATACAGATCAGAGAGCATGCTCCGAATGAGTAATAACCATTCCCAATCTCAAATAGATCAATCTCGGCCGAGATTGTGCTATTGCGAAATTTATTGGCACAATCTCGGCCAACATTGTGCTATTACGAAAATTATCGGCACAATCTCGGCCAACATTGTGCTATTGCGAAAGTTATCGGCACAATCTCGGCCAACATTGTGCTATTGCGAAAATTATTGGCACAATCTCGGCCAACATTGTGCTATTACGGAAATTATTGGCACAATCTCGGCCAACATTGTGCTATTGCGAAAGTTATCGGCACAATCTCGGCCAACATTGTGCTATTGCGAAAGTTATCGGCACAATCTCGGCCAACATTGTGCTATTACGAACGGAAATAGCACTATGTCGGCCGTTAGAGTACTTGCAAAGATAATAAACGAACAGTTTGGCTGATATGACGCTGTGCCACCTCTTTGCGCATGGCTTCTTCGAGCGTGATGCCTGGAGGATTGATACATTCCACGCGAGTAAATCCAGCGAGAAGGAGTTGTTCACGGTCGCTGATTCGTCCTGCAATCAGGCAGACAGGAACCATGCCGGATTTCTCCAAAATTCCCACGGGCAGCTTGCCCATCAAAGTCTGTCGGTCGGCTGAACCTTCACCCGTGATAACAAGATCGGCATCACGAACAAGTTGGTCAAAGTGAATGGTGTCGAGCAAAAGTTGAATACCTGGCTTGCATGCTGCATCAAGATATTGAAGAAATGCATAGCCAAGACCACCGGCAGCGCCCGCTCCCTCCATCTGCGAACGGTCGAAGCCGAAATGACGTGCCGAGACTTCGGCGAACTTTCTTGCTCTTTCATCCAGCTTTATTACCATCTCGGGCGTTGCTCCCTTCTGCGGAGCAAAGACGCTGGCTGCCCCATTCTCTCCACATAACGGATTCTTCACATCGGTGGCTATCGTGAAACGCACGTCCTTCAGTTCCTCAAAATCCTCCCACCTACCATTTGTTGCAAAAGCATCGACGATAGCGCGGAGCATGCCCATCCCAGCATCGCTTGTCGCACTGCCACCAAGTCCCACGATGATGTGCCTGGCTCCTCGACGAACCGCATCGATCACCAGCTGTCCCGTGCCATAAGTAGTAGCCTCCATCGGATCGCGTTCCTCCTTGGTGAGCAAGGTCAATCCGCTGGCCTCGGCCATCTCGATCACAGCCAGCTCGTCATGCAGTAGATAACGGGCGGTAATTTCCCGCATCAGCGGGTCACACACAGTCACCGCTATCAGTTCCCCACCGATGGCCGCATGAAAAGCCTCCAGAAATCCCTCGCCTCCATCGCTGACAGGCACTTGCACGATTTCTGCATCTGGATATGCGCACCTGATGCCCTCGGCTGCAGCCTGATTGGCTTCGACGGAGGAAAGACATCCCTTGAAGGAATCGATGGCAATGACTACTTTCATTATAATATTTTAAAGGAAAAGCTCACCTTTCGACCACACCCATCGGCTCGCGATAGTCGGCGTTGATGAGTTCGACCGCCTTGACGTTGTCCATCTGTACCGCGCCACGGATGAAGTCGGGCACATTGAACGACATGAACAACTCGCGGTAGAACCGACGCGGATTCTGCTGGGGCAGCATGAACGGCTTGGTTTCATTCCCATCGGCATCGATGTGCGTGAAATAGGGACGGGTGAAAAGGCCATCGTCACGACGCGAGCTGAACACCATCCATCGCGAATTGCTGCTCCAGTTGTGGAAACTCTCGGTGTCGCTGCTGTTGACCTTTGTCATCGGGCGACGTTCTCCTGTCGCGAGGTCGAGCATCCAAAGGTCGGCCTCGTGGTGCCAGATGCTGAACTGTCCGTAGTTGGCCAACGAATAGACCAGGTATCGGCCATCGTAACTGGGTCGCGGGAAGCAGATGGTAAGACTGTCGCCCGCATCGATGACGCATTCGATGTCATCGCCATAGCTGCCGCGCTCGGCATCAAAGGCCACGCGGTAGAGATTGTAATGCAACGAATCGAGACTCATGCTTCCTTCGGGGAGCGCACGTGCCGCACAGAAATAGAGCCACTTGCCATCGGCCGAAAAGACGGGGAAGGTCTCGTAGAGCGAGTCGGTCTTGAGCGAAGGAGTGATGATGAGCTGGTTATGTTCGATGTCATAGACCTGGATGTCGGACGCCGCGTCGAACACCTCGATGCGGTTGGCATCACGAATGTGGAACACCTGACGCGTAGTGTTGGTGCTGTAGGCAATGTATTTGCCCGAAGGATGCCAATAGGGATAGACGCAGAAGCCGAGCGTGCTGTCGGTCTTGGTATTGTATGCAGTGAGTTTGCCCTCGTCGAGGAACAAGGTGGCGCCATGGGGACCACGGATGTGGAGGCTCATGCGCGAAGGGTCACCGCGATTGAAGCCGTGACAATTGACGCAACCCTGGAACTGTGTGTTTTCGAGCACAGGCCGCTGTTCGAAGGTCGAGAGGTCGCGCTGATAGATGCCCATCTTGCTCCACACCTCGTAGCCCGGTTCGATGAGACGATAGCAGAGGCCGTAATCGATGCTGTCCGAGCTGACATAGAGATGGAAAGGGCGATATGTGTGCCAGCCATCGGCCAACTTGGCCGAAACGACGACGCTGAGCGAGTCGCCCACGTTCTGCGACACGAGCTTGTGCCAATCATCGATGTCGAAGTCGGTGGTCTCACGGCCCTGTCCGTGCAGCGTATGGCCCTTTGCGTCGGTAATGACGGCATCGACAAGCTGGGCCTCATCACTCTTCATGCCGAAGTTGAGCGGGGCGATGCCGACGGGAATAGTTACATCGACGTAGTCGGGATATATCTCGGGTGTCGTGGCCTCTTGGCGGGCATTGCTCACCTGCTCGGAGCATGACGCCAGACAGAGGAGCAAATAACAATTTATAAAGATTTTTTTCATTTTACGAAGAAGTAATAATACCAATAGGTTTGACCGAAACGCTGGGCAATCTGCTCGACGGGAGCCTTGCGATTGGTCATCGCATAGAAGTCGTTCAGTCGCTGGAAGATGGGGCGCTCGATACCCGGCGGCATCTGCTCGTTGGCCGTGTGTTCGCGGCTCCACCAAAGGAGCAGCGCTTCCTGATAGACCGTGGGAAAACGAGTATAGCCAATCGACTCACTCAGGTTGAAGCGATTGACGAAGCTGTCGAGGTCCTTCGAAAGAAGATACGTGGCCTCAAGGTATTCGAAGGCCAGGCGGTTGCGGCGATTGGCCATGAACTGACGTCCCAGCATGGCCGACAGGTCGCGGTCGCTGAAGAGATAATCATCGTTGACAATAAAGCTGCGCAAGCGACCATATTCGGGGTGCTTGCCGATGGCTGCATCATCGTCCAACAGCTTCATGGTCTCATTGGCCCAATCGCGGTAGAAAAGTGTCTTCTGCAATGCCGACAGATACTTGCGTGCCACAGGATAGTTGCCGACGATGAGGTTGGTTTCAGCCAAGCGCTTGTAGCAACGCCCGCTCTTCTGGTAGTCGGGGATGGCCTCCTGCGCTTCGAAGACGAAACGCTGGGCGGTGTTGATCATTCCCAGCTGATAATATGCCTCGGAAGTCGTGAGGGGCGAAACAGGGTCGCTCACAAACGAAGGCAGCAGGCCTTCCAGACCATTCTGCACATAGCGGAACATATTTTCGGTCTGCAATCCCTTCATGCCGAGTGCCAGGTTAAGCGCTGTGACCATCAGCGGGTTGTTGGGCATTTCGCGGTCAGCCGTCTGCAGGATGCGGTTCCATTGCTGGTTGCGTGCCATGTAATCGTAGGCCATAATCTGTTCGGTGCGAGGATTCATCATCACTCGTACACCTAAGGCGATGACTAATGCTGCAATAGCGGCACTTCCCACTGGCTGCACCCACTTCTTGGCAGGCTCGTACCATCGTTTCACGAAAAAACTTGCAATCGAAAGCACGGCCACAGTCCCCACTGCCAGCCACAACCATTGGGGGAAAACATCGGGATAGCGGGTATAATGCACACCATGCCACAATCTTGAAGCATCCACCGAGATAAAATGGGGAAGGACGCCAGCAAGCACGCAGAGCAAAAGCGCAGACACAACTGCGATACAGCGACTTGCAAAAGTGCCATCACGCACTTCGCGCAGCAGCATGAGAACCACAAAGAGGAACGCAACAGGCCCTGCCAGCCAATAGAGCAGCGGGGCACCGACCAGTGTCACCAGACTTCGCACCAGCGGATTGGCAATTCGTCCGACATCCCATGTGGCAAGCATCACAAGGATGAGCGCCCACACGCCGCCAAGCAGAGCATGTTCGCTGAGCAGGAAGATCCACAGCAACCCTGCGGGCACGAAGCTCAATCCGTAACTCCAGTTCCTTCCCACCAGTCGAGCCGTCATCAACTGCACTACCACCAGCAGCACACCAAGGATGATGGCACCCACTTTGGAGAAGAGGAAGAACTGGGTGCAGAAACGTCCCAAAAGGTCGGCCAAACCACCCGGTACGGAAAGCACTTCGCGTACATAGCTGCCCTCGAAGAGAAACAGCTGATACTGCTCCTGGAAATGCAGATGATGCGGATAGGCAAGCGCAAAAAAGAACGTCGCCGCCAATCCGAATAATATGGTCATTAGGGCCTTAGGCCTCCACATTTGTTTCAATTGAAAAGAATTATTTGTTATTTGATACTCGTTTATCGGGCACAAAGATAGCAAAAATCCCACTGATTTGCAAAAAACGGGAAATATTTCTTGCACTTTTGACAAAAAACACGTATCTTCGCTGCCGAAATCAAGCGATAATGCAGCAAAAAAACCGTAATAACTCTCGCATCGGCTGGATAGTGACCCTCGTCGGGGCTGCTATGTTGCTGCTTTTCTTCCTTTTGCTCTATCCCTATCATCTGAGACACCGTGAACAGACGATGCTCTTCCTTATGAATTTGGACTGGATACGCGAGACCTACCTCAGCCGCGAGCATGGTGGAGTGGTGCGACTCGTGGGCGACTTCGTGCAGCAGTTCTTCTATTACATCGGTGTTGGTCCAGTGATTGTCTCGGCACTGGTGACTTTGCTCGGCGTTGTGTGGTACAAGATAATGATGCAAATCAGGACTTTGTTCCGCCGAGGAGGAGAAGGCGAAACGCGAGAAGAACAAACCGATATACGAGGAAAACGCGCAGGATCGTGGAAGGTTTTGGCCTGCGTCGTCGCTATACTGGTCGCCCTGTGGGAAGCAGGCCGCGAATGTCTGATCGAATATCCTTTGGCTTCGACACTGCAAGTGCTCGGATGGAGCGCTATCCTGCTATTCGCCCTGCAGTGCAAGGATCGTTCGATGGTTGCCTGGACCTTTGGCATCGGCATCATTGCCGGCTGCTGGCTCCTCGACTATGAGATGTTACCTGGATCCAAACTCTTCGGCAAACCAAATATGACGCTCGAACGCCTCATGGGCCTCGACGTGGAGGCAAGTTTCGGACATTGGAACAAGGTGGGACAACTCACCGAGAACGACAAGACCAACACGGTTGACATCTACTATCGCAATCTCTCCTTGGCTTATCAGAACCGTCTGCCCGAAGCCATGATGACACGTCCGCAAAACGGTGAAGAAGGTCTCTTTATCCCCGTCAATGAAAATGGCAACTATTTCCTCTTCGGAGCAGCCGGCGAGGCATGGTGGGCTGTCGGCGATATGACAATGGCCGAACATGCCACCCTGCTCGGACAGATATTCTCACCCCGTAAGATGGGAAGCCGCTACATGAAGCGTTTGGCCGAAATCAATCTCGCCAAGGGCGATCAGGCCGCAGCCGACAAGTATATGCGCATGTTGGAGCAAAGCTTGGTGCACCGCAAATGGGCTTTGGAGAAAAATATTGACGTGCAAACCAGGGAACTGAATCTTCAGACTCCCGACACCCTTCGACTGGCAGGCGAAGTGCGGCTCTGCCTCCGCAGCACGCTTGATCGACAGCCCGACAATGCGATGGCACTCCAATACCTGCTCTGCTACGACCTCCTGGTACGCGATCTGCTGTCGTTCACTTCTGACGTGCAGAGGTATGGATGTCCCCGCGACGTACGACTCTACGAGGAGGCCATGCTCGTCGTGATGGCCAGCCGTCCCGAGATGCGCGAAGCGTGGCAGCCCCTTGTGCGTCGTCAGACCTACGAGGATTTCGAAGCATTCAATCAGGCATTGATCGAAAGCAAGGGCCACCTCGACAAGATCCGTCCCACCTACGGCACGAGTTATTGGTATTATTTGCGGCTCAAGCCGCAATAGAAACTTTAGTGACTATAAGGGCATAGATAAAAAAGATGAAAAAAACTCCCTATATCCTACTGCTGGTGCTCGGGCTGCTGCTCGGGTGGACGGGTTGTGTGCCTACGCCCCACGACATCGTGATGTCCGACGAGAAAGCTGTCATCTATCCCGATTATCAGGATGTCACCGTGCCATACAACATTGCGCCTCTCAACTTCATGCTGCGAGGCGACTACGATGCATACGCGTGCGAAATAAAGGACGCAAAGGGCTACACGCTTTATAAACTCGGCGATAAAGGCCGGAAACTCATCTTCGACGAATACGTTTGGCGAATGCTGATGCGCACCTCTGTCGGCAAACAAGTACACGTCACACTGACGGCACGACGCAAAGGCGATGGCCAGTGGATACAATACCCCGACTTCACATGGACCATCTCGCCCGACAGCATCGATGCGTTCATCACTTATCGTCTCATCGAACCCGGCTATGAGGTGTGGGACAACGTGTGCATCGAGGAACGCTGCACCGAGAACTTCGCCCATCGACTCTTGGCCGACGGCCGGCAGTTGGGCAACCGCTGCATGAACTGCCACACCCACGGAGGTGACCGTGGTCAGTACAGCTTCTTCTATCTGCGAGGCGAAGGCGGCGGCACCATCCTCAACCGCGAGGGCAAGCTGCGCAAGGTCACACTACGCAGCCCCCAGATGCAAAGCGGTACCGTGTATGGCGACTGGCATCCCTCGGGGCGATATGCTGCGTTCTCGACCAATGTCATCATCCCCGCATTTCATAGTGAGAGTCATCATCGTCTGGAGGTCTATGACATTCAGTCGGACCTTTGTGTGGCTGACTTCGAGCGCGACTCCATCCTGCTCTGCCCTCTCGTGACAAACACTCCCCAGACACTCGAAACCTTCCCCGCCTTCTCGGCTGACGGCCGCTGGATCTACTTCTGCACCGCCGACAATCCTTGCGGCGATACGCTTCCTTCCGCCACCGACCTGCGCGACAAGGTTGCCCGCCTGCACTATTCGCTGTGCCGCATCGCGTTCGATGCCGAGACAGGTTCCTTCGGCACAAGCGTCGATACCATCTATAATGCACGCCTCATGAGCGGCTCGGTAAGCTTTCCCAAATGCTCGCCCGACGGCCAATACCTTTGCTACACCATCTCCGACTACGGAACCTTCCCCATCTGGCACCGCGAGGCACGCCTCGGCCTCATGCGGATCGAAGGTGACGACATTGTAGCTGATACGATTATTGCCGAGAACGGCACCTACCACAGCTGGAGCCACAACTCCCGCTGGATTGCTTTCGCTTCGAAGCGCTCCGACGGACAATACGGCCGCGTCTTCTTCGCTCACATCGAGCCCCTCAACCATGAACCCTTAACCATGAACCATGAACCATTAACCATTAACCATGAACCCTTAACCCTAAACCTCACCAAACCCCTCGCCCTGCCTCAAGCCGACCCCGAAATGGACGACTGGGAACTGCGTTCATACAATATCCCTGACCTCTCGACCGAATCTGTATCTTTCGATGAAAAAGACGTAAAGATGCTCTTCGAAAAAGTATCAGCAACCCCTTTTCATTGATATTTTTTTGACTTTTTCCGACACTAAATCCGAGGAATTTATAATTGTGTCAAAAATGGATAAAATTATATAACCTTTTATCACCAAAACCACCTATATTTGCACCGCTAAACACGCATTAAATTTTTATTCTATTTGCTAACAAAAACGCCATGACAAAGTCATTAGACATGAAAGCGCTCGCAGTGACACTATTGATGATGGTGTCCACTGTCCTGTATGCGCAAGTTACTGTGACGGGTGTGGTGACCGAGAGCACAGGAGATCCAGTTGTCGGATGTACCGTTCGAGAGAAGGGAACGACCAATGGAACCATTACCGACATTGACGGCAATTACTCGCTCCGCGTCTCTGGTACCAACGCCACACTGCTCTTCACTTACGTCGGCATGGAGGACCAGGAGGTCAGGATTGCCGGACGCAAGACCGTGAATGTTGAGATGAAGAGCGACGACGAGTTGCTCGAAGAAGTTGTTGTAGTCGGCTATGGCACGATGAAGAAGTCCGACCTTGCAGGTGCGTCCGTCACGATGGACGAATCGAAGATGAAAGGATCAATCATCACCTCGCTTGACCAGTCGCTGCAGGGACGTGCCGCCGGCGTACAGGCCACACAGACTTCGGGAGCACCAGGTTCGTCGTCATCCATCCGTGTGCGTGGCACCGCCACCATCAACGCCAATGCAGAACCACTCTACGTCATCGATGGCGTCATCGTGCAGAGCCAAGGCACGTCGGGTGCCTCCTACGGTCTGGGCGATGCATTGGGCAACGGCAAGGTCTCGACCATCTCGCCCCTTTCGACCATCAATCCCGCCGACATCGTAAGCATGGAGATCCTGAAGGATGCTTCGGCCACCGCCATCTACGGTGCACAAGGTGCCAATGGCGTAGTGCTCATCACCACCAAACGCGGACAAGCCGGCGATGCCAAGTTCAGCTACGATGGCATGGTGGCATGGAACCGACAGACCAAACGTCTCGACATGATGAACCTTCGCGAGTTCGCACAATTCTACAATGACCTTGTCGATCAGGGCGAATGCTCTGCCAATGCACAATACAGCGATCCCTCGTTGCTCGGCCTCGGCACCAACTGGCAGGATGCCGTCTTCCAGACCGCACTGCAGCACCAGCACCAAGTAAGTGCGCAGGGTGGCAACGAGAAGGTGAAGTACTTCGTTTCGGGTGGCTATATGGATCAGGACGGCACCATCATCGGCTCTGAGTTCAAGCGCTTCTCGTTCCGCTCCAACGTCGATGCGCAGATGAAGTCGTGGCTCAAGATGGGTCTCAGCGTGAGCTACACCGACACCGACGAGAGCCTGAAGCTTGCCGACTCGGACGAAGGCCTCATCAACTACTCCCTCACCACTATCCCAAGCATACCCATCTACGACCTCGATGGGAACTATTCGTCGGTCAGCCAGGAAGGCTATACCAACCCCAACCCCATCGCCATGGCCCTGATGGACGACATCCTGCTCGCCCGTCAGAAACTCACGGGCAACGTCTTCTTCGATGTGCAGCTCATGAAGAAACTCACCTGGCACACCGAATACGACTGGGATCTCGGCTGGTCGAAGGGTGAGCGCTACAAACCCACCGTCAACCTCGGCACGTGGACACGCGACTCGAACACCAGCTCGGTGCAGAAGAATGCCAACAAGTTCTGGGCACTGAAGAACTACGTGACCTATGCCGACAAGATCGGCCAACACTCGTTCACGGCTATGATTGGACAGGAAGCCTGGTCGAGCAGTTGGGATTACGAGAACATACAGAACACCAACCTGCCCAGTGACGAGGTACACAACCCCGCCCTCGGCGACGGCACCCCCTCCATTGGTTACGGTTTTGGCGACAGCTCCATGGCCTCATATTTCGCACGCGGCACCTATAACTACGACGACCGCTACCTCGCCACCTACACCTGGCGTTACGACGGCTCGTCGAACTTCGGCCCAAAGAACCGCTGGGCAGCCTTCAACTCGTTTGCCTTTGCCTGGCGCTTCAGCCAGGAAAGTTTCCTGAAGGACATTGACTGGATCAGCAACGGCAAGCTACGTATAGGATGGGGCCAGACCGGCAACTCGAACATCGGCGGCTACAAGTGGGGCGTACCTCTCTCGATCATGAACACCGACTTCGGCAAGTCCTATCGTCCCGCACAGGTGGCCAACACCGGCATCAAGTGGGAAAGCCAGGAACAATGGAACATCGGCCTCGACCTCAATCTGCTGCATGACCGAATCGGCCTCGTTGTCGAATGGTACAACAAGGAATCGAAGGACATGCTGATGCAGCTGCAGCTGCCTTCCTATATGGGCACCTCGGGCAATGAATCATCGGCCCTCTCCGCTCCCTACGGCAACTATGGTCAAATACGCAACCGAGGCTGGGAGTTCACCCTCAATGCCCGTCCTATCGTTACCAAGAATTTTGAATGGAGCACAGAAGTCACCCTTTCCCTCAACAACAACAAGCTCGTCTCACTCAACGACGGTTCGGGCAACGCCACCCTCACCGGCTACGGACAATGGTCCGACGTGGTCAGCCTCACCCAAGTGGGTGAATCGCTCTTCAGCTTCTATGGCTACGTCACCGACGGCATCTACCAGAACCTCGAGGATCTTGAGACTTCACCCAAGCCAAACGCCTATTCGTCGAACGGTGTCTTCAGTCGCACATCCACAACATGGGTCGGCGACATCAAGTACAAGGACATCAACGGCGACGGCATCATCGACGAGAACGACCGCACCAACATCGGCTCGCCACTCCCCAAGTTCACCTTCGGTCTTTCCAATACCTTCCGCTACAAGGATTTTGACCTCAACATCTTCATCAACGGTTCGTATGGCAACAAGGTGGCCAACTACATGGCCATGAAACTCACCCACATGAACTCGAGCTGGACCAACCAGCTGAAAGATGTCAATGAGCGCGCCGTGCTGGAACCCATCGATGCCTCGATCGACTACGCTGCCGGCCGTAACATCAACGGAGTGACGGTCTGGCATTGGTACGACGACATCACCAACGTAAGGGTAAAGAACAACGGCACCAACACACCACGTGCCACCCTCAACGACCCGAACGACAACGACCGTTTCAGCGACCGCTACATCGAGGACGGCTCGTACATCCGTCTGAAGAACATTGCCCTGGGCTACACCTTCCCCAAGAAAGTGACCAAGAAGCTCAGGCTCGACAATCTGCGCATCTATGGCAACATCCAGAACCTCCTGACATTGACCAAATACAGCGGCTATGACCCCGAGGTGGGTGTATCGACCGCCAGCGCCAATGTGATGGGTCTCGACAATGGACGCTATCCTTCTCCAACCACCTACTCCGTAGGTCTTAACATCGGCTTCTAAATTATCTCTCCAATACAAAAGACATCGTATTATGAAATATACATTATATAAATATATTGCATTGGCTGCCGTATTCGCTCTGGCGATGTCGTCCTGCGATGACTTCCTGGACAAGCCGACCAAGGACGCGTACAACGCCGACAATTATTATCAAACCGACGACCAATGTATCTCTGGCGTCAACTATCTCTACAACTCGCCCTGGTATGACTTCCAGCGCGGCTACTTCAAGGTGGGCGAAGTGCTCTCGGGCAACCTCTATTTGGGCAACAGTCCCTATCTGAACTTCACCGTCAACGGCTCGGACGAGAGTCTGGTGAACATGTCATATTCCCTTTGGGCTGTCATCGGACACAGTAACACGGTATATAACAGCATCAAGGGTTCGACAGGCAAGCTCTCCGAGAGTGTGCGCAATCAGTGTCTGGGCGAATGCCTTGCCTGGAAAGCCATGGCATACTTTTACCTCGTGCGCAGCTTCGGTGAAGTCCCTATTGTCCACGACAACACCGCATCACTCAATGCCGGCGACTACAACACTTACCCAAAGGTGAAGCGTTCCGATGTCTATGAGTACATCCTCATGACGCTTGAAAAAGCCATGGAACTCCTTCCCGAGAGTAGTGCAGCAGGTCGTATCGACCGTTATTGCGCCGAGGCCTTGATGGCGAAGACCTACCTGTCGATGGCAGGTATATCGGGCGAACTCAACCAAAGCTACCTTGACCAAGCTGCGGATCATGCCCTCCACGTCATCGAGAACTCGGGTCGCTCGCTCATGGAAAACTTCAGCGACATCTATCGCCTGACTAACAACAAATGCCAGGAGAGCCTCTATGCTTGGCGCTGGACTGCCAACGGCAACGTATGGACCGCGCAGAATACCCTGCAGTCGGATCTGGGCATGACGGGGTTTGACGAATTTGGCGACTGCTGGGGAGACTGGACCTCCCCATCGATTGATCTTCAGGAAGCCTTTGGCGTAAAGCTCCTGGAACAGACACCCGATTCGTGGATCAATGCTACCGATACCCGTCTGAAGGCAACGATGATGCTGCCGGGCTTCAAGTACGATTACTTCTGGCAGGATAAGGGAGGGTTCGACTACTTGCGTTTCATCTACGACGACACCTATTATGCCAGCTGCCGTGGCGAACTTGCCTCGTCAACTGGAGCCAACGTCGTAAAGCATCTTTATGGCGATGCATACGACCACCAGCAGGGTGCCGGCCATTCGGCAACCTACATGAACAATTCCCTAGCCACCCACATACTCCGCCTGTCGGAAGTTTATCTCATCTATGCCGAAGCCAAGCTCCCCGCTTCGCAGGGCATCGATGCTACGACCTCCGACCCCACGGCCGTGGCTTGCTTCAATGCCGTTCACCAACGCGCCATTCCTTCTGCATCTCCCGCGACAAGCTTCAGCTGGATGGACATCTGGAAAGAACGTCGTCTGGAGTTTGCCCTCGAAGGCGACCGCTGGTACGACTTCGTGCGCGTCAGCTACTGGAACCCCACCTTTGCCATCCAGCAGCTCAAGGGGCAGAAACGCAACGCGCTATGGGGCCTCAATGACCTCTACTTCGGTTATTACAGCAATGGCAGCTGGAACGTCACAAACAGCATGGGCTATGACACAAACACTGCCGAGCCCTACGTCGAAGGCCTGATGAAGCGCGATCCAGACACGGGCAAGAACTACTTCTACCTGCCTTTCCCGACTGAAGACGTGACCTTCAATCCCAATCTCGGTTCCAATGTTGATGGTGTGCATGTAGATGTGCGCGCCACCTACTCTTACGAATAAGTCATCGATAAAGAAAAGACAGTACAATGAATACTCATTATAAACATTTCAACGCTTGCCTTCTCGGCTGCATCGCACTCATGACGATGAGCAGCTGCGACGACACCCCCGATGCATACGAAGTGGCAGGAGGCACCCCTACGGTTGATTACATCCGTTGCCTTTCGAGTGAAATCAAGGGCTACAACGATGACGAAAACACCCTCTACACCAACGGTCAACTCGTCACAAGCGCTTCACCACAGGCTGTGCTCTGTCTGGTGGGCTCAAACCTGCGGTCGGTGTATGAGATGTACTTCAACGACAAGAAAGCCATCCTCAACTCAAGCTACATCACCGACAATACGCTTATCGTATCGGTTCCGAGTGCCGTCCCGTCATTGGTGACCGATAAAATCTATATGGTTACCAAAAGTCAGGATACCATCTCCTACGACTTCTCGGTAGTGATTCCTGCACCCCAGATTAATGCCATGAGCTGCGAATATGCTGCCATTGGCGACGAAGTGACCATCACAGGCAACTACATGGTCGATGACCCCAATGTACCGCTGACCCTCTCGTTCCGCGATGCTGACGGCAAGGATATAGCAGCCCACATCAAGTCCATCGCCGATGACTACACTTCATGCGTGGCCATCGTCCCCGAAGGCGCTGCCGAAGGGGCCATCTCGATGACATCCATCTATGGCACCACGGCTTCCTCGTTCCGTTATCTCGACTCGCGAGGCATGCTTTTCGACTTCGACGACATCGTGCGCTCGAACCATGGCTGGCACAGCCAGACCATCACCACCGACGAGACCGCCATCAAGGGCAACTACCTGCAATTCGGCACAGGCGATGCAGCCTTGGCCGGCAGTGGCGACACTTGGGATGACTCACATTTCCACTTCGAATACTGGGCAGGCAACTGGGCCGATCCCGAGACGTATGCCACCGATGACTGTGTCCGTCTGAACGATGTGGTGGACTTCACCGACTATGTCAACATGACGGTCAAGTTCGAGCTCAATATTCCTTCTGATTATCCCTGGAGTGCCTGCGCCATGCAAATCATCTTCTCGGGTGTCAACCTTGTCTCGAACGGTAGTGCGGACGTTACCGACATCTATGGTAACAAGCTGGCCGGCTGCAACAACACCTACTTCCATGATGAGGCCATCTCCCTGCCTCGCGCTCTCTATCGCCCCTGGACCCTATCTGGCTCCTTCGATACCGGCGACAAATGGATTACGGTATCTCTTCCCATCGCTTCTCAGTTTATCTACTACTGGGACGGCAGTCCCGCATCGGGAAGCCTTAATGCCGAGTCCTTCGCCAACCTGGAGTTCTTCGTTTCAGCTGGCGGTGTAGCCGGAACCGACTGTACACCCATCATGAAGATTGACAACATCCGTGTCGTTCCGAATCAATAAAGCACAAGCACTATGAAAAAGATATTATATGTTCTGACGGCTGTCTGCACGCTGCTGTTCGCCGCAGTCTCCTGCTCGGAGGACAACCAGCTCGACACCAATCAATATAAGGGAGGCGTATCACTCAATGCGTTCGGCCCCAGCCCCGTGGCTCGTGGCGGACAGATACGCTTTGTGGGCAGTGGTCTTAACCAAATCACCAGTGTCATCTTCCCCGGCAATGTCGTAGTGAACGACATCAACGTCCTTAGCGAAAACTGCATCATGGTCACCGTCCCCAAGGACGGACCGGAAGTAGGACGCATCGAACTCAAGTATGCAGGTGGCAGCCTCTTTACCGAGAGCGACATCACCTATACCGAACCTATCAGCATCGACAAGCTCTCACCCGTTCAGGTGAAAGCCGGTGACCTGCTCACCATCGAAGGCGACTACCTCAACCTCATGAATGCAGTTGTCTTCGCCGTGGGCGACACTATCTTCGAAGACCAGTTCCAGGAGCACACGCGCTACAAGATTGCCCTTTATGTGCCCGAGACGGCACAGACCGGACGCGTGGCAGTGAGCGATGGCGAACAGGTCGTCGAGAGTGAAGAAAGCCTCATCGTGACGCTGCCTGCTGTCGGTGAGATTGCCAACCTTACCGGCAAAAAGACCGGTGATGCCATCACCCTCCAGGGCACCGACTTCGACCTCGTAAGGCGGCTCACTGTGGCCGAAACGGAGACCAAGTTCTCGATCAACAGCGAGGCCACCGAGATTTCATTTGTCCTGCCCGACAACACACCCGACGCTGCCACCATCGCCGTGTATCCCGCCTCTGGCGTGGAGGTCATCATTGCCTACATCGGCATGCAGATGCCTACCGAAATCGTGGCAACTCCTGCCAGCGGACTACGCAGCGGTGACAAGCTCACCATCACCGGCAAGGACCTTGACGTGGTGAGCGGAGCCATCTTCCCTGGTGTAGAATACACGGTTGCTCCCAGAGAACAGTCGGCAACGTCTCTTTCTCTGACAGTTCCCCAAGGGGCACAAAGCGGTGACCTGATGCTTGTCTGCAAGAGCGGCGCCCAACAATCGGTTGCCATCGAGACAGCCAAGCCCGAACTCATTGCCTACAATCCTACAATAGTTTCGGCAGGTAGTGACCTCACCATCTCGGGCAGGAACCTCGACCTCGTCAGCGAGATTACCTTTGCCGAAGAATGTATCGTCAATACATTCGTTATGCAAACAGATGCCGAGCTTGTCGTAACAGTCCCCGTCACCGCGGTATCGGGTACCATAGGTATCAAGATGAGCAATGGCGAGACCGTAACGTTTGACAATCTTGATGTGGATTCTCCCGTTTTCTGCTTCATCCCCGAGATGCCGGGTGAAGACGCGGAACTCAAGGCTGGTCAAATGTTCAGCGTCGCAGTGGTCAACGGTGACAAGCTCATCGGCGTGCAGATTGACGGCATCGACTGCCAGTATATATTCGTCAACGACGAACTCTATATTCGTATCCCCGACAATGCAGGTCGCTCGTCGGTACTGAAGCTCATCTCGTCGAACGGTGAAGTGGAATATGCATTGAGTGTCATTCCGAACACCGAGCAGACCTTCGTCATCTGGACGGGTGCAGTCAAGCTCGATGCCTGGAGCTTCAACTGGGAGTTTGGCAGCAATGTACAATCGACAGGTGAGAGTGCCTCTGCCTTTGCCGACATGGGTCTGCAGGCAGGTGATGTGATCCGCATTTGGGCTACCAACTTCAACGACTGGTGGCAGATACAGTTCTTCGACGGACATTGGACTGGCCAAGAAGAGATCGGTGTAGCCACCGGCCTCAACAACGGGAACAACATCAACGCGGGCATCTATGACCTCAGTGTGGGCTATATCGAGATACCTGTCACGCAGAAACTGGCTGAACAGCTCACCACCATCATCGATTGGGGATACTGCTGGATCATGCAAGGTGAAGGCCTCATCGTCAACAAGATTGACGTGAAGCGCACCATCAGTCTGGAAACTGTGCTTTGGACAGGCGAGGCCGTAGCCGACAACTGGGGCAACCAACCCACGTTCTTCAGCGATGGCGGTGCTGAACTTGCCGAAGCTGGGGTCAAGGCCGGACAGACCATCCGCTTCTATGTCACACCTATGGCCGATGACTGGCAGCTGCAGATTGTCGAAGGACACTGGGGACCTACATACGCAGTTTTCTCTTACGAGACCTGGGACCTGGCTGCCAACAATGGTGCTGTCTCGTTCACCCTGACACAGGAGATGCTCGACACAGCCTACACCATACAGTACTGGGGTGGCGTATTCTTGGCCAACGGGTATCGAACGACCATCACCAAGATCACTGTCGAATAAAGTCATGAATTAGCTTGTAAATGATATGAAAACCTTCAAGATACTCTCTGTCCTTTGTGCAGCAGCTGTCCCCTTCGGGTGGACAGCCTGCATGGACACCGACGCACAATATACGGAAATCGATGCTCCTGCTCCCACGTTCATGGGCATCATCTGCAACGGGACCGACACGTTGACCACGTCGAGCAATACACTCGCCACCGGCATGCAGCTCTATCCAGGCACCCACACCATAGCACTTATGTTTGACGAGAACATTGGCTTCGCCACAGCGGCAAAAGCGCAGATCACGCTCAACGGAACTCCCGTCAACAAGGCCGTGGTCTATGGAGCCAGCCATCTGCTCACCATCGAATTCACGGCACCTGCCGTCTCGGAACTCGTCCTCACGATTCCTGCAGGCCTCGTCTATGGTCCGACACGAAAGACGAACGAGCAGGATATCACCATCTCCTGGACTTCGATCAATATCGCTCCTGCTACAACCCTCATTAACAGCAATGCCACCAGTGAGGCCAAGGCGCTCTACCAGACATTGCTCTCCAACTATGGCCAGAAGACCTTCTCGGGTACGATGGCCGATGTGAACTGGAACTATGACAATGCCGAACAGGTCTTTCAGTGGACGGGCAAATACCCGGCCATCAACTGCTACGACTTCATTCACCTGCCCTATGATGGTTCCTGGATCAACTATTCCGACATGACACCCGTCACCGACTGGCACAATGCTGGCGGCATCGTGGCTGCGATGTGGCATTGGAATGTTCCCTCGGAAGAACCCGTTGCAGACCCCGAACCTGAACCAGGCGATGGCACTACCCTATCGACCGAAGAGAAGGTCATGCCGACAGATTGGTCAGGATGGTACAGAATTGAAGCTGCTACCCTGTCAATTGTCCAAGTAGGAGATGTCATCACTGCCCACACAAAGGACGTGAAGAGTGGTGCTCAGGGCTCGTTCAAGGACGGCAGCTCTTGGCAAGGCCTTGTCGATGATAATGGAAAATCGTATGAATACTTCGACATCACGGGCGACTTCAGTATTACCGTCGATGCCACCATCCTCGCTGCTATCCAGTCCAATGGACTCATCGTTTCGGGCCATGACTACACGCTCACGGGCGTCACGCTCTCGTCGAGCAATGCTGCACCCCAACGTGCCAAGAAGGCCAATATCGAATATGTGATCCATCCCAACGCCACCACCTTCATGCCAAGCAACTGCCTTGCCGAAGGCACTTGGGAGAACAAGATCTGGAACGATGATCTTGCGAAGGTGGCAGGTTACCTCAAGACCATGCAGGAACTGGGCATTGCCGTCATCTGGCGTCCCTTCCATGAGGCCAAGGGCAACTATGACGTCTATCAAGCCGGCACTGGTGCCTGGTTCTGGTGGGGCAAGGAAGGCCCCGAGGTCTTCAAGAAACTCTGGATCGCCATGTATGACTACATGAAGGCGCAAGGTGTCAACAACCTTATCTGGGTATGGACCGACATCCCGACAGCCATCGACCCAAGCTGGTATCCCGGGGATACATACGTCGATATTGTCGGCGTGGATATCTACAGTCAAACGGATGCCGACGGCATCAACTCCATCTTCCAACAAGTGCAATTCACCTATCCTAACAAGATGGTAACACTATCGGAGTGTGGCGATGTGGCCAATGTCGGGGCACAGTTCGAAGCTGGTGCCACCTGGTCGTGGTTCATGCCATGGTATGAGGGCGAAGGCACAGCATACGCCCCGCAGGAATGGTGGCAAAATGCCATGAACAGCCCGTATGTCATCACCCGCGATATGCTCAAGTAAATATTCACCACATATCTTTCCGGAGTTTCCTGACGAAAGGAGACTCTGGAATCACAAATATTAAAAAATACAATGGAAACAAAAGTATTTGGGTATTTCGACGACAAGTGTCGCGAATACGTCATCACCAATCCCGCAACGCCATTCCCTTGGATCAACTACCTCGGGAACGAGGATTTCTTCGGCCTCATTTCGAACACTGCAGGCGGCTACAACTTCTACAAGGATGCCAAGTTCCGCCGCATCACCCGCTATCGCTACAACGGTGTGCCCATGGACAATGGCGGTCGCTATTTCTACATCAATGACAACGGAACAGTTTGGAACCCTGGTTGGAAGCCCTGCAAGACGCCACTCGACAGCTATGAGTGCCGTCATGGCATGAACTACACCCGCATCACTGGCTCCAAGAACGGCGTGGAGGCTTCTGTACTCTTCTTCGTTCCGCTCAAGACTTGGGCCGAGGTGCAGAAAGTCACCCTATCGAACCACAGCAAAGAGACGAAGCACCTAAAGCTCTTCTCGCTGGCCGAATGGTGTCTGTGGAATGCTGCCACCGACATGGAGAATTTCCAACGCAACTGGTCAACTGGCGAAGTGGAAATCGACGGCTCAACCATCTACCACAAGACGGAATACAAGGAGCGTCGCAACCATTATGCCTATTACACCGTCAATGTGCCGATCCAGGGATATGACACCGATCGCGAGTCGTTCGTTGGCCTCTATAACGGCTTCGAAGCGCCCCAATGCGTCATGGCTGGCCGTCCTGCCAATTCGCTGGCTCACGGCTGGTCGCCCATCGCAAGCCATTACATTGAGGTAACACTCCTGCCAGGCGAGTCGAAGGACTTCATCTTCCTGCTTGGCTACGTCGAGAACGAGCAGGACGAGAAATTCTCCACCGAGGACATCGAACGCAAGAAGAACGGCACGCTCCTCTCTTCGCAGGACAGCGACGTGACGCTGGTAAACAAGACGAAGGCTCTCGAAACCATCCATAGGTTCTCGACCGTCGAGGCCGTCGATGCAGCATTCGACGAGTTACACAAGATGTGGGACGAACTGCTCGACAAGTATGTGGTCAAGAGCGGCGACGAGCGTCTGGACCGCATGGTGAACATCTGGAACCAATACCAGTGCATGATCACGTTCAACTTCTCGCGCTCGGCATCGTTCTTCGAGAGCGGTGTAGGCCGTGGCATGGGCTTCCGCGACTCGAACCAGGACCTCGTGGGCTTCGTTCATCAGGTGCCAAGTCGTGCCCGCCAGCGCATCATCGACATCGCTTCGACTCAATTCCCCGACGGTGGCTGCTACCACCAATACCAGCCCCTCACCAAACGCGGCAACAACGACATCGGTGGCGGCTTCAACGATGACCCGATGTGGCTCATCTTCGGCACCATCGCTTACATCAAGGAGACGGGCGACTTCGGCATCCTCGACGAGATGGTGCCTTGGGACAACCAGCCGGGCTCAGAAGTCACGCTGATGGAACACCTTCGCATCTCGTTCAACCATGTGGTCGAGAACCTCGGACCACACAAGCTGCCCCTCATCGGTCGTGCCGACTGGAACGATTGCCTCAACCTCAACTGCTTCTCGTGGGATCCGAACGAGTCGTTCCAGACCACCGAGAACAAGACCACAGGCAGCAAGGCCGAGTCACTGATGATTGCGGGTCTCTTCGTGTTCTGCGGCAAACAGTATGTCGAACTCTGCCAGACGCTTGGGGACAAGTACGAGGAGGAAGCCCGTCGCGCACAGCAATGCATCGACGAGATGGTCGAGGCTGTGAAGCAGCATGGCTGGGATGGCGAGTGGTACCTGCGTGCCTACGACTTCTTCGGCAACAAGATTGGTTCGAACGAGAACGAGGAAGGTAAGATCTTCATCGAGTCGCAAGGTTTCTGCACCATGGCCGGCATTGGAATGGAGGACGGTATGGTCGAAAAGGCCCTCGATGCCTGCAAGCAGTACCTCGACTGCGAACACGGCATGGTGCTCAACAACCCCGCCTACACCACCTATCATGTCGAGATGGGCGAAATCAGCTCCTACCCTGCCGGCTACAAGGAGAATGCGGGCATCTTCTGCCACAACAATCCGTGGGTCATCATCGGCGAAACCGTCGCAGGACGCGGCAACGACGCTTGGGAGCACTACACCAAGATTTGCCCCGCATGGATCAAGGACCAGCAGCTTCATAAGGTCGAGCCATACGTCTATTGCCAGATGGTGGCCGGAAAGGATGCCGCCAAGCCTGGCGAAGGCAAGAACTCGTGGCTAACGGGTACGGCTGCCTGGAACTGGTACACCATCACCCAGTTCATCCTCGGCATCAAGCCCACCTACGATGGCATCGAGATCGATCCCTGCATCCCTGCCGACCTGAAGAAGTACAGCGTGAAGCGCATCCTTCGTGGCATCGAATTCGACATCACGGTCCACAACCCCAATGGTCGCCAGAAGGGCATCAGCTCAATCACCGTCGATGGCAAGCCAATTGAAGGCAATGTCATCAAGGCCACTCCGGGTAAGCATGTTGTTGAGGTAACTATGTAAGGTGTTTTTACACGAATTACCATGAATTCTCATGATTTTTTTCCAATAAAAAAGACAAACTAATTAATAGAAATTCATGATAATTCGTGTTTAAGAAAATAAATATGAAAAAGATACTTTTGATTGTTGCCTTGGCCATTGCCGTGATGGCATCGTGCAGCAAAAAGGCCAATGAAGAGGAACCGGCAACCCAAGCGCAGGCACTCATCACCCGCCTCGATAACCTTCGCCTGCGCGGTTACATGTATGCGCATCAGGATGACCCGTTCTATGGCGTCACGTGGCAATGGGAACGCGGTCGCTCCGACACCTACGAGCTCGTCGGCGACTATCCTGCCGTGATGGGCTTCGACCTGGGCGGGATCGAGATGAGCGATGCCAAGAACCTCGACTCGGTGCCATTCGAATGGATTCGCGAAGAGGCCATCAAGCACGTGAAGCGTGGTGGCATCATCACCTTCAGCTGGCATCCCCGTAATCCGCGTACGGGTGGCACAGCCTGGGATGTCGCCGACACAACCGTTGTCCGCAACGTGCTACCCGGCGGCGAACAGCATGAGAAGTTCGTCGGTTGGCTCGATGCTGTGACTGTTTTTCTCAAGACCATCACCTACGAGGATGGCACACCCATGCCATTCATCCTGCGTCCTTGGCACGAATACAACGGCTCGTGGTTCTGGTGGGGCCAAAAGCTTTGCTCCGACGACGAGTTCAAGGCGTTCTTCCGCATGACCTATGACCATATTGCCAAACAGATGCCCACGAACATCGTCTGGAGCTGTTCGCCCAACCTGCAGGGCTATTGGACCGAGGAGATGTTCCTCTCGCGTTGGCCTGGCGATGACATCATCGACCTTGTGGGCGAAGATTGCTACCAATGGGGGTCGGAAGAGGACTTCATCCGTCAAGCTACGACCGACATCCTTTTCCTCAGCAATTATGCCAAGGAGCATGGCAAGCTCTTTGCCGTGACCGAATGCGGCATGCAAAACTCGCCCGTCGCCGACTGGTGGACACGTGTCTTCCAACCCGTCATCGAACAGGCCTATCTGCCCAGTTATTTCCTGCCATGGCGCAACTGGCATGCCGACCACTTCGGTGCTTCGAAGGATGTGAGCACGGCCGATGACTTCAAGAAGCTTTATGCCCAACCCAATACGCTTTTCCTAAAAGATATCCAAGAATGAATTTCGAAGAACGCAGGGCCTTCGTTGAGGCCCGATATGAAGCCCTCATCACGCGCAAGAACAATCCGATCGAAGGCAACGGCATCTTCAACCGTTACGAATACCCAATTATTACCGCCGAGCATGCGCCCCTTATCTGGCGTTATGACTATAATCCCGAGACCAATCCTTTCTTCATGGAGCGCATTGGTGTCAATGCAACGCTCAACGCTGGTGCCATCAAGTGGGGCGACAAGTATGTGGTGGTGGTTCGCGTCGAAGGCGACGACCGCAAGTCGTTCTTTGCCGTAGCCGAATCGCCCAACGGCATCGACAATTTCCGTTTCTGGAATCATCCCATCACCCTGCCTGAAGCTCCCGAGGGCAGCTGTCTCCCTGGTCTTGACGCTCCGGCCACCAATGTCTATGACATGCGCCTCACCCAGCATGAGGATGGTTGGATCTACGGCCTCTTCTGTGTGGAACGTCACGACGACAGCCAGCCCAGTAACCTCAGTGCTGCCACCGCCACCTGCGGCATTGCACGCACCAAGGACCTCGTGAACTGGCAGCGTCTGCCCGACCTGAGGGCAAGGTCGCAGCAACGCAACGTTGTGCTCCATCCCGAATTTGTCGATGGCAAGTATGCCCTCTATACCCGTCCACAAGATGGGTTCATCGACACTGGGTCTGGCGGCGGCATCGGCTGGGCACTCATCGACGACATCACCCATGCCGAGGTGAAGGAAGAAAAAATCATCAATGCACGTCACTACCACACCATCATGGAAGTAAAGAATGGTGAGGGGCCTCATCCGTTCAAGACACCCAAAGGGTGGCTCCATCTGGCTCATGGTGTACGCGGCTGTGCCTCCGGTCTGCGTTATGTATTATATATGTATATGACAGCGCTCGACGACCCCACACGCGTCATTGCCCAGCCGGGCGGCGCATTCATGGTGCCAAGAGACGAGGAGTATATCGGCGATGTGATGAACGTGCTCTTTACCAACGGCTGGATTGCCGATGGGGGCACTAGTGCCGACATGCATCGGATGGACGACAAGGTGTTTATCTACTACGCTTCATCCGACACCCGCATGCATGTGGCCACTTCGACCATCGCACAGCTCGTTGACTACTGCATGAACACCCCTGCCGACAAGTTCACCACTGGCGAAAGCGTCAAGACACGCAACCTGCTCATCGACCGCAACCTCGCCTTCCTCAATCAAAAATAATTGTTATTTGTTAATTTTTCATTGTTAATTCATATACTCCATGGCTACACTAAAAGAAAAAATCGGCTATGCCTTAGGCGATGCCGCTGCTGGAGGCATCACATGGAAAATCATGTCCATCGCCTTCCCACTCTTCTTTACCAATGTCTTTGGCCTCACTGTTGCCGACACGGCAACCTTGATGCTCATCGCACGTATGTTCGACGTGGTCACCGACCCCCTGATGGGAAGTCTCGCTGACCGCACCCAATCACGTTGGGGCACCTATCGTCCCTGGCTCATCTTCGGAGCCATACCCTTCGGCCTGATCTTTGCTCTGCTTCTCTTCACTCCCGAATTCGGACCAATGGGCAAGCGCATCTATGCCTATTCGCTCTATCTGCTGATGATGGCCATGTACACCGCCGTCAACGTGCCTTACGGTTCTCTGCTCGGCGTGATGACCGATGACGACAACGAGAAGAACCAGTTCTCGTCCTATCGCATGGTGGGTGCCTACGCCATGGGCTTCATCACATTGTTCACCTTCCCTTACATCATCAAGTTCATTGGTGGAGAAAAACTTGCCGACGGCACCTATACCGTTGAAGCCCAACAGCATCAATATGCAATCATCGGAGTCATCTTCGGTATAATCGCTGCCGTAGGTACGCTGGCATGCGGACTGCTTACCAAAGAGCGGCTGAAACCCATCAGAGCCGAGAAATTCTCGTTCAAGCCGTTTGCTGACCTGTTCAAGAACAAGCCATGGATCTACCTCACCCTTATTGGCATCTGCACCAACTTCTTCAACGGTTTCCGCTACGCCGTGGCAGGTTATCTGATGGAGTATTGTCTCCATGGCGATGTTACCGTGAGTGGACTCATCATCAACTACACCGTATTCATGACCTTTGGCGAGGTTACCTGCATGATCTTCGGAGGACTGTCGCCCAAGTTCACCCAATGGATGGGCTCCAAGCGCAAGGCGTTCACCGTGGCTGCCATCATCTGTGCCGTATTCTCTACACTCTTCTTCTTCATCCCCCAGGATCCGGCCTACATCTGGGTACTCGTCGCCATCGTCATACTCACCTCGGTGGGCATCGGACTCTACTCACCCCTGCTTTGGTCGATGTATGCCGACGTGGCTGATTACGCCACAGAGAAGAACGGCACATCTTCAACAGGGCTCATCTTCTCCTCGGGCACCATGGCCCAGAAGTTCGGCACCGCCATTTCAGGTTCTCTCGTGGCACTCCTGCTCGGCATTTCCGGCTTTGTGTCGGGTACCGACCCTGTCACCGGAAAGACCACTGTCACTATCTCTGATATGGAGGCTGTGAGGGAGATGATTTGGGCGCTGTTCTCGCTCTTCCCAGCATTTATCGTATTGATCATGCTCTACCTCCTCTATAAATATCCCATCAGGAAATAGTCATGGACGAGATATCTCGAACAAAGGCGGAAATGCTGGATGTTGTCGAGCACAACATTCTTTCCTTCTGGTTCGACAAGATGCAGGACCTTCGCCAACGAGGCTTCTACGGCCAGATGCTTGGCGACGGGACCCTTGTGCCTGATGCCCCGAAAGGATGCATCCTCAATGCTCGCATCCTTTGGAGTTTCTCGGCAGCCTACCGAGTGCTGCACAAGCCCGAATATCTGATGGCTGCAACACGTGCCAAGGATTACATTCTCGAACATTTCATCGACAAGGTATATGGTGGCACCTACTGGAGCCTCGATGCCGAAAGTTATCCCCTCGACACCAAGAAGCAGTTCTATGCCATCGGCTTCGTCATTTATGGCCTCACGGAATATGCACGAGCTACAGGCGACCCCGAGGCCCTCGACTATGCCATCATGCTTTACGACTGCATCGAACAACACAGCTGGGATGAAAAGTATGGCGGCTACATCGAAGCATGTACACGCGAATGGGATCCGATAGCCGACATGCGCCTCTCTGATCTCGACGCCAACTATCCCAAGTCGCAGAACACCCACCTTCACATCATCGAGCCCTACACCAACTTGTTCCGTCTGATACAGGAGCGCCCCGAACTGATGCAGGGGCGTCCTTGCCCCCTCTCTGATGGAGAGAGTTGGACAGAGGTTTCCCGACGTGTCGAACAGTCACTTCGCCAGCTTATCGACATCTTCTGCGACAAGATCCTCAATCCCACAACCCACCATCTCGACCTCTTCTTCGACATGGACTGGAAACGTGGTGCAGGTTGGCTCGAAAGCTATGGACATGATATCGAATGCTCATGGCTCATGCACGAGGCAGCACTTGTCCTAGGTGACAAGAAGGTGCTCCAGAAAGTTGAACCCATCGTCCGTCTTGTTGCCAAGGCGAGTGAGAAAGGCCTCAATGCCGATGGCTCGATGACACACGAAGCTAACCTCGACACGGGTCATGTCGATGCCGACCGACACTGGTGGGTGCAGGCCGAAGCCGTTGTCGGCTTCCTCAATATCTATCAGCATTTCGGTGACGAGGATGCTTTGCAAAAAGGATTGCGTTGCTGGCGGTACATCAAGGATAACCTCATCGATTGGACCCACGGCGAATGGTACTGGAGCCGCGACCCCGAAGGCAACATCAACCGTCGCGACGACCATGCAGGATTCTGGAAATGTCCCTACCACAACAGCCGCATGTGCCTCGAAATCATCGAACGAGAATTTCATTAAATTCCTCCGAATACTCCGAAAACCCTCAAAAAAACATGAAAACCCTCACCTCCCTCCTGCTCCTAAGCCTCCTGCCAGCGATGGCATTTGCCGACAAGGTGGAGCTCCGCACCCCCAACAACAGCTTCGTTGTCGAACTCAACAAGGGTGCAGAACCTCAGTTCCTCTATTATGGCCCTGCCCTCAAGTCACAGGATATCGAAAATCTTGAGAAGGCCAGCGATGCCAACTGGAGCCGCGCCGACCTCTACCCAGCTTACGGTGCCACACATACGCAGAACGAAATCTGTCTGGCCATGCGTCATTCCGACGGTAACATGTCCACACAGATGCTCATCGACTCGTGGAAGGAAAGCAATGTCAACGATCTGGCTCCCAATGGTGCCAAGCGTTCTGGTCAGCTCCTCACTATCACACTAAGCGATCCTCTCTATCCCATCATCGTCCATCTCTACTACTTGGCCTACGACGACGTCGATATGATCGAATCGTGGACCGACATCACCAATGGCGAAAAGAAGACGGTCACACTGACGCAGTTCTATAACCCAATGCTCCCCGTACGTCGCGGCAACGTCTATTGGACTCACTTCAATGGTTCCTGGGCCAGCGAAGCCCAGCTCATCGAACTGCCCCTTGCCAACGGTCTCGTCGAAGTGAAGAACAAGGACGGCTTGCGCAACTCAGCGACCGACCGCAACGAGATCATGCTCTCGCTCGACGGTCCAGCACGCGAGAACGAGGGCGATGTCATCGGTGCTGCACTCTGCTACAGCGGCAACTTCCGCATCACCATCGACACCGACGAATCAGACTATCATCAGTATTTCGCCGGAATTAATCCCGACAACAGCGAATATCACCTCAAGCGGGGCGAGACCTTCTCCACCCCACATTCGGCCTATACGTACAGCACTTGCGGCACCAACGGTGCCACTCAGGCCTTCCATCGTTGGGCAAGGCGCTATCAGCTGCGTCATGCCGACCAGGAACGCATGATTCTGCTCAACTCTTGGGAGGGTGTCTATTTCAACATCAACCAGGAAGGCATGGACCAGATGATGAAGGACATCGCTTCGATGGGCGGCGAGCTCTTCGTCATGGACGACGGATGGTTCGGCGACAAGTACCCGCGCAACATCGACAACTCCTCGCTCGGCGACTGGGTGGTTGATACACGCAAACTGCCCGATGGCATCCCAGGCCTGCTGCGCGATGCCAAGAAGAACGGTGTAAAGTTCGGCATCTGGATCGAACCTGAGATGGCCAACACCGTCTCTGAGCTCTACGAGGCACATCCCGACTGGATCATCAAGGCTCCAGGCCGCGAACCCGTACAGGGCCGTGGCGGCACACAGGTCGTGCTCGACCTCACCAACCCCAAGGTGCAGGACTACGCCTTCAGCATCTTCGACAACCTGCTCAGCAACTATCCCGAGATAGCCTATATCAAGTGGGATGCCAACGCCCCAGTCATGAACCATGGCAGCCAGTATCTGCCGATGGAAGAGCAGAGCCACCTCTACATCAAGTACCATGAGGCACTCATCCAACTCTGCCAGCGCATTCGTGCCAAGTACCCCGATGTCATCATCCAGGACTGCGCTTCGGGTGGCGGTCGCGCCAACTATGGTCTGCTTCCCTACTTCGACGAGTTCTGGGTGAGCGACAACACCGATGGTCTGCAACGTATCTACATGCAGTGGGGCACCTCCTACTTCTTCCCCGCCATCGCCATGGCTTCCCACATCTCAGCGGTGCCCAACCACGCCGTGTTCCGCACCACTTCGCTCAAGTATCGTTGCGACGTGGCCATGTCGGGACGTCTCGGCATGGAGATTCAGCCCAAGAACATGACCGACGACGAGAAGGCATTCTGTCGCCAGGTCATCACCGACTACAAGCGTGTGCGTCCCGTCATCCAGTTTGGCGACCTCTATCGCTTGCATTCTCCTTATGCTGGCGACAACCTCGCCTCACTGATGTACGTCAGTCAGGACAAACAGCAAGCCGTCTTCTTCTGGTGGAAGCTTGAGACATTCAAGAACCAGCACTTACCACGCATCAAGATGGCCGGCCTCGACCCCGACAAATACTACACAGTCCATGAGCTCAACCGCATCGACAACAAGCCGCTGTCCTGCGAAGGCAAGACCTATAGCGGTGCCTTCCTGATGCAGACGGGCCTCGAGATGCCCTACACCCACAACGTCGATCACAACAAGCTCAACGACTGGGCCAGCCGTGTCCTCCTGCTCACAGTAGAATAAGCCAATACCCACATAATAAGTGCAGTCCGATCACAATGACATCGGACTGCACTTTAGTCTCTACCAGTAACCTTATAACAAGTCTTCCAACAAACTGACGAGAAGCTCCATTTCCTCCCTCTGCATCGAGGCATAACCGACACGGATGCCGAACTGTCTATCAGCCAAAGAAAAGACCGGTGCCTTGATTCCTCGAACTTCAAACTCATGTCTCAGATCCTTGTCCATGGTCATCCACAATGCAAGGCCGCCATGGGGGCGCTTGTAATTTACTTTATCTTTTAGTTTGGTTTCAATTAGCGAACTGATATAGTCCAAACGCTCTTGATAGACCTTCCTTGCCCTGCGGATATGCCGCTTGATCTCGCCACTCTCCACAAGTTCGACCACCGAGCGTTCCATCACTTCGTCACCCTGCATATCGATGATTCTGCGATAGGCTGCCAGTCGATTAATCACCTCCACCGACGACGTGACAAAACCCAGACGCAATGCTGGTGCCAAGGTTTTGCTGAATGTGGCGATATACAAGCAGTTTGCTTTCGGAAGCATCACACAAAGCGGCATCAGATGTTTCGAAGTGAAATGAAAGTTATGTCCAAAGTCATCTTCCAGAACAATAAGGTTATGCTTGACCACCAGGTCTGACAACTGACGACGACGAGCTGCTGACAATGTCACCGTGGTTGGATACTGGAAGCGCGGCGTCACATAGAGTCCCTTTATCTCGGGATGTTGCACAAGAACCACTTCGAGAACATCCACCCGTAAGCCATCTTCATCCACAGGAATCGGGTACACCGTAGCACCTGCACTCTCGAACGCCAGCCGTGCATTCTCGTAGGTGGGATCCTCGATGGCCACCGCCTCTCCTGGCCTGATCATCACATGAGCGCCAAGGTACAAGGCCATCTGGCTTCCTCGTGTCACCATTACTTCATCTTCGGTGATAGGCAAACCACGCTCCTGGCAAATCTCTTGAGCCAACGAATAACGGAACTTGCTACTGCCCCTTGGGTCATTGTAGCCCATCATCTTCCAACGCGCTGCACGATTGAACAACTGACGATAGGCACGGCTCAACGCTTCGTAAGGCGTCAGCTGGGTGTCTGGAAAACCATCATTGACAACCAGACGCAACTGCCTATTATCAAGTTTGGGCGTTATGCATACTTTTTTGTCACTTTCGATTGACAATTTGCCATTTTGCCTACTATTCTCTACCGGCAACTTCATATTTACAAACAACCCTACACGTTCGCGGTTTTCGAGCCAGCCGCTGAACAACAGCAACTCCATCGCCGAGACGACGGTTTTCCTGCTAATATGTAACTGTGAAGCTATTTCGCGACTTCCAGGTAGCGCATCGCCAGGTTTTAGGGTGCCAGTAATGATGAGTTTCTGGACACCCTCGGCAAGTTGCTGATACATGGGAATTCCCTTATTATCAAGCTTAAAATTGAGTTCTAAAGTGAATGGTCTGAGCATCTGGACTCCTTAAAATTATAGTTTTTGGTTACCTTTCATGTCGCAAATATAATGTATTTTTGCACAGAAAACAAGAAAACACAAAAAAATACCCCTTTTTCTATCACTTTGTATCACCAATATACAAAAAAGTACCCTGTCTCGTTGAATAATTAAAGGTATTATGAATATTATAACCCGATTTATTGACCGGCTCACGCGTCGTCAGAAGTGTGTCAGCCTCATCCTGCTGGGAGCACTTGTTGGATGTGGGCTCTTCTTCCTGTACATCCTGAGAGCACACAGCTATTTGGGGGATGACCCTTCGGCATGTGTCAACTGCCACATCATGACGCCTTACTATGCCACCTGGTTCCATTCAAGCCATGTTCGAAATGCCACTTGCAACGATTGTCATGTGCCACACGAGAACATCGCACGCAAGTATTTTTTCAAGGCGACCGATGGCCTGAACCATGTGTCAAAATTCGTCACTCACATCGAACGTCAGGCTCCACGCCCCGGTGAAGCTGCCAACCAGGTCATCATGAACAACTGCATCCGCTGTCACACAGACCTCAACACCACATTGGTCAATACGGGCAAGGTCGATTACATGATGACGGCCGTCGGTGAAGGCAAGGTGTGCTGGGACTGCCACCGCAACGTGCCTCATGGAGGACGCTCCAATCTCGCAGCAACGCCCGATGCCAAGGTGCCACTGCCTGACAGCCCCGTGCCATCCTGGCTCCAGAAAATGCTGAAATAACCCTATCGGAAATACCATCTATCAACGAATATTACAAAAACAATAAATAATTATGGAAAACAACAACAAGTTATCGAGCGGCAAAGCATGGGCATTGTTCATCATTGCCATGGTGGTGGTCTTTGGCCTTGGCCTGCTTACCAGCGCACTGATGGAGCGCCGTGCCGAAGTCGCCAGCATCTTCAACAACCGCAAGGCGCCATTCACTGGCGAGGCTATTCATACACAGAACGAGGACTTCCGGACCGACTTCCCACGAGAGTACGATACCTGGCGTCAGACACTCGAGACGAACTACGATTCAAAGCCTCTTGACGTCAACAATCCCAACAAGGAAGGTGTAGTGCCTCAGATGTACCACAACGGAAACGAAGCTACCGATGTGCTCGCCTATCGTCCCAATATGGTAGTGCTTTGGGCTGGTTATGCATTTTCTTGGGATTACACCACCCCACGCGGACACATGCACACTGTAGAGGATATGACACGCACCCTCCGCACAGGTGCTCCCGACACCGAGACCACTGGCTCTAACCAGCCTGGCACATGCTGGACATGCAAATCACCCGATGTGCCACGCATCATGAGCGAGAAGGGCATTGCCGAATACTACAAGGCTAACTGGGCCATGTGGGGCAATGAAATCGCTAACCCGCTGGGCTGCTCCGACTGCCACGATCCTGAAACCATGGACCTCCGCATCAGTCGTCCAGCTCTTATCGAGGCTTACCAGCGTCAAGGCCGCGACATCACCAAGGCCACTCAGCAAGAGATGCGTTCACTGGTCTGCGGCCAGTGCCACGTCGAGTACTATTTCAAGAACGACCCGAACACTCCTGAGCACGACCAGTACCTCACCTTCCCGTGGGACAAGGGATTTACCGTCGAGGACGCCGAGGCATACTACGACGAGGCCGGCTACTACGACTATATCCACGCCATCTCAAAGGCACCTATCCTCAAAGCCCAACACCCAGGTTTCGAGACCAGCAAGCATGGCATCCACGGACAGCGTGGCGTGAGCTGTGCCGACTGTCACATGCCTTACACCAGCGAAGGTGGCGTGAAGTATTCCGACCATCATATCGTCAGCCCATTGGCCAACATGGAGCGCACCTGTCTTACCTGCCATCGCGAAAGCAAGGAAGACCTCCTCAAGAACGTATTCGACCGCCAGCACAAGGTGGAAGAGATGCGCACACGCGCAGAAGCCGAACTGGTCAAGGCTCACATCGAAGCCAAGTATGCTTGGGATAACGGTGCTACTGAAGACCAGATGCGTACTGCCCTCCAGTTCATCCGCAAAGGTCAGTGGCGTTGGGACTATGCCGTAGCCAGCCACGGGGCATTCTTCCATGCTCCTCAGGAGATTACCCGTATCCTTGGCCGTTCGGTTGATTATGCTCTCCAAGCACGACTTGAAATACGCAAAACCCTCGCGAGCCTAGGCCACAACGAGGAAGTGCCTATGCCCGACCTTTCGACTAAAGAGAAAGCCCAGGCCTACATCGGTCTCGACATGGCTGGCAAGCGTGCCGCAAAGGCCAAGTTCCTCGAGGAAATCGTCCCGAAATGGCAACAGGATGCCAAGTCGAAAGGCAAAGTTGCTGATGACGCTTACTTGCCTACCTATAAGGACGACATCAAAGAATTGTCGATGAATTAATCCAAAAATCTGTGTGGTCTAAACCCTGGAAATTCGCCGAAGGTATCACCATTGGCGCAGGACTCATCCTGGTGGGTTTGATGCTGCAATTTACCATCGGTCCCATCGACTGGCGATTGCTCGCCCATCCCCTCAACGTGATTCTTTTGGGAATCTATGTGCTTGTGCTCGGCGTCCTCTATGCCGTGCGCAAGCATGTTTATGTCGTTGAGTGGACGTTGTCTGTCTATGCTGCCGTTCCAGCGCTGGCCTACGGTGTCCTCATCACCCTTTTGATGGGTCTCTCCGGCTGGGACCAGATGCTTCGCTCATGGCCCTTCACATTGGTCTATATCTGGCTGATGAATATCCTCGGCCTCATCTCTCTTCGTCGCATCTTCCACTCCACAAGGGGTGGCATTGTCCACAACCTCTGCTTCATCTGCAATCACCTTGGTCTCTTCATGGCGATGGTTTGTGGCACCCTCGGATATGCCGACATGCAGAAGTACCGCCTCACGGCCAAGGTCAATCAGCCCGAATGGCGTGCCATCGATTTGGTGGGCACACAAATGCCTCCTCAAGTCGTCGAACTGCCCTTAGCCATCGAGCTACACGACTTCACGATTGATGAATATCCGCCCAAATATGTCATCATCGACAACGAAACGGGCATGATTGTTGCCGATAGTCCATGGCGTATCCAGCAGGACTCCCTCTGGGAGTATGCTGCCATCGTCTATGGGCGAAAAGATTCGCTTGGCAACCAGGATATGGATCGTTATGTCGAGTGGCATTCGATGGGTGCATGTACTGCAGGCTACATTACTGCCACACAATATGCCTCCGCCGAGAAGGCTGCAAACGCTACAGGCACAGTCCTCGAGACCAAGCAGGGCTGGGTCAGCTGTGGAAGTTTCATGTTCCCCTACAAGGCATTGCACCTCGATGAAAACTATAGTGCAGTGATGCCCGACCGCGAACCCAAACGGTATGCCTCCGACATCACCGTCTATACAGCCAACGACCAGAAGGTGGATGGGGTTATCGAAGTCAACAAGCCCCTCGAAATCAACGGATGGAAAATCTATCAGGTTTCCTACGACCAGACTCTGGGCCGATGGTCCGATACCTCAGTATTCGAAATCGTCCGCGACCCTTGGTTACCCTGGGTCTATATCGGCATTTTCCTGATGCTAGCAGGTGCAGTACTCACTTTCATCACAGCTGGTTACAATAAAAAATAGCTATGCTCATCTCCTGGCAACAATTCCCGTACTTCGCCATCCCCTCAGTATTGTTGTGGGCACTTGGCGCATACTATGCATTCCGCAAGAAGAAGACGCTCACGTCCACCCTCACCCTGCTTGGCATCGTTCTCTTCTTCGCGTTCATCTGTGGCCTGTGGATCAGTCTGGAACGTCCACCTCTGCGCACCATGGGCGAGACACGCCTCTGGTACTCCTTCTTCCTCCCCGTCGCTGGCATAATCATCTGGAGCCGTTGGCAGTACAGGTGGATTCTCTCGTTCTCTACCGTTATGGCACTCGTCTTCATCTGTGTCAATCTCTTCAAGCCCGAGATCCATAACTCCACACTGATGCCAGCCTTGCAGAGTCCCTGGTTCGCACCTCATGTCATCGTCTATATGTTCTGCTACGCCCTCTTTGGGGCAGCCCTTGCTGTGGCTCTTTATCTGCTTTTTGCCAGGAACAAGCGTGACGACGAGAAAATCTGGAATATGCTCGACAACCTCGTCTATGTGGGCCTTTCGTTCATGACCATCGGCATGCTCTTCGGTGCCCTTTGGGCCAAGGAGGCTTGGGGACACTATTGGGCATGGGATCCTAAGGAGACCTGGGCAGGCATCACCTGGTTATCCTTCCTTGTCTATATCCACTACCGCCGACTTCCGCGCAATGCTTTCCGCAGCAAGGTGTCCATCAGTCTGATCATCATTAGCTTCTGTTGTCTGCAGATGTGCTGGTGGGGCATCAATTATCTCCCTTCCGCTCAAGGGAAAAGTGTTCACACCTACAATATGAAATGATGCAATTTTTGCAATCTCCAATGTATTAAAACGGTCAAAATGTAAAAAATATTAAAAATTTTTCACGATTTTCTTGCTCGTTTAAAAAATTATATGTATATTTGCACCGCAAAACGATGAAGAGAGGACCGAAATTCGGTTCCCTCTTCTCTATTATAACAACAATAGACACATGATTCAGAAGCAGGAAATCATCGATCTGGTCAATCAGTTTCTTTTGGCCAGCGAAAGCGAGAGTTACCTTATCGAAGTGACCATAAGCCGCGACAACCAGATCGTCATCACCCTCGACAACGACGAGGCAATCAGTATCGACGAGTGCATAGCACTCAACCATTATATCAACGAGCATCTCGACCGCGACAAGGAGGACTTCGAGCTTGAAGTCGGTTCGGCCGGTCTAACCGCTCCCCTCCGCACCCTGCGCCAGTATGCCAAGTTCGAAGGCGAGACCATGGAGGTGATGCTGCGCGATGGCCGCAAGCTGCGCGGTATCCTCGGTGTTGCCGACGAAGAGGGTTTCGACCTTACATGGACCACCCTTGAGCATGTTACCGATCCCGCCACTGGCAAGCGAAGCAAGAAGAAGCAGGAGGTCGAGCACCACGAACATCTCTCCCACAAGGAGGTCAACCGTATCTACTACAACTTTTGAAAAAAAATAATAATAATAAAATCATAAAATCAAGAAATGGCAAGACAGAAAGAGGAAGTGATCTCAATGGTAGATACCTTCCAGGAATTCAAGGAGCTTAAGAACATTGACCGCTCCACAATGATCAGCGTACTCGAGGACTCATTCCGTTCAGTATTGGCAAAAATGTTCGAAACTGACGAGAACTTCGACATCATCATCAACCCCGATAAGGGCGACTTCGAAATCTATAAGAACCGTGAGGTCGTAGCCGATGAAGACCTTACCGACCCCAACCTTCAAGTGTCCCTCAGCGAGGCTCGCAAGACGGTTGACGACATCGAGATTGGCGAAGACTTCACCGAGGAGGTACACTTCGAGAAGTTCGGACGCCGCACCATCCTCAATCTGCGCCAGACCTTGGCCGCCAAGATCCTCGAGCTTCAGAAGGATTTGCTCTACAACAAGTACAAGGACCTCATCGGCCGTATCACTACAGCCGAGGTTTATCAGATCTGGAAGCGCGAGATGCTGATGGTTGACGAGGACGGCAACGAACTCTCCTTGCCACGCAGCGAACAAATCCCAGGCGACAACTTCCGCAAGAACGACCAAGTGCGTGCCGTCGTACTCCGCGTGGACAACAACAACAACAACCCCAAGATCATCCTCTCTCGCACCGCCCCCATCTTCCTCCAGCACCTCATGGAGCAGGAGATTCCCGAGGTGGCCGACGGCACCATTCGCATCGTCAAGATCGTTCGTCTCCCTGGCGAACGCGCCAAGATTGCTGTCGAGACCAACGACGATCGCATCGATCCCGTAGGAGCCTGTGTAGGTGTCAAGGGTGGACGTATCCACGGCATCGTACGTGAACTGCGCGGCGAGAACCTCGACGTCATCCCATATACCACCAATCCCAGTCTGTTCATCCAGCGTGCCCTCTCCCCCGCTTCTATCTCTCAGATTCATGTGAACGAAGAGGACAAGACCGCTGAAGTATTCATGCGCCCCGAAGAAGTATCTCTTGCCATCGGTAAGAACGGTGCCAACATCAAGCTGGCATGCCTGCTCACAGGCTATCAGATCGACGTTTACCGCGAGGGCGACAGCAACGACATCTTCCTCGATGACTTCTCCGATGTCATCGATCCTTGGGTTATCCAGGCCCTCAAGGGTATCGGTCTTGCCACCGCCAAGGCTGTACTCGATGCCGACCCGCAACTCGTGGCCGACAAGGCTGACCTCGAGGACGAGACCGTCGAGGAAGTTCGTGCAATTCTCTCGAAGGAGTTCGAACCCGAAGACGACGAGGAATCCGACGATTCCGAAGACTCCGACTACTCCGAAGATTCCGAAGAAGGAACCAATACCACCGAGTCAGAATAGTTAACCATTAAAAACCTTTCGTGAATGAGATTAAGTAAGATTGCTAAAGATTTCAACGTCGGCATCCAAACCCTCGTCGATTTCCTCGAAAAGAAGGGAGGAGACCCCAGCATAGAGTGGAAGCCGATGAGCCAGGTCCCCGACGACCTATATGAGTTATTAAGCAAGGAATTCAACAAAGATAAATCCGTCAAGCTGGCCTCCGAACGCGAGCGTCTGGAACGTTTGCAGACACGTGACAAGATCAAGGAGGAGACCCGCCAGATCAACGCTGTCAACCAAGGCATTCCTCAGACGCGCCAGAAGCCGGCACCCAAGGCTGAGGCCAAAGCCGAGCCCTCTCCGACGTCTTCGGTTACCAAGACTCCTACCGAAGAGCAGATCATGCAGGCTGCTATGAAGATTGTGGGTCACATCGACCTCGATGCTTCGAAGAAACCCGTTGTGGATAAAACTTCGGCCAAGGCTGAAGACAAGAAGGCAACCGAGGCTCCCAAGGCCAAAGAGGCACCCAAGAGCACCGAGACCGCCAAGCCCGCCAAGCCCGAAGGCAAGAAGGCCGCCGAAGCAAAGCCTGCAACCATCGAGGCCAAACCTGAAGCCAAGAAGCCTGTCGAGACCGACAAGCCAAAGGCCAAGGAGGGCAAGAAGGCCGATGCTCCTGCCGAGAAGAAACCCAACCAGTCCATCTGGGGCGAACGCAGCAAGGATCGTATCAACGACGAACCTCTGCCTGCCGAAGCTCGCAACGGGGAGGTGTTCCGTCTCAACCAGCCTGAACAACCGCAGATCAACGTGCTCGGCACCATCGATCTCGACTCCCTCAACCAATCCACCCGTCCGAAGAAAAAGTCAAAGGAGGAACGTAAGAAGGAGCGTGAACAAAAGTCCCAGAACGGCAATGGCCAGGCTCGCAGTACCTCCAGCGAGGAGGCTCGTGGCAGCCGTCGCCAGCGTGGCGCCCAGAAGGTTGATATCAATGAGGTAATCAAGCAGGGCAAGGCACGCGATGCCAAAGGTCAGGAGCGCCGCGACCGCAAGGACCAGCAGAACACCGATGGACGCGGTCGTCACCAGGGCAAGGACAAGAAGAAGGGTAACAACGCCTACAAGCAGGAGATCTCCGAAGAGGATGTACAGAGGCAGGTGAAGGACACCCTTGCTCGTCTGACCAACAAGCCCGACAAGAAAGCCGTCAAGTATCGCAAGGACAAGCGCAATGCTGCCGCTGCAGCCGCTGCCGAGGCTCAGGCCGAAGAGGCTGCCGAGTCGAAGGTGCTCAAGCTTACCGAGTACGTCACCGTCAACGATCTGGCCACGATGATGAATGTACCAGTCACCAACGTCATCATGACCTGTATGCAGCTGGGTCTGATGGTCAGCATCAACCAGCGCCTCGAAGCCGAGACCATCAACCTTGTGGCCGACGAGTTCGGTTTCGAGACACAGTATGTCAGCGAGGAGGTTGAGGCCGAGCTCGAACAGGAAGCCGACCGCGAGGAGGATCTTGTGTCGCGTCCGCCCATCATCACCGTCATGGGCCACGTCGATCATGGTAAGACCAAGCTCCTCGACTACATCCGCAAAACCAACGTCATCGCAGGCGAGGCCGGTGGCATCACCCAGCACATCGGTGCCTACAACGTAAAGCTCAAGGATGGTCGTCACGTCACCTTCCTCGACACTCCTGGTCACGAGGCATTCACCGCCATGCGTGCCCGTGGTGCCAAGATGACCGACATCGCCATCATCATCATCGCTGCCGACGATGGCATCATGCCTCAGACCAAGGAGGCCATCAACCATGCTGCCGCAGCTGGTGTGCCCATGGTCTTCGCCATTAACAAGATCGACAAGCCCACTGCTAACCCGAACAAGGTGAAGGAGCAGCTCGCCGGTATGAACTACCTCGTCGAAGAGTGGGGCGGCAAGTACCAGAGCGAGGACATCTCGGCTCGTGACGGTCTCAATGTCGATGAACTGCTCGAAAAGGTGCTCCTCGAAGCCGAACTCCTCGATCTCAAGGCCAACCCCAACAAGCAGGCCAGCGGCACCATCATCGAGGCCACTCTCGACAAGGGTCGCGGCTACGTGGCCTCAGTGCTCGTCCAAAACGGCACACTCCACGTGGGCGATGTCGTCATCGCAGGCAAGCACTACGGCCGTGTCAAGGCGCTCTTCAACGAACGTGGCGCCAAGGTGCAGGAGGCAGGTCCAGCCACACCCGTGCAGGTGCTCGGCTTGAGCGGTGCGCCTTCGGCAGGCGACCAGTTCCGTGTGCTCGACTCCGAGCAGGAGGCACGTGAGATTGCAGCCAAGCGCGACCGTCTGCAGCGTGAACAGGCGCTGCGTACCCAGACACGCCTCACCCTCGACGAAATCGGCCGACGCATCGCAGTGGGCAACTTCCAGGAGCTCAACCTCATCGTCAAGGGCGACGTCGATGGTTCTGTCGAGGCACTCACCGACTCGCTCATCAAGCTCTCCACCGAGCAGATCCAGGTCAACGTCATCCACAAGGCCGTTGGCCAGATCTCCGAGAGCGACGTGGTGCTTGCTGCAGCATCGAAGGCCATTATCATCGGCTTCCAGGTGCGTCCCTCTCTGGCAGCCAAGCGCCTCTCCGACCAGGACGGCGTCGATATCCGTACCTACTCCATCATCTACGATGCCATTGAGGAGGTCAAGGAGGCCATGGAGGGTATGCTCAAACCCATCGTCAAGGAGGAGATTTGCGGCAATGCCGAAGTCAAGTCCGTCTTCAAGATCTCGAAGGTTGGTGCCGTGGCCGGCTGTATCGTTCGCGATGGCAAGATTCATCGCACCGACAAGGCACGCGTCATCCGCGACGGTATCGTCATCTTCACGGGCGAGCTTGCTGGCCTCAAGCGCTTCAAGGACGATGTCAAGGAGGTAGGTACCAACTTCGAATGCGGTCTCTCCATCAACGGATACGACGATATCCAGGAGGGCGACCTCATCGAGACCTACACCGAGATCGAAATCAAGGCTAAACTCTAAGTTCACTTCGTTCACGGTTAAGAATGGTTCTGAAAGGTTAAGAATGGTTGCCCCTCTTAACCGTTCTTAACCCCTCAAACCTTTCGAACCTTTCGAACCCCTCGAACCCCCATAATCCCCCCACCTATGGTACTAAACGACCTCGATCGTATCATTCTCATCATTGTAGGCATTGGTGCCTGCATCGGCCTTTACCGTGGTTTCTTCAAGGAAGCCGTCGGTATAGCAGGCTTGGTGCTGGCTGCCATTGCCGCCAATCTTGCGTCACCCTTCACCAAGCCTTTCGCCAGCAACTTCATCGAGAGTGAGACCTTGGCCTCCATCGTCGTATGGGTCATCGTCTTCTTCCTTGCCATGTTCCTGCTGAACAAGCTGGCCGTGCTGCTCGATAAGTTTATGGACTCCATCTCGCTCGGTTGGATCAACCGCCTTGCCGGTGGCTTGATAGGTGCACTCAAGTTCTGCATCATCGTGGCACTCATCATCTCACTCCTCGAAGTGATCACCGCTCACATCGAGATTGAGAAACTGAAGCAATATCTCGAGACCAGTGCGCTCGTGCCACGCATCCATCAGCTCATCGATGTCATCACCCCCTGGGCCTCCGAGCATATCCTCAAGCCCACCCTCGAGCTGCTCAACAAGTAACAGTTATGAACAACGGACCCTCGTCGGACGACGTACTGAAGGACCTCACTACCAGCGAATACAAGTACGGATTCACCACCGACATCGACACCGACATCATCCCCAAGGGCCTCAACGAAGATGTTGTCCGACTGATTTCGGCCAAGAAACAGGAGCCCGAATGGATGCTACAGTTCCGCCTCGAAGCCTATCGCTACTGGCGGCAGCAGCCTGTGCCCCAATGGGGACACGTCAAGGTCGATCCCATCGACTACGACAACATCTCGTTCTACGCGGCCCCACGCAAGAAGGCGGCCTCTGGCGATGTCGATCCTGAGATTCTCAAGACCTTCGACAAGCTCGGCATACCTCTTCACGAGCGCGACATGCTGCTCGGCAGGGCCACAGGCACCGAGCTATCCGCCGTCGAGACCTCCTCGACCATGGCCGTCGATGCCATCGTCGATTCCGCATCACAGAAGACCACCTATCGTGACAAGCTTGCCGAGCTCGGCATCATCTTCTGCTCCTTCGGTGAAGCGGTGCGCGAATATCCCGACCTTGTCCGCAAATACCTGGGCAAGGTCGTCCCCGTTCGCGACAACTATTACTCGGCTCTCAACTCGGCCGTCTTCTCCGACGGTTCGTTTGTCTATATCCCCAAGGGTGTACGCTGCCCCATGGAGCTCGCCTCCTACTTCCGCATCAACTCCAGTGGAACCGGCCAGTTCGAGCGTACCCTCATCATCGCCGACGAGGAGGCCTACGTCTCCTACCTCGAGGGCTGCACAGCTCCCATGCGCGACGAGAACCAGCTCCACGCCGCCGTCGTCGAGATCTACGTCCACGAACGTGCCGAAGTTAAGTACTCTACCGTCCAGAACTGGTATCCGGGCGACAAGCAGGGCAAGGGCGGTGTCTATAACCTCGTCACCAAACGTGCCCTCTGCGCAGGCGACTTTTCCAAGATCTCATGGACCCAGGTCGAGACAGGTTCTGCCATCACCTGGAAATACCCTTCCTGTGTACTCAGGGGAGCAGGCAGCCAAGGCGAGTTCTACTCCGTGGCCGTCACCAACAACTACCAGGAGGCCGACACCGGCACCAAGATGATCCACATCGGACGCAACACCCGCTCGCGCATCATCTCAAAGGGCATTTCGGCCGGTCACTCCCAGAACTCCTATCGCGGCATGGTCAAGATTCTGCCTGGTGCCGACGGTGTGCGCAACTTCACGCAGTGCGACTCGCTGCTTCTCAGCAAGACCTGTGGTGCCCACACCTTCCCCATCATGGATATCCAAAACCCCACCGCCATCGTCGAGCACGAAGCCACCACCTCCAAGATCAACGAAGACCAGCTCTTCTACTGCCAGCAACGCGGCATCAAGGAGGAGGATGCCGTCTCGCTCATCGTCGGCGGCTACGCCAAGGAGGTCGTCCAAAAACTTCCCATGGAGTTCGCCGTCGAGGCACAGAAGCTCCTCAGCCTCTCCATCGAAAACAGCGTAGGCTAAGGTTCGCTTCGCTCACTGTATTGAAAGGTTTGAAATGTTCGAAAAGTTCAAAATGTTCGAAAAGTTAACCCCTCAAACCCTTCGAACCCTTCAAACCCCTCAAACCCTTCGAACCCCTCAAACCCCTCAAACCCCTCAAACCCCTCTTAACCCCTCTTAACCCCTCTTAACCCCTCTTAACCCCTCATAACCGCCGCATCAGCGGCCCCATCATGCCATTACTCGAAATACGCAATCTTCACGCCAGCGCCGCAGGCAAAGAGATCCTACGAGGCATCGACCTCACCATCAACAACGGTGAGGTTCACGCCATCATGGGTCCCAATGGTGCCGGCAAATCCACACTCTCAGCCATCCTCACCGGCAATCCCCAGTACGAAGTCACACAAGGCGAGATTCTCTACAAGGGCCGCAACCTCCTCGACATGAAGCCCGAAGAGCGCGCCTGGGAGGGCATCTTCCTTTCTTTCCAATATCCCATCGAGATTCCCGGCGTATCGATGGTCAACTTCATGCGCACTGCCGTCAATGCCCAACGCGAATATCGTGGCCTGCCTGCCCTCACAGCCACCGAATTTCTGCGCATGATGCGCGAAAAGCGTGCCGTGGTTCAACTCGACAACAAGCTAGCCAACCGCTCGGTCAACGAGGGTTTTTCAGGCGGTGAAAAGAAGCGCAACGAGATCTTCCAGATGGCCATGCTCGAACCCACCCTGTCAATCCTCGACGAGACCGACTCGGGCCTCGACGTCGATGCCCTCCGCATCGTCAGCGACGGTGTTAACCGTCTCAAGAGCGCCGAGCGCTCCACCATCGTCATCACCCATTACCAGAAGCTCCTTGAGTACGTCCAGCCGCAGTTCGTCCACATCGTCTATCGTGGCCGCATCGTCCGCAGCGGTGGCCCCGAACTTGGCGACCGCATCTTCGCCGAAGGTTTCGACTGGGTCAAACAAGAGTTTGACGCCTCTTAATCCCCTCAAACCTCTCGAACCCCTCGAACCCCTTCCATGTCTTCCCAACAATACCTCGACCTCTACCAATCCCAGCGCACGCTCATCGACAAGCATGCGGCACCAGTCCTCAACGCCCAGCGTGAAGCTGCCGCTGAGGTGCTGCAGCGCGTTGGTTTGAGTCGGCCGAAGGACTATACGCACGTCGATCCCGAGGCCCTGCTCGCTGCCGACTACAACATCAACCTCGCGCGTTACGCTGTACCCACCGACCACAACGACCTCTTCACCTGCGCTGTGCCCGAGCTCTCCACCAGCGTGCATTATCTGGTCAACGAGCAGCTCGTCTCTCACACCCGCGAAGGTGCCGATGGTGTTTTCTCGGGCTCGCTCCGTGAGTTTGCGCTGCGCTATCCCGATGTGGCTGCACGTTACTACAACCGCCTGGCCATGAACGAGGAGCCGCCCTACGACGTGCGCAGTCAGGGCACTAACGTCACGGCCCATCGCCCCCTCGGCGAAGCCGCACTCAACACTCTGTTCTGCCAGGACGGCTTCGTGCTCTATGTGCCCGATGGCGTCGCCGTCGAACGTCCCATTCAGCTCATCTCCCTTCTTCGTGCCGTCGAGGACTTCATGGCTTGCCAGCGCATCCTCATCATCCTCGGCGAAGGTGCCAAGGCCAGCGTACTCGTCTGCGACCACGCCTCTCAGCTCCGTGACTGCACTCTACTCAGCCTGCAGGTCACCGAGATCTTTGCGGGTGCCTACTCCACCCTCGACTTCTACGAGCTTGAGGAACATCATGCCGACTGCCGTCGCCTCAGCTCGGTCTATGTCGAGCAACAGGAGGGCAGCAACGTAGCCGTAGGCCAATACGCCCTCACCGCCGGCCAGACCCGCAACCGCGTCTATATCGACCTCTGCGGACACGATGCCGACACCCATCTCTACGGACTCTGCATCGCCGACCGCAATCAGCAGGTCGATAACATCACCTATATCCGTCACCGTGCACCTAAGTGCCAGAGCAACGAGCTTTTCAAGTATGTCCTCGACGAAGAAGCCTGTGGCTCGTTCGTAGGCCGCATCCTCGTCCAGGAGGGTGCCGACAAGACCGATGCACATCAGACCGACCGCAACCTCATCCTCACGCCCGACTGCCACATCGTCGCACGTCCCGAGCTTGAGATCTACGCCGACGATGTCAAGTGCTCGCACGGTGCCACCACCGGCCAGCTCGACCAGGCAGCCCTCTTCTATATGCGCACCCGTGGCATTCCCGAATCCGAGGCTCGTCTCCTCCTCATGTTCGCCTTCATGGGCGACGTCATCGACGGCATCCGCATTGAGCCTCTCCGCGACCGTCTCAAGCACCTTGTCGAGAAACGCTTCCGTGGCGAACTCGACCAGTGCCGCACCTGCGCCATCAAGAAGTAACCCTTGTCCCTTGCTTCCATCATTCCCATGCGCCCGCTCTTTTTTCGCATCCTCCCCCACAGCAGGGGGATCCGAGGGGGTCTGCTCCTCCTCCTTTGTCTCCTCGCCTCATGCAGCGAGTGGGACACTGACTCCTTGGGCACATCGTTCACCCCCGCCAACTCCGTGGTGCGCGTCTATAACAACCTCGTCTATGTCGAGTATGCCTCACCCGAAGCCCGTGTCTGGGGTCCGGCAGCAGGCGATGTGACCAGCTCCGTCAGCGGCAATCATGTCATCATCGAGAGCGATGCGCAGAACGTTGCCTACTTCGTTTATGGCTATCCCGCCAGCACCGACACCCTCGGCACCACCGACGGCAGCCTCACCATCCGCAGCCGTGCCTCCTACGCTCTCTACCTCGAAGGCCTCTCGCTGCGTTGCCAGGACGGCCCCGTCTTCCAAAGCCAAGGCGAAGACGATTGCCACATCGTCCTCTCCAAGAACGCCATAAATCACCTCTATGGTCCTGTCCAAGTGGGTGGCAACCTCTCTCTCAGCGGCACCGGCACCCTCACCATCGATAGCGAATCCACGTGTATCACCGCCGCCATGCTGCAGTGCCAGTATGGAGTCAAGGTCAACCTGCACAGCACAGGTGGCGACGGCATCTATCTCTCCCGTGGTGTCATGCGCGCCACCCAGGGCACGTGGAACATCAACGCTCATCACAGCGCCATCTGTTCGACCGACAGCATCCTCATCTTCGGAGGCACCTGGCGCGGCACCGCCCTCGACGGTTCTTTCCTCGACGCTCATGCGCCCGTAGTACTCCAGAAACCCGACATGATAGTCGCCTCGGCGTGGAGCAACAACCCGCTCGACTCCATAGCCGTCGCAGCACGCTACGACTCCGTCCAGTCCGTCTGGGAGGAGCAGGTCGATACACTTACACTCATGGCCGACACCACCTATACCATCCGTCGCAACAGCTCCACCGCCTCGGTCGGCAAGTTCACCCCCCACCAGACTCTCATCAACCCTTACATCCTCGTCACCAACGGCACTGTCCTTGCCTCCGACACGCTCCACTTCTCCAAGTGAATTATGCTGTTTTATGCTTAAAATAGCAAGCCGAGCATGCAAAATGGCTACATCGGTGTTTCATTTTGCTCTTTTCTCAAGAATTATGATGATTGATTTGAAATAAACCCATACCTTTGCAAGCGGCTTTGTATTGAAGCCCAATATAAAAGCATCGAATTTTGAGTCAATAATGCTTTTATTAATTCTTTTTTGCTATGGTTCAAAAGAGCTTTATTACTAATATCACTAAATGAAACTATGGAACAGTTATCTGTTAAGCCCGCAGAGGGCAAGCTTGGAATCCTGGTCGTCGGCAACGGCGCAGTAGCAACAACTTTCATGACTGGTGTACTGATGGCACGCCGTGGGTTGGCAAAACCCATCGGCTCGATGACTCAGTATGACAAGGTCCGTGTGGGACGCGGAGCCGACAAACGCTATTTGCATTACGGTGACATCGTTTCGCTGGCCAATCTCAACGACATTGTCTTTGGCTGCTGGGATGTCTATCCGCAGAATGCCTATCAGAGTGCCGTCTATGCCGAAGTGCTGAAGCGCGAAGACATCGAGCCCGTGCGCGATGAACTCGAAAAGATTGTACCCATGCCTGCCGCCTTCGACAAGAACTACGCCAAGCGTCTCGACGGCGACAATGTGAAGCCTTGCACCAACCGTTGGCAGATGGTCGAGATGTTGCGCGACGACATCCGCCGTTTCCGCAAGGAACAAGACTGCAACCGTGTGGTAGTGCTCTGGGCCGCCTCAACCGAGATCTATGTGCCTGTCAACAAGGATATCCACTATCGCCTGCAGGACCTTGAGCAGGCCATGAAGGCCGACGACCGCGAGCACATTGCTCCCTCGATGTGCTATGCCTATGCCGCCCTCATCGAAGGCTGTCCTTTTGTGATGGGCGCCCCCAACACCACCGTCGATATTCCTGCCATGTGGGAACTCGCCGAAAAGACGAAGATGCCCATTGCAGGCAAGGACTTCAAGACAGGGCAGACCTTGGTGAAGAGTGGCTTTGCCCCCATCATCGGCACCCGCTGCCTGGGTCTCGAAGGCTGGTTCTCGACCAACATCCTCGGCAACCGCGACGGACTGGTGCTCGACGTGCCTGAAAACTTCCGCACCAAGGAAGTCAGCAAGCTCTCCACACTCGAGACCATCCTGAAAGCCGACGAGCAGCCCGACCTCTACAGCGACTACTACCATAAGGTGCGCATCAACTACTATCCCCCGCGCAACGACAACAAGGAGTCGTGGGACAACATCGACATCCGTGGCTGGATGGGCTACCCCATGCAGATCAAGATCAACTTCCTCTGCCGCGACAGCATCCTCGCAGCTCCCGTCTGCCTCGACCTTTGTCTGCTCATCGACCTTGCAGCACGTGCCGGTCGCTATGGCACCCAGCGATTCCTCTCATTCTTCCTCAAGTCGCCCATGCACGACTACACCCGTGGCGAGGAGGCCGTCAACCACCTCTACCAGCAGCACACCCTGCTGAAGAATGCCATCCGCGAAATGGGCGGTTACGAAGCCGACGAAGAAATAGATTAAGGAGTGGTTTTTTATTCGTCTAAAAGTGCTATTTATGCATTGCATTTTTAAATGATAGAAAATTTTCTATTTGGTTTTGTTGTTTTTTATTTAAAATAATTGGCATACAGTAGAAAAAATTCTATCTTTGCAGTGTCAAAATAAGTAATAGTGATGAAATATAAAGAACTATTTCGAATTTTGAAAGACCATGGATGTGTAATTGTACGCCACGGCGCCAACCATGACATTTGGCACAGCCCAATTAATGAATGATGGTGTGTTTACCGTAGGAAGACATGGGTCACAAGAGGTTCCAACAGGCACTCTCAATTCTATCTTAAAAGAGGCGGGGATTAAATAACACCCACCATTTGGGGGAGTTTTATTATATGTTATCCTATCTTTGTTAATTGTTGACACTTTAGTATCCTCATGAAATTATGAAAACGAAAATTACAGCTATCATCGAACGTAATCCCGATGGTGAGTATTCTATCTACACTCAAGAAAAGCTGGGTAAAGTTGGATTACATGGATATGGGCCGACTCCAGAGGACGCAATTAAAGATTTTTGGGTGGCTTATGACGAAATGAAAGAACTTTTAAATGGTGATGTCCCCGAGATTGATGTGTCTTTCAAGTATGATGTCGCAAGTTTCTTGCGTGAATTTAAGAATATTCTTTCCCTTTCTGGCCTTCAAATAGTTACAGGTATTCATCAAAAACAACTCCATCACTATTTGACTGGTACAAGCAAACCAACAAAGGGTTCTATTGAGAAGATTGAGCGAGGTGTCCACGAACTAGCTCATAAGTTGAGTGAAATCGAATTCGTTTAGCTAATTTTTTATTTAGGCATTTCGTGGATAGGCCGTTTCTGAATTAGGTAGATTCCTATACAGTTGATGCACGGCTATTCGCCGTGCATCAACTAAGATAGCGGAGAGAACGGGATTCGAACCCGTGAAACCCTTTAGGGGTTTACACGCTTTCCAGGCGTGCCTCTTCAACCACTCGAGCATCTCTCCAAATAGGCAATAAAGGGTGTGGTCGAACTGATTTTGCGGCTGCAAAGATAGCGATAATATTTCAGTCTGCCAAATTTTTTGTCGAAAAAATGCAATATTTAGTCAAATAAGTGGGCGGCAAACCCAATTTTACTGGCCCAATTAAGCGTCTGCAGGCTGCTTGCAGGCGCTTAATTGTTGTATTGTAACAAATAAAATGAAAATTGTTACATCAAAAATATACCACACTGCGAAATAATCCCTATCTTTGCGCTGTCACAAAATAATAAGCACAATTATGAACAAACGATTTGCAACACTTCTACTACTGCTGCCGACCATGGTGCTCCAAGCGCAGAACCCCATCATCCGGGACATCTACGCCGCCGATCCCACGGCACGCGTCTTCAACGGCAAAGTGTATGTCTATCCCTCGCACGACATCCTGCCACCCGAAGGACAACGTCAGGACTGGTTCTGCATGGCCGACTACCACGTCTTTTCGTCCGAGAACCTCACCGACTGGACCGACCACGGCATGATCCTTTCTCAGGAGAACGTCCCGTGGGGTAATCCCGAAGGCTACTCCATGTGGGCACCCGACTGCGTCTATAAGGACGGCAAATACTTCTTCTATTTCCCCAACGCTCCCAAGGAGGGACGCGGCTTCGGCATTGGCGTGGCCACCGCCGACAGCCCCGTAGGTCCCTTCACCTGCGAGCCCGAGCCCATCAAGGGCGTGATGGGCATCGATCCCTGTGTCCTCATCGACAACGACGGACAGGCCTATATCTATTGGAGCGGCATGGGCATCCGTGGTGCCAAGCTCAAGGCCAACATGAAGGAACTCGACGGTGAACTCACCGAGATGCGCTTCCCCAGGAACGGGAATGCGCAGGCACAAATGCCCGAGATGCCGCCGATGCTCGTAGGTGGACAGGTCATGGAAGGTCTGCCCGAAGGCTTCAAGGAAGGCCCCTTCGCCTTCCGTCGCGGCGACTGGTACTACCTGTCCTTCCCCTGGGTACGTGGCGACACCAGCAATGGTCAGAACCCCACCGAGACACTGGCCTACGCCATGTCACGTTCTCCTCTCGGCCCCTGGGACTTCAAGGGCATCATCATGGCCGAGCATGACAACACCTGCTGGACCAACCACCACAGCCTTGTCGAGTTCAACGGTCAGTGGTACCTCTTCTATCACCGTAACGACTATTCGCCACGCGACGACAAGCGTCGTTCGGCACGCGTCGAGAAGGTGACCTTCAATGCCGACGGCACCATTCAGGAAGTCTTCCAGACCCAGCGTGGCGTAGGCATCAACCCAGCCACCTCCCAGATACAGCCCGACCGCTACAGCGAAGCCTCCGACGACGTGACCACCGCCTATGTCGATACGCTCGACCGCTTCCGTGGCTGGCAGGTCAGCCTGCCTCAGAAGGGCAGCTGGCTCTGCTATCCCGATATCGACTACAGCCCTGTCACCGACGGCTATGCCGTGGTTTGTGCCAAGGCCAACGACAACACCGAGTTCTTCATCCGCGAACGCACTGCCGGCAAACAGCCGAATGCAGGCCGCATCATCGCTCGCTTCCCCCTGACCGTGAAGAGCGAGAACGGGCCCTTCCGCCGCGACATGAGCGGACAATGGATCACGCTCACCGCACCGCTCGAATACCAGCCCACGGGAGTATCCGACCTCGTCATCACCTGTGAAGGCCCAGGTGTCGATATCGACTGGGTACAGTTCAAGAACCGCCCGGCTTACTTCACCGCCACACCCGCAACAGCACCTGCTGCACAGCCCGACGAGCAGGGCTATATCCGTCGCTGGATGCTCCTTGAGCCCATCCGTCAGGACGTGCGCTCGAACATCGTCTTCACCAACACCTATCTGCGCGATGTCTTCTCGAAGACCTGGTTCAAGGACCAGATGACCGCCCTGCCCAAGGACGGACAGGTCGTCAAGGTTGACGACCAGAAGCTCCGTTGGCACGCCCTCGACAGCGAGAACTACAACATGAAGCTCTTCCGCTTTGCCGAGAAATTTGGCGACCAGACCTACGGCTCGCTCTTCTGGGCCGTTACCTACATCGACTGCGACGAGCCCATCACCGACGTGCGCCTCGCTGCAGGCAGCAATGGTGCCTCCATCTGGTGGCTCAACGGGCAGGAGGTATTACTGCTCGAAGGCGACCGCCGCATGGTCGAGGACGATGGCATGTCGCCCCGCCTGACACTCCAGAAGGGCCGCAACATCCTGCGCTGCGCCGTCATCAACGGCCCAGGTCTCAGCGACTTCTGCGTACGTTTCCTCGATGCCCAAGGCAAACCCGTCACCAACTATTCGATTTCCACAAAATAATATACAACAATGAAACCCCTATTCCCAATCATCGCCTCCTTGTGCCTTTGCGCCCCTATCGCCAAAGCCCAGATAGGAGCACCCTATATCCACGACCCCTCGACCATCGCCGAATGTGACGGCAAATACTACACCTTCGGCACGGGTGGCGGCGGTCTCATCTCCGAAAACGGTTGGTCATGGCACAGCGGTGGCGTGCGCCCAGGTGGAGGTGCTGCCCCCGATGTACTCAAGATCGGCGACCGTTACCTTGTCATCTATGGTGCCACAGGCGGAGGTCTTGGCGGCGGCCATAACGGACGCATCCTCACCATGTGGAACGCGACGCTCGACCCCGAGTCGCCCGACTTCAAATACACCGACCCCATCGAGGTATGTGCCTCCGACGGCATGGAGGACCAGGATGCCATCGACCCGGGTCTTCTCCTCGACCCCACCACCGGACGTCTTTGGGCCAGCTACGGCACCTACTTTGGCACCATCCGCCTCATTGAGCTCGATCCCGCCACAGGTGCACGCGTCAAGGGCAACAAGGAGCTCGACATCGCCATCGACTGCGAAGCCACCGACCTCATCTACCGCAACGGTTGGTATTACCTGCTCGGCACCCACGGCACCTGCTGCGACGGCGTCAACTCCACCTACAACATCGTAGTGGGACGCTCGCGCAGCGTCACCGGTCCCTACGTCGATAATGTCGGACGCGACATGTTCCACGGTGGCGGCAAGATGGTCGTCAATGCCGGTGATCGCAAGACCGGTCCTGGCCACTTCGGCCGTACCGTCATCGACGAAGGTGTCGAGATCATGTCGTGCCACTACGAAGCCGACTTCGACTGGAGCGGACGCTCCGTGCTCGGCATCCGTCCGTTGCTATGGAAGAACGACTGGCCCGTAGCCGGCGAGATCTTCAAGGGAGGCACCTTCGAAATAGAGTCCGAGCGCCGCGGATACTCCCTCGAGCTCGTCGTCGATTTCGTACGTATGCAACAGCAGCGTGAACTCTTCTGGAACATGGATCTCTCGAAGCCCGTCGAAGCTCTTCCCGTGCAGAAGCTCGAAGATGTTATCGACACATGGCCCGAAGGCGACATTGCCGTACGTTGCGGCGACTACATGTTCCGTCCCCACCAGCGCTGGTCCATCAAGCCCGTGCCCGAAGTGGGCGGCACGCTCTGCGGTCCATTATACGAAATCAAGATCGAAGGTACCAACCGTGCACTCACAGCGACCTTCGATCTCGAACTTACCACACGCGAATTTACGGGCGAGCAGTGTCAGCTTTGGCGCATCGAACAGCTCATCGACGGCACCTATCGCATCCTTCCTTATGGCATCCCGGGTCTCGAAGGTCTGAACCAGCGCTATTGCCTCTATTCATCGGGCGACAGCACCCCGACCCTCGCTCCCTACGATTTCCAATCGGATAACTCCAAGTGGAATTTCCGCGACCAGTAAGGCGCGTTATTCTTGCGATCGTCTCCAGGCAAAATACCTGTCGAGTACCCACATCGCATCTTCCATATCCACCCTGGCAGCACGTGGTCCATCGCCCCTGAGCTCCATCACCCGCGAATCCTCGTTCTTGAACAGTGGCCAGACAGGCAGTTCAGGATCACGTTGCTCGCCATTCGGGTTGCAGTATTTGGCAAAGTTTGTCCAATACTTCAACATGTACTTGGCCAATGCCTGATCGGTAGGATTGTTGCCGGGACGTACGCTTTGGAACACGAAATCGACGTCCTGGCCGTGAGGCGAAAGGTGTCCGAACCGGCTATCTCCCTCCGGATACATGGGGTCCTGGTTGAAATAGTACATATAGACAGGCTGTTTGCCCGTCTGGTTCTGCAGTCGTCCCCAGGTCCATGTGCCCCATCCGAAGGCCGAGTCACGCAACAGGTCACGGGTCGTCTTGCCTACTTTACCATTCTCCAGCGGATAGACGTCAAGCAGCGAATCCGCATAGAGCTCGTAACGTTCGCGCACAGAAGCAACGTGCTGTTTGGGATCATCGGTGAACCCAAAGCTGTCGCCCTCGTCAGCATTATAGCCGATGAGTAGGACCACATCGTTGTAGTTACCCGACTCGTACATCTTATACTGGTCATCAGGAATCACATACCCGTCCACAATCGGCCAGGCACCACCCGTCACCAAGGTTTGTCGGCTCACTTCAGCCGCATCCAATGCACGGAGTGCCTCGGCCGTTGTTGCGTTCATCGACTTGCCATATTCCTCGCCCTCCTTTTCAAACATCGCCAGCGACTTCATGTTCTCGCCGGGATAAGACTTCGCGCGAATGGGTCCGAACGAACTACCGCTCTGCGAGATGGCACCTCGGAAAAGTCCCTTGGCCAGCGGAGAGGCGCACAGCATGCTCACCGAGATACCACCGGCCGATTCGCCGAAGATGGTCACCTTCGAAGGATCGCCACCGAAGGCCGCGATGTTGTCCTGCACCCACTTCAGCGCTGCAATCTGATCGAGGATGCCGTAGTTGCCCGACACATGTTTCGGATTCTCGGCCGTCAAAGCTGGATGGGCAAAGTAACCCAATCGGCCTACACGGTAGTTGATGGTCACCAGCACCACGCCTTCACGCGCAATCGCTGCGCCATCGTAGAACGACGACGTGCCCATCGCGAAACCGCCACCGTAGATCCACACCATCACGGGTAGCTTCTCCTTCTTCGACTTGGCAGGAGTCCACACATTCAGGAAGAGGCAGTCCTCGCTCGCATCCTGCGTGAAACCCATGCTCGATAGCGGGCTGGGGCCGAACTTGTCGGCATTAAGGACAGTGTCCCACGGGATGACAGGCTGGGGAGCCTTCCAGCGCAGGTCGCCCACAGGAGGAGCAGCAAACGGGATACCCTTGAAGATCATCATGTCTTCTTCGACAACACCTTGAACCATACCGCCGGTCACCTTAACCCGACCGGGGATTTCTGGCTGGAAGCTGCAAGCCGTCGCAACCAGTCCAACCATGCAGAATAGCAATTGTTTTTTCATAATGATATTTTTTCTAAAGACGCGGCAAAGATAAGCAAAAAACCCTTCTCTTCCAAATATTCTTATAATTTTGAGCGAAGCGACCATTAAATCCTCATTGTTAATCCATTTTCATCTTATCTTTTTTAAAATAATTATATCAAAATTTGGAAGTATCCAAAACAATCATTATCTTTGCCGCGATAAATTTATTATTCATCTTTATACCAATCCACCTTTATGAAAAAACTATCCCTCTTCTTCTCGCTACTGTTCAGTGCAGCAGCCCTTCAGGCAGCGCCTATCGACTTTCTAGCTTCAGCGCAGACCACTCCCCTGAAGGACATCCAGTCCATCAATCCACCAGCATCCGCTGTCTCTGGCCCACGTCGTGCACACAAGACGTATGTGACACCCGAGGGCACTCCGCTCGACTACACAATTCAGTATACCCAGGGTGCCACTACCTATCCCGACATCCCCGTGAAGGTATCGTTCAGTGAAGATGGTCAGTCGGTGTATATCAGCAACCTCTTCCCCGGCTTCCTCAAAGACGAAATGGGAGCATGGACCAAGGGTGACATCCAGCCCGACAGCACCATCATCATCAAGCTGCAGCCCATTATCGACTACGATGTCTATGGCGACGAATCGATGTTCTATACCCTCTATGCCGGCAGCTACGACCTCACCGCAGGCGTGATGGGTGATGTCGTATTCGTGCTCAATGCCGATGGTTCGATCACCCAGCAGGATCCTGATGTTTACGTCTGGTTAGGCGCCTATATCAACGGAGCCTATGGCGGTCTCATCTCCTACGGCACCAATGTCAAACTGGCACCACAGACCGCCGTTTATGAGCTCGTCACCGTGCCCGAGACAGCCGTTGTCGCCGATGGAATTTACGAATACACCGATGCATATAACAAGAAGGTCGTCGAGTTGGGCAAGGTGGCCACCGATGGTGACGATGTCTATTTCCTCGGCCTCGTTCCCCAGGCAGGCACTTGGGTAAAGGGCACTCGCGACGGCAATACCGTCACCATCAAGAAAGGCCAGTACCTCGGTGATGCCAGCGGCTACATGCTCGAGCTTGCCTTCCTGCAGGCAAGGGCTGATTTCAGCAGCTACGAGTTCGTCGATGAAATCACGCTCGCCTACGATCCCGAAACCGGTATCTACACGCAGCCTCGCGAGTCGGAAACCGACGACCACTTCATGATCGTTGAGCAGACCGTCTCTGGCAAGATCTATCTCTACAACTTCGACTTCACCATCAAGCCATACGATGGCCCCAAGGCATCGATACCCGAGGATCCGTTCGACCTGAAGTTCTACGATTTCTGGGAGTCGCAACAAAAGTATGCCCTCATGTTCAGCAATTCGCACTTTGGCACCGATGGCAATTACCTCGATCCCGCGAACCGCTACTACTACATCTACCTCGACGACGAGATCCTGACCTTCGACAAGGAGACTTATCCTACCCTGTCTGAGGAAATTACCCTCGTTCCATGGGACCTCACCCTCTTGAACAGCGAAGGCAACAATTACGAGATCTACGGTTCGCCCACCAGCCATTATGCCTACATCTACGATCCACTCTTCGAGAAGGTGGGTGTGCAGTTCATCTATTTCTTCGAGGATCAGCCCTACTACTCCAACATCGTTTATATCGATCCCGAGGGCAATGTGACCACTGTGGAAGTTGAGCAGCCCAACGCCATCACCAATGCAGGCGAGGCCAAAGTAACCGGCATGGAGTACTTCAACGTCGCCGGCCAGCGTCAGAACTTCCAGCAGCCAGGCCTCAACCTCGTCCGTGTCACCCTCTCCGATGGCACACAGAAGACCTACAAGATGTACGTGAAGTAACCCATCATCCCCCCATAACTATGGGCGTGCCTCCAGTCTCCACAAGACTGAGGGCACGCCCATATTTTGCCTTCTCATCTCTCAATAAAACTCCTGATAAACTCCTGTTGTGTCCAGTTTTCCGGCACCACGCGAAACGCCGATTTCGGCATCTCCGAGAAACAATCGCGCAACCTCTCCATGGTCTCTTCAAACGAATCCTCGGCAAGGTAGCAGCCCACGATAGTCCCCGTTCTGCCCACACCGCCCCAACAATGCACGTACACATATCCATCGTCCCGCTCTGCGAGTTCTCGGATATAGTCCACGATGCGTTGCGCATAATCGAGGCTCTCCGGGATGTCACCATCACAAATGGGGAACCGCTTATGCGTCGTCCCCTCGGGCAGCAGGTGCTTGTAGGGAAGCAGCTCTCCCTCCTCCGTCAGATCCACAAAGTGACGAACCCCAAATTCAATCATCTGCTGTATTTTCATCTTCGCCACCTCCTCGATCTCCGACCCGGGATATTCTCCCGCATAGACGTTGCCCGTATGCAAACAGTAGGACTGATACAAAGGTCGGCCTTCATGATTTTCAGGCATTTCATTCCACTCCCTTGACCTATTTACAAAGTCATCATTCATTGTTCCTTTCATAGTTGTCGTCCTTTCTTTATATGTTTTATTACTTTGCAAATATACGCATTTTTTCTCAAAATGTCAAGGATTATTCCCAAAACTTTCAGTTTCGCGATAAAAAAATGTCCCAAAAATTTGGATTTCTCATTTTTCTGTCCTATCTTTGCAAATCATTAAAACCTCAAACTAAAAAACTACCATGCCACCTAGTCCCGAGGCCTTATACAATGCCACAATTACAGAAGAGGACATCACCCATGCAGAAAACATCGATTCCCGAAAATTGCGTTTGCTGACCTACTCCAAACCACACGACAAGTGTGACGGCATCGAACTGCACCTGGGCAATCAGGCCAATGGTTTCCCCTTCGTCTGCCTCGGACAAACGTGGAAGTACGTCGAATTCCTTTATCTCTGCGGAGAGTGGAGTTGGGCAGGCGATGATGCAAAAACGATACAGGAAGACATCATCTCTGCCAAAAGCGGTTATGCAGCCCGTCGCTTCAAGAAACAAAAGTATGCCAGGAAGATACGCACCGATTTCAAAACATTCCGTCATCAATGGATGCTGTGGTGCGTGTGGCAAAAGTGCCTGGGCAACAACGACTATCGCGACCACCTGCTCTCCCTACCCGACGATCGTATCATCGTCGAAGTCGTCAAGAACGATCCCGTTTGGGCTGCGTGGCCCGATGAAAACGGCATCTATCATGGTGCCAACGGCATGGGCAAGATACTCACCATCTGCCGCCGCTGCCTGATGGCGGGCACAGCACCCGCCATCGACACCGACCTCCTCAACCGCAGCAATATTTATATTCTTGGTAATAAAGTGCAGTTCTATTGACTTATTCAAAACTCAGTGGCAATCAATCTAACAAAAAAATGAATATATAAACTTGTTTGCTTCTTTTCAACTTAAAATAGACGAAATGAACTCGAAAAAACTACGCTTCGTTCTTGCAAAGAAACCGAACAGGGTATAACAACATAATAATACACCAATAATAATATTATGAAAGTTTTTTTCAGTTTTGACTACAAAGGTGGAAATGCTTATCTAGGCATGAAGGGACAGCCTATGATGATGGATTTGTTGGTGACGGATCTCAGTCTGTTGCTCGATTTCCTCGAACTGCGTCTGGGCTTGCACACGGTCCCCATGTCGGAAGCCGACCGCCTCGTGGGTTATTACAAGTGTGTGCGCGACTATATGAACGCTCACAAGGACGATGCCGACAACCAGCTGTATGGCAGCTATACGGTGTCACCACTTGCTACAAGCCGAGAGATGTTGAAGTGGCGCGATGCCCTCGCCGTATGCGGTTGGAATCAGGACACTCCCGCACCAAGCCGCCGATTGAAGGTATTGCAGGGTGTCGAGCAGCTGTTCTCCCAAAAGAACTATCCCGATGTAAGCAGTCGTCAACAGGCCATCATCGAACGACTTAAACAGGAAAAGGGAATGTTGAAGGATGTGACCTTCGTGATGCCTTTCAATCCCGACTTGCTTCCTCCTCCGTTGAAGGAGATATTCTCTTTGGCCCAGGACAACGGCGCACAGATCGAACAGCTCCTCCTCCCGACCATTGAGGGCGACAATAACCTTGCGAAGCTGAAACGCCTGCTGACCGCCAACAAGGCCGAAAGCATGACGCTCAACCCCGGCGATGATTCCGTAAGAATATGGAAGTTCAAGGACGACATCGAAGCCGAGGAATATCTGGCCATGCTCGACGACGACATCTTCGACCTGAGCATACAACCCGACACTAAGCTCACCGACAACTATCTGCACATGATGGGCAAACCCGTAACAGGCTCATCGGTCGCCAACAGTGCACCGCAGATCATCCAGCTGTTCTTCACAGGTGTCGCCATGATGGCCCGCCCTCTGAATATCGGAGCCCTGCTGCAATGGCTGTATGCTCCCATCCATCCGCTTCCCGGCAGTCTCAGATACCGTCTGGCAGAACGTCTGGCACGCACAGGAGGATGGCTTCCCGAAACGACCGACGACGGGAACGACAACTGCTATCAGCTTGTGAAAGGTTGGATCGAAGGCAGCATGGAAGCCCAGAAAGGAGAGCCTATCGACAAGAAGGAATGCACATCGCGCCAGCACAAGGCCTCGGTATTCCTGCCCGACTTCGAGGGGGGTAACAAGGACAACATGACCGCAGAGAAACTCCATACTTTCCTGAGGGAACTTGGCTCCTGGGGCATACAACGGGCAGCCATCATCGCACAGGACGATCCGAATGACCTGCGCATCAAGCAACTCCAGCGTCTCAACGAACTATGCGAGACACTGAAGAATCTTACCGACGACTTCCAGCCAACCGACGGAGTGGCTTATAGCGAAATCGAGAAGCACATGGCCTGCCTGTATGAGCCATCCGAGTTCATGCAGTATAAGGCGCAGGCAACCTCTCGTTTTACGGTGTCTTCACCCGGACAGGTGGCAGCCGGCGTAGGCAGGCTAATGTGGGCGGGGTTACACAACTACGAACCCATGCTGCCTGCCACCGACTTCCTCACTCCTACAGAACAGGACTCCTTGAAGGATTGTCTCAAGCTATGGGATATGGACAATGTGCGCGAGCTTCAGCAACAGACCATGCAGTTGCCACTGTTGTTCTGCCAACAGCAACTCACATTGGTGACACTAGAAAAAGCAGGTAGCGAAATTGTGAACAAGCATCCGTTGATTGTACGCATCGAACAGCAGGTCCAGAACCACCAGGAATTAACCAGCTGGCCGAAGGTCAGCGCCGATAAGTTTGTCCCCGTTGCACCCCTGACCAGCAATGCCACCTCTGGCAGCGATGGACTCTATACCGAAATCCAAAGGACAGATCTGATCAAATGGAGGCAGCACGAGAGCCCCACTTCCATTGACAAGCTGATGCAGAATCCGCTCGATTACACGCTCGAGAACATTGCCTTCATAAGCGACAATGGGCAACAGGATCTGAGCAACATCGCTTTGACCAAGGGCAATGTGGCGCATTCCGTCATCCAACATCTCTTCCTTCTGCCCGATGATCCACAGAGTGGCTATGCCACCGCTATCCGGCGACGTGTGGATGCCAGTTATAAGCAGGTGTTCGACAAGGCTGTCGAGACAAAGGGCGCCACGCTCTTGCAGCAGGAGAACGCTATCGAACGACGCCAGCTGTTTGATCAGTTGCGGGAGTGCATCGACCACCTGATCGATGTCATCGAAAAGGACAATCTGCACGTTGTAGCCTGCGAGATGCAGCTCGACGGCAACACATTCGGCATCCCCGACGATCAGACACCCACAATGCACGGATTTGCCGATATGGTATTGGCCCGCGAAGACGGACAGCGCATAATCTTCGATTTTAAATGGACATCTTCAAAGAGCTACTACCAAGATCTTTTGAAAAATAACCGCTCATCGCAGCTGGCCATTTATGCCGCTTTGCTGGGCGAACAGACCCACGAAGCGACACTTCCCACAGCCTACTTCCTGATGCCTCTCGGCCGGCTGTTCAGCACCCTGGAATTCAAGAGTTATTGGGCTACCGCCATTCGTGTCAACGATGGTTGTGAGGGCGATATCATCAGCAAGATTGTAGCCTCCTACCGCTACCGTCGCAACGAAATCATGTCTGGAAAAATCGAGATGGGCGAAGGCATGTCGCTCAATAGTCTTGACTACTTCAAGGATACTGAGCAGAAGAATCTGTTCCCCTTGAAGTCCGATTACAAGGATAGAGGCATCAAGGAGGTGTATGGTTTCAGCAATTATATCAATCTAAAGAAGTAAGGAGGAAGCAGAATGAAGAACATAACCTATATCAGTGCAGGAGCCGGCAGCGGCAAGACCTATACCCTGACGACGAAACTGGCCGAACTGGTCTCCAAGGACAGGAATGACCCCGAACACGTGGAACCCGAACAGGTGATTCTGACCACTTTCACCGTGAAGGCTGCCAACGAGTTCAAGGAGAAGGCAAAGGCCGAATTGTACAAGATAGGCAAATACGACGAGGCGTCCCGGCTCGACAAGGCCCTGATGGGCACCATCGACAGTGTGGCGACGGCCTTGATACAGAAATACTGGTACACCATTGGTATCTCGCCCAAACAAGGAGTGATGGACGACAGCGCCAAGGCCTCTTATATCAACCAGAGCATTGCAAATATCCCCACCGACGAAGACCTCCACTTCTTCGCGAGATTCCGTCGTGCATTCAACATCGTTGACAAAGACGCTCATCCCGACTTTAACTTCTGGAAAGACCATCTGAAGGACATCGTCGAAAAGAGCATCAGTTTCGACATCAATGATTATACGGCAAGTATAGACGAATCGTTGGGCATATTGAAGGAACTGTGCGATGGGACACACATCCATTTGGAGCAGGAACAGCGTATCACCGTACTGGATGCCTATTACAACGAAACCATGCAGTGCCGCGAATCTGCCAAGAAGACCACGACACTCAACGCCATCGACTCACTCCGGAAACGCAGCCGCTATATGGACGACATCGAGTGGTTCATCGAGTTCGCCGACATCCTGAAAAAAGCACCTGCTCCACCCAAGAATCTTGCGCCCGATACCAACCTGCAGGATGCCCGACAGAAGGCAGCCGACCTATGGCGCAGCCAAGAGGTATATGACCTGCAGGAACAGTATATCCGCACCATCTTCCGATTGGCAAAGGAATGGAACGAGCAATACACGCAGTACAAGCTCAACAAGCGGATTGTGGACTTCAGCGATATTGAACATTACATGCACAAGCTGCTCCAGGACAAGGAGGTTGCCGCCGAGATAGGCCGCACCTATACCCACTTGTTCGTGGACGAGTTCCAGGACTGTTCACCTATTCAGGTGAAAATCTTTATGGCTCTGGCCGATGTGGTGAAGCAGAGCTATTGGGTGGGCGACACCAAGCAGGCCATCTACGGGTTCCGCGGCAGCGATACGGCACTCACCAAGTCCGTCGCCGATGCCATTGCCGCAAAAGAAGGTCTTGAGGGATGCAGGTCCGAAACCCTGGAAATGAGCTGGCGCAGTGTCCCGGCACTCGTGAATCTCAGCAACCTGGCTTTCACCAGGATTTTTGAACCCGTCTTCGGAAAAGACACCGAAAGACAGGTCTCACTCAAGTCAGCCATGGTGTCCCATCCCGAACTGTTCAAGATCAGCCTAAACGATAGGGCTGCGCATCCTTTACGCTATTTGAACATTACCGACAAAAGGAGCGACAGATCCCCCAAACTCAAAGTCGATGACATCGCCCGATATATTAGCAACGTCATCGAGCAGGAAAACGTCCCGCCTTCCGATATTGCAGTGCTGGGCCGCACAGGAAATGACCTTGACGACGTGCAAGAGGCACTGACATCGCTTGGCATTGTTTGCGACCGGGAACGAACCCTCGACAAGGGAAGCAGGGCCTGTCAGCTGATGATGGCCTTGGTCACGCTCACCGTCAATCCGCAGGACGACCTGGCGAAGTCCGTGATAGCCTATCTGACACAGGACAAAATGGGCGTCGGAGCCATCATCGACTCCAAGTTGGAGTACAATAGTATGCCGCCCGAAAAACGGGAACCTTGGTTGGGCGAAACCGAGATGATTGGCCGCGTCAATGCCCTGCGTCCCAGCGTGATGTATCAAGGCATCGGTGCACTGATGGAAACACTTGCCGTCGAACTTGACGTGAAGAACGTCATGGAACGATGGAGCATCCCCATCGAGGAATCGATGACCGATGTAAAGGCACTCATCGATGCCGCCAAGCAGTTTGAGGAGCGAAGCAGCGAGTTGGCACAACCCGCCACACCATCAGGCTTTGCGACCTTCCTCGACGAAAACGAAGTCAAGATGGCAGTAACAGGCAATGGTGTACAACTGATTACCTTCCATAGCGCAAAGGGCCTGGAATGGAAATATGTGTTCCTCCTCATGGACGAGACGTTGGAACCCATGGATATGCTGAAGCGCGAGTTCTATGGCATACATCATCACCACCCCGCGATGCCCTCGCCCGACAATCTCTATCCCACGATGAGCATCCGCCTGCTGCCCTGGATCTACGGTTCACGCAACAGCAATGTGCCCGACAGTATCTCACAGCTGTTATTTGCTTCCAGTCATTATGCCAGCTTGGTGCAACACTGCCAGGCCGAGAGTGCACGGCTCCTTTATGTCGGAGTGACACGCGCCGCCGAAGTCCTGGTGCTTGTTCCTTGGTTTGCCAAGAAGGAATTCGACTGGTTCAAGCGATCTGGGCTTACCGGAGCCGGAAACTGTACCAGTGGTGATGTGCTCGGTATTGGTGTGCCGTTCGAGATCGTTGCTGCCGTATATCCCGCCGAAGAAGATGTGGTCGGGACACCTTCCGCCAAGACATATCACAAACTGGACTATCATGCCGATCACCCCTCCGATGCTGCGATGCGCAATGTGGCTCCCAGTGGAATCAAGGGGAAGGCCGACGAAGTGAAGGTCGTGTATCGAAGTAGACAATACATCAAGATCAATTCAGGTAAGCTTCATGGCCGCGCCTACTCTGAGGTGGGCGACTGCATACACAACGTCTTTGCCGCCATCGAACACCTGGACGATACCGAGGTAGGGCAGCTCATCCGTTCCCACTCCATGGATGATGTCCTGCCCAATCCAGTAGAAGTCATTCGCGCGTGGGACAACCTCTCAACCTACCTCCAGAAGGAATACGGGAAGCCATTGGCAGTGTTCCACGAACGTCCCTTCCGCAGGCTGCAGGAGGATGGCACCATGATGATTGGCAGTATCGACTATGTCTATCGCGCAAAAGAAGGCGCTGTTCTGATCGATTTCAAGACCTTCCCGCAGGTCGAGGCCGTCACCGACCCGACCTCCAACCACTATGCTGGATATTATGCCGGACAACTTGATGCCTACTCCCAAGCACTCGAAGCCGCTGGCGAGAACGTCCTCAAGCGCCTCATCTACTATCCCGTCAGTGGATTGTTGATAGAGATTTAACAAAGCACTGAAATGAAGATACTACACACAAGCGACTGGCATCTGGGGCATATCCTCTACAACGATTCACAAGAAGAAGCCCAGAAGGACATGCTTCGGCAAATAGCCAACATCGTAAACGAAAAGAAACCCGACGTTTTGATCATCGCCGGTGATGTGTATGACTCCACCCAACCATCCACATCAGTCCAGCAAATGTTCGCCGATGCAATGGTCAACATTCATCAGGCATGCAACGAGATGACCATCGTCTGCATTGCCGGCAACCATGATAGCGGCAGCAAGCACATGATATTTCATACCCCTTGGAAAGCCTTGAACGTACACATGATAGGCAGCATCAATAACGAGAGCGATCTTAATGACTACATTATCGAAATCGAAGGAAAGGGCTTTGTAGTTGCTGTACCTTATGCTGCCGATCGCTTTTTACCCGACGATGTCTGGAATAGATTATACTCGATCGTGGACGAAAGAAACCGTGACCGGCAACTACCCGTTGTGCTCACTTCGCATCTCGCCATTTTGGGTAGCGATTGGGGTGGTCATGACTTCTCTTCCGATAAGAGCATCGGTGGTCTTAACTGCATGGATTCTTCAATCTTCGATAAGGGATATGATTACGTCGCTCTTGGACACATTCACCGCCAACAGGATCTGAATGAGGACTGTAGGATCTGCTATGCAGGAACCCCGGTTGCCGTCAGCTTCGACGAGGTTGCAAACGGACATGGCTTGCTCTTCGTGGAATGTGACAAGCATGGCGAAGGTACAAAAGTCACGCCTATCAGCATCAATAATATCAATCCGCTCGTCAACATTCCTGCCGACAAATTTGCCGATTGGGATAAAGCCAGGCAACTTCTCCGCAACTATCCCGACGATGTTCCGTCACTCATTCGCTTGAATGTCGAGGTCGAGGCGTATCTCCCTGCAGGAGCCAACGACGAGGGACAACTCATCGTAAAGGATAAGGCTTGCAAACTAACTTACATCAACACCAAAAGAAAGGATAGCAACCAGCAGGGCAAATCAGGCGCCACATTCACAACTTCTGAGTTCAAGAAATTGAATGTCGCCGACGTTGCCAAGATGTGGATAGAGTCGAAGGGCGAAAAATTTGACGATGTAATAAAAGAGATGCTTGAAGAAGTACAGTCAAGATTGTCGGACAATAACGAGTAGGAAAAGCCATGAAGATAAAGTCAATACATATTTACAATATTGCATCAATCGTTGACGAAAAGATCGATTTCACAAGCCAACCTCTTTCCGACAGCGACGTCTTTCTCATCACAGGCAATATGGGAGCTGGTAAAACCACCATCCTCGATTCAATTTGTCTGGCTCTTTACAACACCACACCACGATTGAAGGATAGAGGAAACGTGAAAGTGGAGAACAATCAAGACGACATAACTCTTGACGACCCTCGGCGTCTCATGAGACGTAATACTGGTGAAGCGTATGTGGAACTGTTATTCACTGGCCTGGATGGCAACGACTACGAAGCTGTATGGCAAGTGCAGAGAGGCAAGAAGAAGAAGCCTGACTCAAGCCTCAGCAACACAACGTGGTCGCTGAAGAACATGACGACGGGGGATATGATTACAGCTTCCAAACAACAAGGATACAAAGAAGTAGAGGCTGCCATCCAAAAGGTCGTAGGACTGGATTTCAACCAGTTCTGCCGTACAACCATGCTCGCTCAAGGCGAATTCACCCGTTTCCTCAAGAGCAACGAAAAGGAAAAAACCGAGATCTTGGAGAAACTGACCAAATTCGACGAATATACCAGTGCAGGCAGACTTGTCTTTCTGATTACTCAAGAAAAAGAAGCGGCATATAAAAAAGCACAAGAAGCAGCCAGCGACACAGGACTTTCGGATGAGGTTATTGAGGAAAAGCAGCAAACCCTCAACGCATGGGATAAGGAACTGGAAAGCATAAGACGACTGCATCAGGCTTTGTTATCAAAACACCAATGGCTAGAAACCGAGAGCACCTTGTTAAAGCAGAAGACTGAGGCCGAGGAGGAAGCAAAAAAGGCATCCGAAGAGCTTGAAAGTCAAGAGTATCAGGAGAACCAACGCTTGGTAAGCCAATGGAACGATTCCATCAGCGTTCGTGGCTGGATGCAACATGTCATCGAAGCCGAGAAGAGCATTCAAAGCAATCGCGCCAAAATTGAGCAGACCGAATCTCATTTCCGTCAGGCCATTGCCGGATTGGCATACTTGCGAGCCAACAGGGACAGCTCCGAGAGCACGATTCGTTCTCTTCAACAAAGCATCGAAAGCCAGTCCGGCAAGTTCAACATCTATAGGGATGCGCAGACCATCATAGGCTACCTCAAGGCTATAGGTGCCGCAAGCCATACTATTGATGAGAATAACTGGGCCATCGCGACGGAAAACGAAAAGCTGGAATCAGAACTGAAGCCGAATGTAGCGAAGGCTGCCGACGAGCTGCAGAAGAGCCGTGATGCAGTCTTGTCAGCCGACAATGAGATAGGGCAGAAAGAGAATGAACTCAATGGTCTCGATCTCGCCACGCATCGAACAAAACAGAGAGAGAACGACAAGCTAATCAGCAATATCGGCATTGCCATGGATGCTGTCAATGCCATCCGTGATGCTCAGCAAAAGTATGACGAAGAAACCGGCAACATCGCGATAGCCCAAAAGCAGTTAGAGCAAAAAAAGGAAAAACTCCAAAAATCAGTTCTCCCAGAGTATGAAGCTGCCAAGGCTGCCAAAAATGCTGCCGAGGAGCTTCTTGACAAGCTGAAAGACTCCGTCCATAGGTTTGCTAAGCAGATGCGCTCTCATCTGTCTGTCGGTTGTAAATGTCCAGTATGCCAGCAAGAAGTACAGAAGCTGCCAATAGAGGAAGAACTTGAAGAATCCTTCAAAGAGGCCGAGAATGTGCTCAAGAGTGCAACGCAACGTTTTATGACTGCCGAAAGTAGCAGGAACACTATCGAGGCAGAGATTAAAGTCGATGCACAAGCCTTGAACACAAGGGTAAGCAATCATGAAAAGGACAACTCTGTCAGTCTGGCAAAGGCTAATGCTTTGACGGCTTGTGTGAGATGCGGCTTGTCTGCTATAGATGAAAGCACACTCATGCAGCTTGAGCAGCTCAAAACCGAAAAGACCACCTTCTCGCAACACCTTCAGGAAATCTTTAACCAGGGCGAAGCACTCGACCAAGTCCTGCGCACACTCCGTACCAAGAGGAATAATCTTGCAAAGGAGGTGGAATCAAAGCGTAAGGCTGAAACCGAAGCAGAGAAGAAACGGGATGCTTGCATTGGCCGTATAGAAACCCTCAGGGCTGTAAATCAGCAGAAAGAAAAAGAGATCAGCGACAATGAACAGTTGGTTGAGAATCATCTAAAGGCAACATCATGGGAACATGATTGGCGTTTTGACAGAACTGCGTTCATTCAGGAACTCACCGATGCAACAAAGGCATACAACGATGACGTAGCCGAAAAAACAAAGGCCGAATCACATCTGAACCTTGTTACTAGCTCGATAGAAAACGTGCAAGGCACCATAGACAGGATTCTTGAGGCCCACGAACCTTGGAAGCAGATTGACGTACACGACGCAAAAGCGTGTGGCGACCTTGCAAACAGAGCGACAAAGGTACTCACTACAGTCACCGAATGTACCAACGGGCTTTCACTTGCGCAAAAGGATCTGGACACATATAGGCCGCAAATCGAATCCTATCTGCAAGGTCACACCGACATGACAACCGAACGCATCGCAGAGCTGGAGACATACAGCGCTAAGGATATTGTGGTAATCGGCAATAAACTTGAAACCCTGCGTTCCGCCAAGACGACCAAGGACGAAGGGAAGAAAAGGGCTCAAGAAGCTTACGACAAGCACCAGTCATCTAAACCCGTAATCGAAGAGGGCGACACGCCGGATGTGTTAAAGAGCCGTATGGAGGATTGTGAATCGAAGAAAGGGCAGATAAACCAGGAGATAGGATCCCTCAACAAGGAACTTGAAGACGACAGGAAGAAGAAGTCGCAATTAGGCGACTTGAAGGCAAAGGCAGAACAGGCACAAAAGGAATATTCCAAATGGCAACGACTCAATCATTTTATTGGTGATGCCGAAGGCACCAAATTCCAGAAGATAGCACAAAGTTATATTCTCGGAGGCCTGCTCAACTCAGCCAATGAATATCTGAAGAAATTAGAGCCACGCTATTCGCTCAAGGCCGTACCCGGCACACTCCACATCTCGCTCGAAGATGCCTATCAAGGATTTGCGACACGCAGCACCGATTCGTTGAGCGGCGGTGAGGGATTCCTCGTTTCGTTGGCTTTGGCATTGGCATTGTCCGACATCGGGCAAAGTCTCGCCGTCGATACTCTTTTCATCGACGAGGGTTTTGGCACACTCAGTGGCATACCGCTCGCCAATGCCATCAACACCCTGCGTACCCTGCACGGCCAGAATGGTCGGCATGTGGGTATCATCAGCCACATCAAGGAAGTACGCGAAAACATACCGATACAGATTCGGGTGGAGCAAAATGGCAACAATTCAAGCAGCAGTATCAATATTGGTATCTTCAATAATTAACTCAAGTTTCGCATTTGCGAAACTTGAGTTAATTATATTGCCCAGATGGCATTTTTCTCTTAGGAAGATTTTTTCAAACAAGAGTTGAAACCAGTCGCTTGATCAGCGGCATAAGGTATTGTTCAATCTCATCAGGCTCCATCCGATGCCCTCCGGGGAAGGAGCAGATATGCTTGTAATGCTCGGCAAAGAGGGACTTGTAATGTCCACAGTCGGTGTCATGGTCACCAAAGAGGCCGTAGCAGTTCTCGCGATCAAAGTCAGAGATGCCATCAAACTGACGAGCCTTCAGCCTATGGTAGCCCTCCAGAATCTCGGGCGTGATCTCATATTTCTGTACGCCGTCACGACGGTTTATCACAAACTGGTGACTCCCCACCTTCACATCTGCATCGTTCGATATGTCGAGGGCAGGGTTCAAGCAGATGCGCTTGTACCCCCTGAGCATCTGGGCATAAAAACCTCCCTGGCCACGGCCAATGATAAGGTCGGGCTTCTCCCGTTCACAAAGCTCCTTCAACATCTTCAGGCAATCCTCGGCATCAACCGGACAGTCGGGCATCAGCAGCTGCCAATCCTCGGGCAAATACTTCAGGATCCCCATCGACGTGCCGCTGTAGCCCGCCGATGCAGCATCGTGCAGATACATCAGTTTCTTCGTGTAGTGAGGCATCTCCAGCGTATCATCCTGCTTCTTGAAGTTCTCGTCCGCATGAATCATTCCCTTACTGCCATAGAACCCCACACTGTAGGAGGCCACCCTCTGGGCGATGGTCAACACCTCCTTCACCGATTCCACGGTCATATCCTTCACCTTCAGCCGATCCCTGCCGCAGAGGGCCGCAATCAAGGTTGATGAAGTCCAGTCGCCCGCACCCTCATAGTCCTTATAGTCGGGATTCACGATGGGGTCGAGCTTGATCCACTCTCCCACTCCCAACTTGAAACGAAGCCCCTCAGCACCCAGCGTTTGGATGAAGAGTTTGTCGTGATAAGCATCGGCAAACGACAAATCCTGAACATGCTCACCCGACATCTTCACCACATCACTGGCTTCGACACATCTCCGGAAAGCCCTATAGGCAGCACGTCGGCTCTTCTCGTTCTCAATCCGATGCCCGTCGAAGTCACACTCGAAGTAAACCAGCGTTCCTTTCTCATGCAATCTTTCAGCCAGGGCCCTATGTCCTGCCTGTGCAACGTCGAAGAAGAACACTTCAGGCGTGAAGCCCATCGACTCCACCAACGCATCCACTTCCCCACCCTTACTCGAAAGATATTTCCTGGCAGGGCGTGCCGAAGGTCCATTCCACGGTTTGCCCGCACTCGAGCCCTTGTGCCCCATCGCAGGTTTACCCTCCTTATCCAACTTATACACGCAGCGCAGGATGGTAGTACCGCCATCGAAGGTATTGCTGACAAACCTGTCATCAGCTCCATAGGCCCTCAGGTCTCGTCGCATCTGATAGCCCTGAGGCGAAACGTCAAACATAGCCACCGGGAAAGTCTTCACCCCAAGATAGGGAAGCATGGTCATCACATTGCCACAGGTATTCCCAATCTCCATCATCAGGACCTTTTCCTCAAACCTATTACGTTTTCCAACCACGAAGCCGTCGGGGTACACCCGCCGTGTGATGACGTCGAACGAGTAATTGCCCGTTCCCATACAGGTCTTCCCTACCGCCTGCTGCCGTAGAGTATCGACAAGTTTCTTTATATCCTTCATATTATATTATATTGACGCGACAAAGATAAGCAAATTGGAAATCATCTCCAAATCTTTTCAAGATTTTTTGAATAATTACTTTTCCCATTGCATGTCTTCAATGTTTATTAAATTATGCTCTCTTGCATAATCCGCAATTGTACCTTTTATCTTTCTAACTTTCAAACCATCTATTTCAATAATTTGAGAATCATCAGATTCATTAAGGATGTCTCTTCTATTTGAATAATACTCACCCAAACCCTTTAGAAGTTCTTTTTTCTTTTTTTCATCCATAGTTTTACTATTTTTTTTGGCAATGATATACTATTTGGCTCCAATGGTTGAGAATTATCAATTGTCATGCAACTGATCCCATTGAAGTATCGCATTTTCTTGATTTGTTAGTTTTGGCTGTGCAAAACAGCGTGAAGACAACCATTCTTTTACATTGCTTGACATATAGTCTAATATTGAGGTATTTGCTCCTTTTTCTTCTATTTGGAGCAACTCTCCATCTTCAATTTTAAAACTTAAGTCCCATCCGTCACGTAGAATGTGGAGATGAGGAGGATTATGGTCATTGCTCAATATTTTTAATTCCCAAGAATTATAAGGAAAGATACATTTTCCAGTTTCTTTCATATTAATTCTTGCCACCTCAATTATTATCTCATTAGGTTTGTGAATTGTTTTTGTCATTGTAGTAGGATATCATTTATTTAGAATGTCATATCTTCAACCGATGTAATTCAAGGACTGGCATATTCTCAAGTAGAAATACACAATAATCCAGATAATCCTCAACCATTCTATTCGATTCTGAAGCCTTGAACGTATTCACAACATCATTCAATGCTTCATACCACGATGGAACAAGTTCATTAAAGCCGTCCTCCTCATAAGCCCTTAGTATATTTTCAACAATATACATGGCTTGTTTTAGAGAATACCTCAGTCCGTGATTGTCCTCCTCCTTTATGTTATGAACCTCTTTCAAGAATTTTGAATAGTCTTCCACCGCTGCAACCACGGCCTTATATATTTCTTCGTCCTTCATGCCAAAGATCATCTTTTCATACCATGTCCCAGCGATAATCCTCTCGTAATGGGCTGAATCCTCTGTGGATAATCTCAACGAATCTGGACTAACTTTCAACATCAAGGTCGCAAATGTATTAGGTATGGGATAGCCGTTATAGTTTTTGAAATAACGCTCAATTGGACCGCTTACTTCAGCCCAATAGCAGAGAAACTTGCCATTAGCCATGTCAAGCAACAGGTCTTTGTTTGTTTGAATGAAGCACACCACCTCATCAATTATCGAGGTGTCTATATTGAGCTTTATACTCCTATCCAGTATTGTTGGCGAATCAGATATTGATATAGGGATAAATTCCGACACCTCCCTCCCATAACCGTTGCGCACAAATAACAAGGGGACATGATGATCTCTTATATATGCTTCACCATCATCAACAAATATATCCACATTGATATTTGTGACATTGGGTTTTAGCCACATATAGCCGAGTAATTCGTCTAAGTCTTGTAACTTATATGTCATAGTTTCATCAATAGATCCCATAAACTGGAATTATATTAATCATATTCAAGTTTCGCATTTGCTCAACTTGTTGATATAGGGGAGTAAACTTGAGTTATTCATATCGATAGCGCAAGGAACAATAACAGCAGGAAGCAGCGGAAAAGGTAGCTGCCAAATGAAGTACTCTCCTCGACACTGCTCATGCGGCTTGGCTCGGTATAGTAGGACGGTGAATACTGTCTTACAGCTTTGATGTGAGGATAAATGGAACGGAATTCACCCTCGCTCAAAAAATATCCGTTTGCGCGTTTTCTGCACAAGGGGAAACTGCCACGATTGTTCCCCCCAAGGAACCGACGCTGCACACGTCCGTAGATGGCCTGGTTGGTCTTGTGCTCATGAACGAGACGTTTGACATATTCATCAAACAGCCCTACCGCCTGTGCATTGCAAGCAAAACAAAACCACTCGCCTTGATGTGCATATCCTTTGCAACGATAGGCAAAGAAGTTCACCATATCGGTGGATCGATACCCTTTCCTCGCCACATTGTCATTGACCTTCAGATCATCGCACGTTGATTTTGCAGTGATAACATATTTGCGATGGCTGGCCACGGTGACGCTTTTGGCAATGGATTGCCAAAGCGGACCGTGTGGATTTTCTTTCGTGTAAGGGTAATTGACAAACACCCAAAGATGGCACATCTCGTGGAGGATGGTATTTTCCACCTCCACGATCGGGCAATCATAGTAGGTCGAACACGCGATGATATAACTGCAAGTAGTTGTGCCATCCGCATTATTTGTCCAGTGGCTTGAGCAGAAACCCAAGCGAGATGAATCCATTATCAATTGGAACGCAGGTGTCGGAAGGGTTCCACGAAAGTATTCATGATTGAAACGCCTGAACGTCTGCCTCATGAAGTTGATGGTCGCAATCATAAGGGTACTCTCTCTTTACGCCGAAAACTTGAACCCAATGGACTTGCGTTCCTCCTTGCTCGCGTTCTTGATGAGCTCATGCTTGCAGAACTCCTCAACCATGTCGAAGCCAGCCTCCTTGCCCGACAGGATGAACTCGATGGCACACTTGCGTGCGATGTTCTCAATCTGACCGCCGGAGAAGTCATAACGGTCAGCCAATCGGCGGGCATCATCATCCGTGATGTCGTCAAGCATGCTTCTCCAAAGTTTTGCCTTCACTTCAACGTCGGGTTTCTGGAACTCGACCTTGAAGAGGAAACGACGTTCGAAGGCATCGTCAAGGTTGTTGGTGAGGTTGGTGGTGGCAATCAGGATGCCGTCGAGCTCCTCCATTTCCTGCAGAATGATGTTCTGCATGGCGTTGTCCATCTTTTCGACCGAGGGATTGTGGCCGCCGATGGCTGTGCGTCGGCCGAAGATTCCATCCGCCTCGTTGAAGAATAGGATGGGCATCACCTCACTTTGGCGACAGACTGCACGATAGCGCGTGAAGACGGCCTTGATGTTCTTCTCGCTCTCGCCGACAAACTTGTCGCGCATCGCTGCGATGTCAATCTGCATGATGTCACGACCCGTCTGGCGGGCAATCTGCAGCACGGTCTCGGTCTTGCCGGTGCCCGGTCCGCCAAAGAACAGACAGGCAAAGCCTTTCCGCATGCCCCTCTTTTCGAGGCGTTCCTGTACGCCGGGGAGGTTCTCCTGGCTGAGAAGGCTGGTCAGTCGCTCGATTTGAGCCTGTTCCGTAGGGTTATAGAACATTTCCTTCGCCTTGATGCCCTGATGACCCTTCAGGTCCCGTGGGTTTGTCAGTCTCTCACATTTTGACCTGCTTGGCGTATAGCCTCTCAGGAGCTCTTCCTTGGCCTTGCGCGTGAGTGTGAACTGTTCGTTATTGGCCACACCGTCCTCACACTTGTACTCGATATATCCTTCACGCATGAGTATGTGCGAACCGCTTTTGAGGTCATCAGCTATATCGAAAGCATCAGAGTCATCGGGATAGAAATGATGGATATCTGCCAATCGAAGTCCTTCGCCCGATGAGTCTGCCCACTGCGCATAGTCATAGACAAACATCATCAAGAGAGACTGAATATGCAGGTCGTCCTTGAAACGCAGCACCTCATGACAAAGAGGAAGGTGCGGGTTTGCTTTACAAAGCTGGACCAGCCACTTTTCGTCGTCTTCAAAATAGACATGCGAGTTGTTCATGTTCCTGTCAATATGACGTTCCATCTTCTCAACGAATGTTTGGATGTCCAGACCATCAATCTTTTCAGGCACATATGTCTTGTTGTGACGTAAGGCCGTAATGACACCATTCTCAAGCGAAAACCCTTCAGTGCCGTAACATTTCAGACGACGTAAAACCCAACGTTTCTCCACCAGTCCCTCCAGCTCGTCCGAATGTACCATGATGGAGAGACGATTGCAATGAAGGAATTTGCCGAAATCACGCCATGCCATGGGCTCTCCGGTCTCAACAAGAATAGCCAGGAAGACTACCTGTACTTTCGACAGCCCCAATACATTGGTTAAGTATGTAAGAGGATTTTTGCAAGTCTCCCAAAACTTCTTCGATAGTTGTGAGCCCTTTGCCTGGTCAAGCACGCGCTCAAGCGCAAGGATAATGGTCCATTCTGCAGGTTCCTCGTATTCGTCACCTGTCTTGTCGTAATTGTCATCAATCTCCCTGAGAGCATCATCGAGCTCATCATCAAATAAATCGTTAATTTCCATACTGTTTGTTTTTAGTTAATGTTAGTAACTCGCATCCCTTGTTCCACCGTGGCCTGTATGATAGGCTCGGTTGGCTCGGCACTTAAGCCGTCTCTTGATGCTTTTTCATTTTCGCGGTGCAAAGATACGCATTTTTTCGCAAAAAAGCAAATTCTTTTTCAAAAAAAAATCGTATCAATCGAAAAAAATCGTGTTAAAGAACCGACCGCAACTCCACCACTTTTCTGGGCTCCGCCTTTTCAAATTGCAAACAGTTAATCCATAGTCTGAATTCCGCTGAGAATAGCGTATTTTTTGCAGAATTATCATGCGGAGTTGCAAAGATAATTGTTGAATTAAAAGGTATCTATGCCACCTTGCTTCGTGTATAGGCAATTGACTCGTTACTTGATTGTCCATTCCAGAATGTAATGCATCTTTCCATCTACCATTGCCTCGAAGAACTCTTCATCCTCATCATCGAGTTTGTCCCATTCCTCTTCAGTCATATAGTAGATCTCATCATACATTGGCTTCTGGTGGCAATTATAGAATGAAGAGTCTCCATTCCAATACCACCCCCATTTATGGTTTTTCCTGAAGAAGAACGGCTCGTATTTGAAATCTGGCGTATGAATGCTGTCCATCCTGCACGGAATAACAAGTTTGCCACAACGATTTACCACGCCTTGCTTGCCATTCTTGATGACAAGATGATACATGGAATCCTTTACGCGCACAATTCTGTCGTATTTAAACGGGCATACGATATTGCCTTCAAAATCGACGATTCCCCATTTGCCGTCTTTCTTCGCTACAATCTGAAAGTCTGTTGTAAAAAGACTCCAGTCATAGGTAAAGCAGAAGTCTTCATAGATAGCTGGTGTAAGCTTGCGTCCAACAAGATCCAGCAGACCAATCTTCCCATCCACTTCATAAGTCATGGACTCAAAGGAAGGAAAGCCAAATTCATCCCAAAGGTCATGTAACTTGCTATCAACCTCGAAAGATTCGTGGTAAACATCGACCCCATCAATCTTTTTCGTTCCGAGTTCCCATGCCTTGTGCTTAATTTCTTTCCACTTAGCCCATTCTCGGCACAGGTCGTACGACTCCTCCAGCGGTTCACCCGCCAAGGTGTTTTCCATCGCCTTGTCATAAGCAGACTGCCATGTCTCTAAGACAGAAGGCAGCCTGCTCTGGTGTGTCAGCATGAATAATGTTGGTCGGTCTATCATTGCTGTTCGTTCGGTTTGAGGTAGTTGTATTTAGTCTTTAAATGTTTTTCTCTGCTTCTGCGAGATATTTCTCGTATTGGTCAAGAAGGTTTTTCTTCCTTCTTGTTGTGATTGGCAATGATGGCTTCATCGTTGCTATCGTTGGCGAGCGATCAAGCCCTCCATAATTATATGGCAGAACCATATACACGTCCAGAGAATGGCCGAATCTGTGGCCTAGGCTGTGGTCTGTGAGGTCATAGCCAGTATGCGTTGCCATATACTTGTCCTGCATCTTTGTAACTTCTTCCATCGTGGGTGGTGTCTTTACCACAATGGCGAGGTTAACCACATCATCGCTCCAATAGTCGTTCCCAGGATAGCCGAACACCTCTACGACATCACCAGGCTTGAAGAGAATCTCTTCGGGTTTTCGTCCGTGAAACATGCGTCTCTTTCCAAGATAGTGACCAAGTTCAATCTCATTCATGGAGAACGAAGTCTCACGCTGCATGATGGTGGCATAGTCGCTGACACCCCATAGGCTTCCATCGGCGAGATATACACGTTGGGAGAAGCAGTCTGACATGAGCCTTTCTATCACTTGAAGTCCTATCGGAATCTCAGTTACTACATACGCGTACGTTCCATATTGATGATAAATGGCATTCTGCTTCACGTATTCCTCTGCTTCCTTCAATGTATAGAAGAATGTTACTTCATTCGAGTCAAGCTTGAATTCTGGCCAATGACATTTGTCTGGGTTATGATATTTGTAGCTGTAACGATTTACCTTGAATATGCTCTTTATATGTAAATCTTTTGCTTCGTTCATTTAATTATACAACATGTTAGACTTTTTCACAAATCCCCAATGAATCATAAGATAATAGCATCTCCAAGGCGCTGAAAGAGACTTGAATGCCTTCTAACGGTTTTCCCAACTCAACTGTTCAAGCACATGTTCCTTGTTGGTCTGCGACACAAAAGCATTGCCAAGGAACACACGTCCATCCAGCCGCTGGATTTGTCGACCTGGATGCTGAAAATCATCTTTTGTTCTAATGATCATACTGTTTGTTTTTAGTTAATGTTAGTAACTCGCATCCTTTGTTCCACCGTGGCCTGTATGATAGGCTCGGTTGGCTCGGCATTTAAGCCGTCTCTTGATGCTTTTTCATTTTCGCGGTGCAAAGATAAGCATTTTTTCGCAAAAAAGCAAATTCTTTTGCAAAAAAACATGGTTATTCGTGATAGTTCGTGTTAAAATCAAGTAACTTCCCGAATTTTCGAAAGGTCACACAGAAAAATACGTTTTAGGGCCTTTTCGTGTTTTCGGACCTTTTCGGAATCCTTAAACAATGTTCTTTCGGTTTCCCGAAAATACTTTGGGGTTATTCCGAAAAATTCCCAAATAGACGAAATATCCGAAAACTCTTTTTCGTCCACACCAAGCCTTTCTTTCATTTTATTTTCCCATTCTTCAAAGGTTAAACCTCCTTGTTTGTGGTAGTATTCAAGTGCCTACTTACAGGGTCTGCTATACCTTTTAGTGTTGACCAGTGGACACTGACGGGATTTGAATTCTTGCTTCCATAATGCAGATGCTTGCCACTCGCAGGACAGTAGGCAGACAGTTCCCAATACCCACCAGAACCAACATGACCGGCAAACTGGTAGATGAAGGCTGTTTCTCCAGATTCAGGACAAACGAACTTGAACTCATCGAATTCCCAACAGCGTACAAGTTCTGCTACTGTCACATCCTTGTTATAAGCACAAGCACCGAGACCACCAGCACTGAAATGTGTTATCTTCTGAGAGAAGTCAGCCGGGTTGGCAAGTATCTCCAGTCTGTGGATAAACACGTTTTCAATTGTCATCTCTTTCATCGATTCAGCATTGTCTTTCCATGAGCCAAAGATGAGTTCACGGATGGCAGCGTTGATCCTCATGACGACACGATTGGATGGGAGTTGCGGGCAACATATTGCACGTTTTTTCTTGTATGAATACTGCACTACGGAGAATGGCTCGCCGGGATTATCATCATTGAGGAGTTGTCCCATGGAATAGTTGTCACCCATCAGATAGTACTGCTGTCCATCATCGACAAGTGTGTTACACAGTTCCGGAATCATATCGTTGATACGGCTGATGGTGTTGATGATTGCGGGTGTACATCTGTCTACATCATTGAAATACACTCTACAAACGGTACTTGCACCGCTGATTTTGAAGCGCATCAGGAAGTATCCACTCATGTAAGGCACAGCCTGTCTGCTGAAGAAACTGAAATGTCTTTGAGGAAGATGCGATTCTACTTCTACCTTGAAACCCTGATGAAATTCAACCGACTTGATGATGGCTTCAAACTTCAGTTGCTTGATACGGATAAGATGACGCATCTTTTCCTCTTTGCGCTTAGCTTCCTCTCTTTGGCGGTCACGCTCATCGCGTATCTGTTTGCATTCGTCAACAAAGTCACTGAACTCGGTGTACCACAGTTCCATGGGAGGGTCGATATGCAGCGCCCGACATTCTTCAAGTATCTCTACCTCAGTAGCCTTGTTCTCCCAAAACGGATTGCCGTTTTCTAGAAACATCTTACGAGCCTTGAGGTTGTAATACTTGATGCGGAACTTCTCAATCATCTTCACATCGTCTTTGGTCTCTACCGACATCCAATCTGAGCGGAACTGACACATAGCGGACTTCACACGTTCGCCAATCTTTGCCTGTTCCTTCTTGAGTTTGTCATCAGCCACCCATATATGTTTCCACTTCGGGATGTCACGCTCCAGAGCAAGAATAAACTCGGATAACTGATGAAGATCGCAAGAGGATATTTTGTTGAAGGTCTTTTGATATTCACTGTTGTAGGCTATGTTCATCTCCGAGAGATTATCAGCTAGTATTACCGACACATTATAATATATTACGCACACACGCGAAGCCTCTTCCATGATCTTTATCGGTTGCACAACCTTGCAACGAAGGACAGCGAGCAGTTCCTCGGCAGTATGTGTGTATTCTATCGTTTTGTCGGTAACAATGTCTTTGAACAGACGCTGGACATTATCAGAAAATTCCTTTATCATATAGTGATTATTTGTAGTTATTCAACGGCTTTTATGATTATCTTTACTATCAATAAACCATATTTGTGATTAGCGATGGAAACGATTGACTCAGTACTCGATATCAAGTACTGGAGTAATCCCTATGAACAACTGAAGCCATTTGTGTGGTTTCGTCAGCTTATATTTTCGATTACACAAACTCTTCCACTTTGTTTCATCCATTGCTCGTGTTCCTTAAGTTCCTGTTCGGAGCGGAGCACCCAGCATAGAGGAATGCGCATGGTTGAAGGGATGGTGGGCTGTGGCGCATTACCATCGGTGTAGATTAGTGCTCCGTCATACTCTGGATGTTGCGCAACAAAATCGATAAACGGTTGGAACCAAGTACCACCACGGCCTGTCACCTTGATATTCTCAGAAGCTTTGACAATAGTCTGTACCTCGCCAAGTTCAGTATCAAACTGCACCACATCAATCTGTTGTATGCCATATTGGAAGAATCGGTTGATGGTGGAGTAAAAATTCTGAAGATCTGCCTTCGAGATACTTCCGCTGCAGTCCACACCGATAATCATGCTGGTGGTGAAGTCATAGCGGCTTCCCATAGCATCGAAACCAGATCTTCGGTTGGGACGCATACGGGTAAGCTTGCGCTTTTGCGAAAGTATGCTCGCACGGAAACCAGCCAGAATCTTGCGGTAGTCAACACGAGCCTTGGTGCTTGCAACAATCTCTTCGACAAGTCCACCAGACAGAGAGCCCCATGACTTGACATCACGGATGACTTCATTGACCTGTGCTGCCATCAGCTCATCCTGTTGCCAGTTCTGGGCTATATCGGTATATTCTTTACCAAACCTGCCGTCATTGCTTACGCCTTGTTGTTGAGGGTTATCCTCTGAATAATCATTATTCTGTCCCTGCCCACCTGATTTCTGAAGAATCTTCTGTAGGCAGCGTGCATAAAACTCATAGTGTCCGTTTGAGGGCAATTTGAAGTCTGACGGTTTTTCTATTTCTACCTTCTGAAGGCGGTAGGAATCACCAATGACACAATTGCTTCCTAAGGCTCTCGCTGTGATGCAACAGCCATCAGGCTGACGGTCATAAGGGTGTTTGAGCAAGATACGGATGACTTCAATGCGCAGACGTTCCTCAAGCTCCTTGTCTGTAATGTCGGCACACAGGTCGGGATTCACCTCAATGACACCTTTACCCACACGCACATGGCATTCCATTCCAGTGTTTTCTGCAACACGATGGGTGCAGAAAACAGAGAAAAGAGCCTCTTCGCTGAGAAACCAGCGTTCAGTTATCTTGGATATTCGTTCTAACATTCGTTTGATTGATTGTAATGGGTTTAATGAAATGGAGATAATCAGAGTTTTTCAACAAACTCATTGAGCATATCATAAACCTCTGTGGCATTGACAACCATAAAGACTATTGCCTGCTCATAGGTGCCTTTCTCAAAGATGCTCGTGAAGTTGGCAAGTGCCTCCTTCTTCTTGTTCACACGGAGGAAGTCGATATACTGACCGAGGTTCTTGGCAGCAAGTGTCTTCTCACGCTCATCGAGTTTGGCATTCTGAAGGAAACGGAATACAGACTCGTTGAGGATGGCAAACTCATGTAATTGATATTTCTCTACAGTCTTCATGGTTTTGTCGTACTTCAGCAGCAAGTCCTTACCAGTAATGACATTACGTTGCTGAGCACTACGGATGAAGGCTGCGGCAGCTCCCGCTCCTACAACGCCTGCTATGACGCGCTTGTGGATATCTTTGATTGTATCTACCTTCTTCATGATGTCAGATACCTTCTTCCACGCACGACGGTCAGCACTCTTGTCAAGTCCCTGATAGTCTCGCTTCTTGTCACCGCTGTCACCATCAAGCCACGTAGGATTGTCCTGAATAAAGTTGATGACACGCTCGTCAAGACCTATACCCACAGCCCAGTTGAGCCATTCCTCTACAGTTGGGCGAAACTCATAGATATTGAAACGGCTCACGAGCGCAGGGTCAAGGTCGGTAAGCTGGTACTCATCGCCATCGTTGACTGCGGCAATGACACGGCTTCCCTCTGGAAGAACTTTGCCTGCCAGTTTGCGATTCAGTGTCAAGTCCATCACCGTCTGAAGAATTTCAGGACGGGCACGGTTCAGCTCATCAAGGAAGAGAACAATTGGATTGCCGTCAATGGGAAACCAATACGGAGGAGTGAAGTCGGTCTGCGCTGTCACATTTCCATTTGCGTCTTTCGCTTCTACCTTGGAGGGAAGACCGATGATGTCGCCCGGGTCACTCATCTGACCTAGGAAGAGTGCAATCACCTTCATTCCCTGACTCTGAAAATAGCTGGTAAGGATTTCTGACTTGCCAATGCCATGCTTGCCTACGAGCATGATGTTCTGCGTTGAAGGTGTGAGCTCCAATGTCTCCTTGAGCTCGTTTGTGCTAATTGTTACTGCCATAATATGTTGTATTTATTCGTTTTATAATCTTGTTAATTGTTAGAATTTTGGCGAACAGAAATTTGTAAGGATATTTTTTCTGTGTGCCTCGATGAGAATCTTCAGACTTTCTATCTGAGTGGGTAGTTTCTCCTTGTAGGACCCCCACCATGCATCAAGAAATACTCCGAGACGTCCTTTTGGTAGATTCACCCTTATTCGTGCCCTGCGTTTCTGCTCAATGATTTCATACTTGATGTCAGGATAGTCCTTCATCGCATCCGTGAATATGGCTTTAATGGCTAGGAGTGCCATGTGTTTGCCTTTGGCTTTCTTGCATGCTTTGTTTAGGACGTCATACCAACCTTCCATATACCTGTCTATATTTAGTTTCTGGCGTATTATCCACAATGCTATGTCTTCTGCATTGTATGACTTGAGATACATGGTGGTCATCTTCTTCTCGTTAATGGTGACTTGCAAGGAAGAGTGATTGCTCTCTGCAAAGAGTGTACAGTTGGGCGATAGCTTGACAATAAGCCTCTGGGTTAAGAACTTTGTTCCACTTGCCATCTTGAGTTTGAAGTCATCCTTGTCGATGACATTGTTGCCGATGAGGTTCATGTGAATGTCTGATGGTGAAGGTCCTTTCTTAACAAAGGAGCGCTCTGTCCCTAGATCGTTCATCATATTCATCATGAGGAAAAGATCAAGAGCGTCATCATTGCTCTTGCCTTCTTCCAGGACTCTGCGAATGTTGTTGTTAATCTGTATATTTGAGTATCTCATAATCTGTCTATGTCTTCTTAAATGGGTTTTCTTGATTTGTCTAGCAAAGCTTTTACTTCTTCTATTCTACTAGGTAACTTTTCTCGGTATGTGCTCCAATATGCATAGATGGTCTTACAAGTGTATTCTGAAATCATAACATCGATTCGCGCCCTAGATTTCTGCTCTTTGATGGAATATTTGACCTTTGGGTAATCCTTCATTGCGTTTGTAAAGATTGCTCTGATGGCACTCAATGCAATTTTTTGCCTTTTATGCGTCTTTATAATAGTGACTGGCAGTGTGTTCCACTCTTCAATATGACGTTGAAGGTTTTGTTTCATGCGTACCATCCAGTTGGCTAATTCCTCTGCGGCCAAATGGCCAACCCAGTTCTTCACCTTGCTTTTACCATTCAAAGTTACTTTAAGCCCGTCATAGTTTAGTACAGTTAGAGATAGTTGAGGATGAATCTTGACTTCTAGTTCGTAATATATATTGTCTGCAACTATGGTTTGCTCCAAGCAGATATCTTCTTTACATATAACGTCATTGTTGGATAGTGCCTCATAGACATCCTTTGGAGCAGGTCTGTAAGAGCAGATTACAGGGTTTGGATTCCTATAAAGAAACATACAGCGATACAAGTAAGTTTCGAATACATCTTCTGAATTGTCACCCCTCCTTAAGGCTTCAGCAACTTCCGTTATTATATACTGTCTTTTACTTTCATCCATGTCTATTAGCTATTGTTCGTTGAGAATCCCACTATGGGCCTACGGTTTGACTCAAGTTTTTCCTGCTTGGTAAACTTGCGTATGGTGTCAATGTTGCTTTCCTCGCCTGTCAGGATGTATTCCATTGTAGCTTTACGGGCTATGTTTTCAATCTCACCACCCGTAACATCAAACTCATGTGCCAGCGACATAGCTTCCTTCTCGTCAAGGTTTTCCAACATGGACAGCCAGATATGAGCCTTCACTTCTGTGCCTGGTTTCTCAAACTTCACCTTGAAGATGAAACGACGCTCAAAAGCTTTGTCGAGGTTGGTGATGAGGTTCGTAGTCACAATCATGATGCCTTGTATTGTCTCCATCTCTTCAAGCAGAATGTTCTGAAGCGCATTCATCATTTGTTCTGTGCCATGTTCCACATTCTCTATGCGCTTTCCAAGTATGGCATCGCCCTCGTTAAGCAGAAGGATTGGTGTTACTTCGCTGTTTTTGCAGCATTGACGGTAATCTGAGAATATCTTCTTCAGCTTAGCCTCACTCTCACCGACATACTTGTCCTTGAAGTCGGTCACCTGAACCTGAATGATGTCACGTCCGGTCTGACGCGCCAACTCATAAACGGTGGCTGTCTTACCTGTGCCAGGCTGACCGTGAAGGAGCACACACACACCAGTTCTCATGCCTTTGCTCTTTAGGCGCTCTTGAATGATTGGCAACTGCTCCTGTGAGAGTATGCTGCGAAGACGTTCAACCTGTTCTCCTTCTTCCTTATTATAAAAGAGAGTCTTGGCGGTGATATCCTTATAAGACTTGACTCCATTCATATGCGGCACATGCTTATCGGAATGGTCGATAGGACTGAAATCTGAAAGTATCTCATTCTTGAGATGTGACGTGGCAACATACTGATTGGTTTCTGCCATACCATTGACGCATTTGTGCTCGATAAGGTTCTCTCGGAACAGACGATGGGTTCCCTTCTGCATGGCATCTACAACCCTGCGGAAGTTTGGAGTACTCTCTTGAGGATAGACAAGTTGAACATCACGTGGACCGATACCTTCTTCCTCAGCTCCATTGAAATTGGCGTAGTCACAAACGACAAGCATGAGCAGCGACAGACTGTCAATATCATTGAAACTGAGTGCCACCTTGCAGATGGGCAACTCTGCATTAGCACTAACCATTTCCTGTAACCAGTATTTCTCGTCTTTGAAGACCATGTTTTCATCGCGATAGCCTTTTGCCACATGCTCAGCAAGTCTATCCACGAACTCCTGCGTGCTCTCGCATTCAAGAACCTCGGGCTTAAATGGACGATTCTCGCGTATGGCACTCACCACACCTCTTGCCAGACAGTATCCGTCATATACACCATCTGACTCCTCTGCTCCACGATGAAGAAGCCAACGCATACGGAACAGTTCCTCAATATCGTTGTAATGGGTCATCATTGACAAACGCGAAAGGCCAAGTATCTTGCCCATTTGACGGAATGACATAGGTTTCCCGGCTTCAATGAGCATGGCGATGACAACGCATTGAATGGCGTTAAGGCCAAGTTTATCAAACAGATAACTGAAAGCTTCAGCACACTTAATGAAAAGCCCTCCTGCAAGCTGGCTTTTGGGTGATTCCTCATTGATGATGTTGAATGCCTTTACGATATTCCAGTCATCGTGAATAGGTGAATCCTTGCGTTTGGGGCTTTCCGTTGGTTCTTCTTCGTTGTCTTCGATATCACCGAAGTCGTCAATAAATTCGTCGTCAAGTTCCAAGTCGAGATCTATAGGGAGGTCTTTCTTCATATGATATGGTAATTGCTAATTGTATTGTTCTGAAATCGCCGGCAAAGGTACGCTTTAATCTTCAATATATGAATTGTAGTATACGTATAAGCAACAGTAAATTATTTTCCGATTGCTTGTACGAATGGGAGGACGACTTCCCTGATGACAGCGTTATTCATACGATGTCCACCATGGAATGGTTATCCTTTATAGTCGCTTGTGTCCTTGATGTTTATGACGGGTTTCATAAAATACTCAATCAAACATGTGGGTTCTATCAGTGATATGATCTCTTGCGTGTCCTTGTAAGCCATAGGGGACTCGTCGATGGTATTTGGACATACACTGGTTGAGAATATTCCTTCCATGCTCTGCTGAAATGCTTCTATACTGATAGATTCCTTAGCCTTATTTCGGGACATGATGCGACCAGAGCCATGAGGAGCTGAGTAGTTCCAGTCCTTGTTCGACTTTCCTGTGCAGATGGCAATGCCGTCACGCATATTGAAAGGAATGACCATTCGTTCACCTTCGTATGAGCGTATAGCACCTTTGCGAATCATCATATCAGTGAAGTCGATATAGTTGTGTACGGACGAAATGGTCTCCTTGACCTTCCCCTTACACATCTTTCTATAGATAGTGGCAATCTTGTCGAGGATAACCATGCGGTTGTACTTGGCGTAAGCCTGAGCAATAACCATGTCGGTTAGGTATTCCGTGAGGAGATTACCACTCAGATAGCCTCCAGTAGCAATTGCTTTCTTACTCCACCGGTTGCAGACCTTCTGACCGAGGTTTCGGGAACCAGTATGAATGGTAATACCCATCAGCCCGAGAGATTCGTTCTTATCAAGTTCAATGAAGTGGTTACCACCACCGAGTGTGCCGATGCTTTTGTAGAACATCTTCTCATCGATATGTTTGTCCTTACACCAAAGTGAAATGTCACCTTCCTTATGGAAAGGCACGTCATGAACCAGGCCATCGGACGATTGAATAGCTTTGTCTAATTCCTTGCGAATGAACTTGCAGAAATCCTTGAGATCAAAAAGGCGATGTTCGTGTATGTTCTTGCCCATAGGGATCTCATTGCGGACACGTTGCTCAAAAAGAGCATATTGTTCATCTGGCAGTATTTTATCGAAAATAATGGTCTCGATGCCACAGCCAATATCACCACCGATATGTTCAGGGTTGACATGAGTACCCATAGGACAGGTGAAACCTACTACAATACCTTTGCCAGCATGGGTGTCGGGCATAATACGGATGGGTAGATTGTCGAAGTGTTCATTTTCTGCAATCTGGTTTATCATTTCCACCGCAGCATCTTCTACATTGTTAGCGAATATCTTCAAATCTTTCATCTTTTTCTTTTGATTCCATCAGAAATCTCCTCTGAATATTTGGCTAGTGACCATATCTTTCACGAGTATGTGATGTATACCATGTTCCGAAGCCAATGCTTTGGCAAACTTTATGGATTCTTTGGTAGATTTGTCATCAACGTAGATACACATAGAATCCACTCCATATTTCTCCTCATCACGACCAATATAACTGCCCTCAAAGAAGTTTCCATGAAAGTACTTGTTATTAGTGAACGTGATGTTCCGACCGGAGGGGAAGACAACGATACAACCTTTATTACAGGGTAGCACAACATTTTCGTTATTGTTGTTACGTATGGTGAACTTTTGAGCATTGTCTGCACAGACCTTGCAATAATAACCTCTCTGATAGCAAATGCCGTTTGGCATGCTCTTGCCTTCCGGATGCAAAAATTGGATTTGCTTGAACGGAAGAGTATGTTCAATAATGAATGTTTTTAACCAATTTCTCATAATTCTCCTTTAAAAGTTTTCTTTGCATTTCCTCGCTCTAAGGTGTTGTGATTGCTCCATATCTGTCGTTCACTTTCAGCTTTCTTTGCATCATTGATGGCAGAGATTTTCAGTATGAGCCGCTCCTTTGCTGTGACTTTGTTCTGTGCTTGCGAACGTTCCTCCTCACAGCGAACAGACAAGCCAGTAGGAATATGAACTGCACGGACTGCTGTTTCCACCTTGTTGACATTCTGTCCGCCGGCACCACCGCTGCGTGATGTTTCATACTTTATATCCCTATCATCAATCTTGATGGTAGTTGCCTCATTGAAGAAGTGGACGCCAACAAACCAATTCTTTCGTTTGTGGTTAGGTCGATAAGGATTCTTTGTGGCAACCCATTGGACAGTTCCTTCCCACTCCGCTTTCATTCGTGCAACATTCTCCGAACTGGTGGAGAATGTCATTGACATGAAGCAGCCAGGCTCAGTATTGTGAGCTTCGTAGTCCACGAGTTCCAAGTCTGAATATTCTTCCTGTAGTTCTTTAGCCACAAGTGCCACTGTACGTGCACATTCCACCGGGCCTCGTCCTCCTGTTATCTGTATGTAAGTCTTCATTTTAGTTTCTTTATATCATTTATCCTGTTCACAAAATATACCGCGTCAGCTTCATTCACTATATCATGTTCAAGAAAACCATCAATGCTTACTTCTCCATGTGCTGAATCAGTTGTAAAAAGGAAATCTCTAAGCATAAATGATACTATGATGAGTGTGTTCGTTTCTTTTGATAGTTGCTTCAGCTCCTTGGTAATGTTCATAAGTTCATCTCTCCTGCAGTTGAGACGTACTGATTGTATAAGCTGAAGATAGTCAATCAGGACATATCTTTTGTTCTCATACGATTTAACTCTTTCCTTTAAATCTATAATGTCAAGCCCTGGAGTATCATCAACATAGATAGATTTTTCAATCAACTCGGACAAATGTTTGTCAAGAAGTTTCCAGTGTTCACCTGTGAATTTACCGCCGTGAATGGTTTCTGAAGGAATTCCACATACGCATTCTATAAGTTTACTTACAAATCGTACATTGTTCATCTCCAAGGAAAAGACATGGACGTTGTCGTTTGTACTCAATTCGTTTGCCAACTCTATGAGACAGGTGGTTTTACCTTTGTTTTGACCACCGCAAATAAACACCAGACCATCATTGGGAAAGCTCTCTATAACCTTTTTTATATCATATTTGTATGTCATAGATTTGTGATTTTTACCATCCTGTCCCGAACTTCTCAAAGAAATACTTGTCGTCCTCGTTATTGACATCCCGCATTCTGGAAGTATAGGGAATGAGATATTCGTTATTACCAAGTTTATCTATCAGATAGATTCCCATCTGTGCTGCTTCATCCATGTGCTCTGCCACACAATATTCCCAATTCGTATGGTATTTGTAGTAGCCGGCACCAATGTTCATGCATGCCAGAGAAGTGTCTTGACGCAGAATCATAATATCAGTGAATGGATGATTACACCAGTTTTTAATTGTAAACTTCTGTTCAAGTTTCACAAGGTAATTCTCGTAGAATTGTCGATCAAAGAGCCTCGCTCCGCCACAAGCCCAAGAACAATCTTGTCCAGGGGAATCAAAAGCTAAGACATAGCCAACATCCTTAAACCATCCCAATTCCGCTTTCTCGCTTCCTAGACACCCCATCTCTTCTTCCACGAAGAACACAGCTTTCAACACAGGGAGTCTTTTCAGCAAGGTCAGACAGATAAGTACACCAGCTTTATCATCAGCACCAAGACCGAAGCCTTCGCATGAAAGATAATGCCTTCCAAGATATTCCTCGATTTTGATTTCCAAACGTTTGTTTTCATTTATCCATTTCAATTGCTCGTCTTGCACTGTGTCCATATGAGCACAAACACAAGGATAGAACTCTCCATCAGCGACCATGCCTTTCGTAAAATAGACACTGCCCTTGTCATCCAAGCTAGTATCGACATCATACTTCTTGGCAAAGTCCATCAAGAACTCCACCAAAAGGTGCTCATGCTGTGACACCGTAGGCACAGACAATACATCAAACATCAGTTGTTCGTCTATCGTTGACAGGTTCATTGTTTCCATATTACAACGCTTCTATAGTTCTAAACTGGCCCCATAATGGATGTTTTCTGTATTCGTCCACCAACTCGCATGGCACTTTCAACGTGCAATGCGATGCGAAGTCCAATAACTCATTACAGACCGTCTGCAATTCCAATACATGGCCTGTGCGTATGATGAGAGTATGTAGCTGTGGGCAGTTATTAAAAGTTTCGTAGCCATAGCTCTTCATCGTTGAAGGCAGGTCGGCGATCTCCAAGCCTTCATTATCCTCAAAGCTCTGCACCACGCATTCTTCTACTCCTTCGGGCAAGGTGACAGAACACAGCCTCGGGCATCCGGCAAGGCTGTTGTCGCCTATCTTCCTGAGTGCAGACGGGAAATGAACATCCTCAAGCTTATCGTTCCACCAGAACGCCACATTCTCTATAACCTCAACGCCTTCTTTTATGGCGAGAAGTCTTTGCTTGAAAGGACTAGTGACAACACACTTGCCGTCCTTTGTATAGACCGTTCCATTTTCAATGCACAGATGCGGATTGTCCAAGCTGATTATAAAGGTTGTCAGTTTTGGACAGTAGCCAAATATCCAGGATGAAAGATACTTCAGTCCTTTGCCGATATATATGCTTCTCAAGTTTGGTAATGAACTGAAATTATACTCATCAATGAATAAGATGCTATCGGGAACAATCAGATGTCTTAGACATTTTGCTTTTTTGAACGCACCTATTTCAACACTTTCTATGTCATAGCGTTCACCGTTTACTATAACATGGTTGGGAATACGATATCTGTGACGTCTTCCTATACGAGGTCCTTTGACAATCCATGCAGTTCTTTCCTCATCATTCAGAAGATACTCGCACCCTCCTTGCTTATATTTGCGTCTTTTAGAGGCATCCTGCTCTATAGTGATCATTTTTCAGTCTTTTACTGTTTCAACGACATTAATAAATTCTTCTGGGATAAAGTCCAACAGACGGGTCTTTATATCTTCGGGCATACCATAGTAGGCTGCTGCTACAGAACCAGCTATACATGCTGCGGTGTCAGTATCCTTGTTTGTGAGCATAGCCATGCGAATACATTCCTCATAGTTCTCGCTTTCAAAGAAGCAGATAAGTGCTTCTGGTACTGTGGTCTGACAGAGCACATGAAACTCGTAAACATCTTGACAAACATCTGCATAGGTTCTATCAAGATTATAATCGAACAGCTCCTTGAGTTTAGCTTTAATCTCATCCTTCGTCTTTCCCTGACGGGCGAGATAGATTGCTGCTGCTGTAGCCTGTGCTCCTTTAACACCTTCAGGGTGATTATGGGTAGGCTTTGCGCTTTCCTTTGCCAGTTGCAAGGCTTCCTCCAAAGAGTTGGCCACACAACCAACGGCACTAACTCGCATGGCACTTCCATTTCCGCAACTATTGTAAGGCTGAGAATTCTTGCGCATCACCCATTTTGCAAAACTGGGGCCATACCCCGCCTGGTAATACTTTCGTGCATATTGAATCAACTTGTCTCGCAGGTTGCTTCCTGGCTGGGTAAGCCAATCTGTCACGGCAATGGTCAGCACGCTGTCGTCAGTAAACTGGCAGCATTTCTTGAATATTTGAATAGGTTCGAATCGTGCGCCCCTGAATTCATAAGCGGAACCTATCACATCACCGGCAATGGCTCCGTAGATTGCATCATTCTTTTTCTTCATTTTCTTCTAGATAATGATAATCATTTCACATTTCGGTTTGTAATACATAGGGAAGCGTGTCCTCTTTCTCTGTTTTCTTGATTATTGGCTTCAGTTTTATTGTGAATTCTTCTATAAGCCATGCTGGCAAGTGGTAAGGAGCAAGAATGTCTTGCAACTGCTCCTTTGTCCTAACTCGGGTCTCATGGACGATGTCGTCTGTTGTCCTAATTGCTATTCCTCCATAGTCAACAATAAACTGGAAGTTCTCTTTAATCCAACAGGTTCCTCTGAAATTGAGATGGTGTTTTATCCAACCGTTCTCTTGCAGCCATATTTCAACCTTGTGTCTATCCTCTTCAGGATTGAATTCACAGTTACCGAACATTTCCATTAGGTGCACATTACACTTATTAGTGCTATACTTATCATATAAACGATGAACGTTATTTGCAAATTGATCTTTGTGGGTGTTTATTTTCATCATATCGCAAAATTACACCATTCTTGCTTCATAAAGGAATCTGCTATCCATTTCGGGTTCACAACTGTTTCTTTTATTGTTAAACACTCATGATTAAAGTCCCTTCCATCTAAGCATATACGAATACTGATAGAGTGCGGTTGCAATGGGTTGCAGGTAATGCCCCTCAAAGCTACCATGGCGGTCAACACCACCATTGTAAAGCAATTCAAGCACATGGTTGTTCATTCCGCGGAAGCTAATCTGAAACTTGCGCTTCTCTATGGTCATGTTGACGAGGATGGCAGGGAGAGTGCTGACCGAAATCTGCACGTTCGGGTTCTGTTCCTCCACGAGTTTTACAATGCACTTGAATATCTGACTCTTTGCTTGATACATGCGCTGCACCTGTCGCTCGCTGAACCTTCCCTTCTGCTTGCATTGGTTCACATACGCATTCACCATGTTGGCGGCACAAAGGAAGTGGAAGATGTCGGAATGTGTCTTTGGCTCATCGCTGAGCACATTCAAGGCATCCTCAAGCAGCGTGCGTGTAATCTTCTCCCACCATGGCTGTCCCTGGTTCTCCAGTTTCTTCTTGGCTTTCGAAGCGTTGTTCTTAATCGCCTTCAGTTTCTTTTTCTGCTCAGCCATGTGCTTGCCATAGAAAGGAGGGTCTGCAATGACGCGCTCGATACGGTCGAAATGCCACTCAAGATGTTCATTATAGAGGAGACTGACAAGCAGAAGCATTCTACGTTCAATAAGTCTACGCTCGATAGAGTCTGCCGTCAGTTCCATATAGAAGGAACGGGCAGAAACGACTTGGGTACAACCTGAGTCATAACCGCGGATGTTGCCATCACGCTCGAAGTCCTGGTTGAAGAAATACACGACGGTCAGATTCTTGCTTATTCCGTCGAACTGCTGCGCCATCTCCATTGCCTCGCGCTTGCTGAAGGCATACATAATCATCTCTGTTCGGTTAGCTGAAGCCGCCATGACAAAGACTTTTCCGTCTTCTGGTGTATTGATGGTTGTCAGCAACTGAAGTTCCGGACGGTGCTCCTCTAGCAGACGTAATAATATATATCGCGCGAGAAGGTTGTTGATGTAGGCACATCGGTTTTGGTACAGTGCTCCCCAATCATCATTCTCGAACATCTCAATGACTTTTTGGAAGTAATCCTCATGGTCGGAATAGATGGTCTTGATGCTCTGATGATCCATAACCACCTTGAACTTGTTGTAGCCTGTCAGGATATTGTGCCACTTGTTGTGGATGCCCGTAGCCTCGATGACGGCATCATAGACGTCATGGCCCATGCACTGGTAGTCATACTTGATGTGATAACGGTAAGTGTTGTCATCGATGGTCACATAACCGTCATGTTCCTGCCTGTCGTTCTTCAACCCGATAGCAGCAAACAAGTCAAAGGGGATGAGACTGCGCTCCAGCTTCTCCATCATGGTCTTGCTCTTGGCATGAGTGCTTAGCCACTCGTTGTAGTCGTAAGGTTTCTTTTCCATGCGAAATAGTAAATTGTTTGTATGCACCTATATGGACGATGCAGGTATTAAACCTCGATTTGTTTTGGAGAAGATTTTGTGGAGTGCTCCATATACACCCACATCGACGGTTTGTTTTGGCGCCGCAAAGATAGCATGCGACTGTGCAGTCTTTCTGCGTAACCGGGTTTTCTTTGCTATTTAATGATTTTCTTATGATTTGAACTCTATTTCGGGGAATTTGTAATGTTCAAAGTTGGAATCTGGCAGGGTACTGATGTCAATAGTCTTACGATAGGCATAGCTCACGACAAGTGGCTTCCCTTCATTTCGAGGGATGAGGTTTCTCTCATAGATACATTCTGCCCAGTTTCTGACACCTGTCTTCCCGTTAGGTTCGTTAAGCCATTGCTTTAGCATCTCTTTTTCCTGCTCATACCCGTCCCAAGACTGGACCATGTCATGATAACGGTCATCATGGAGTTTGAGAAGATAAGGTCGCTCCATGTCAACACAGAATGTTGGTCCGTCAGGAAGTATTGTGTAGAACAAAACCTTCTTATCAAGGCCCATCTCGACTTTTGCTTTGCCTTGTAAACAACTATCACGAAAGTCCACACGCTCCGAGAACCGCCAGAACTTCTTTGTCATGTGGTCTCTAAGTTCTTCCAATGTCATATATCCATCCAAATTAGGATGTTCAGGATCAAAGTCCATAGGAAAACCGAACTTGTGTTTTACCATGCTGTTGAGGTCAAATCCATTGCGCAAAAGGTATGCATTCTCACGCTTGGTCGTAAAACCACCATCAGCTGCATAATATCCCCATTTGCCATTGACTTTCACTGACAGGCTATATCCACTGTCCAAGTCAACATCATCTGCCAACACCTGAGTCTTTGTGCCATTATGGTAGAGGATGCCATACTTACCACTGTCTTTGTACATGATGTGATGCTCACATACAGTCGGACGATATATATCATCCATCCTTGCAGGAATGATTTCGCGACCGTATTGATTGTATAGACCATACTTATCATTACATCTGACCGCAAAGAACCCCTGGAATATCAGGTTTATCTCATCAAACCGATAATATGTCATCAGTTCACGATAGTTCTTCCTTTTCAGCAGTGCCCATTTTCCATCCTTTTTCGCCATAACACATATCTTGTCGTGGTGGATATAACGGCCCTGATGAATCCCTTCGCAAGCTTCAAACTCTGCGGGCACAATGATACGTCCCCAGCAATCCTTCAGCCCTGACTTACCTTTCCGGGTATATGGTTCATCATCCCATTGAACGTTTATGAGAATGTTATAAAGCATATTCTCGTTCTCCTCTTCCTTGGAAAACTCACTTGGTGAGAAGAAATCATCCTCACGGGCAGAGTCTTTCATTTTCCTTTCCTGCTCTCTCATAAATTCCAGGTCATCGAAGTGAGGCACAATAGGTCCGTCAAATTTGGTGATATCGCTGAATGTAAAAGGCCATCTTTCTAACTTAAGTTTTGGAATATCATTGTACGAGTACACTTTATAGCGGGTTGAGAACCATTTCCAAGACTTTAACTGGAAGTATTTTACGGGATAAGGGCAGTCTTCTGGCATATATTCTTTTCTGAATGGCATGCCATAGAATGAAACCATCTCATCCCTTGTGTTGACCACCCAGTCTATGAAGTCCGACAGACGCTCGTCAAGTTCATTTTGAACATCCGGACAGCAGTGCTCCAGAAACCCTTGTACCTGTTCCTGCAAGTATGGTATTACCATGTGCAGCATATCCACATAGTTTTCTGATTCAGCCCGACATGGAGCAATCATTGCCTCCTTTAACGTTGCGACAACGTCAAAGTCTTCCTTTGTCTGTTCGTCTCCAAAGATTGGGAAGCAATACTGCTGGCAGAAAAGAAATGCTTTCTCACCTCCTTCGTGCTTGCGTATGCATTTTGTGGCAAGATACAGAAAGGCAAAGATACCACTGAACTCAAAGTTCTGCTGCGTATTCCACCAAGGGCCACAGCCCAGGTAGATAGCAGGATCACCATCAAAGGTATATTGTCCTCGAGTGTGCAGATTCAAGACAAAAGTATCTTCTGACACCTTATAATATTTCCTACTGTAATCCAGTTCCTTCCAACCGTTCACAACAAAATAGTTGCTGAGGTCGTACAAGAACTTCTCCTTGTAGTACTTGTCTAATAATTCTCTGTTGCTGAAATCAAGTTTGTTCATAATTCATCAATCTGAATTGGTGCCGCAAAGATAAAGCTTATATATGAGATATGTTACTAGGATATACGTATAACTAAATGAAGACTAACAAACACCGGCTATTATCGAGGATGGACTGCACTTTTATTTCTATGTATATGAAATAAAATTAGTGGATAAAAGAAGGTGAATATACTGTCATCTTGGATCAGAAGAAGCCGATAAAACATTGATATACGTATATAGGAATTCGGATTCTGAATGGATTTGTGTTCCTTTGCATCATAAAAACTCATCAACCACGGTAAAAGCAAAAAGGTATGCCCATGAATGGCATGGAACAACTATAATTTTGCCACCGACTCAAATTATAAGCTCCCGTTAAACAATAAATTCCATTTACATTGAAAAAGCAAGATCCATATCTCGAACTCTTCCCAGACCTTACAACGAATCAGTTCCGTCTGCTAGCCTTTATGGCATATTACGGAGAACTACATTCAAATGACAAGGCAGCGACAGCCTATCGTGGGCGATTCAACCTTACGCTAAAGAAATACGACGAGGAAATTGATACTTTGAGGAGCCTCGGATATATAGAAAGCCGGTGTTATGTCAAACAGGATGTGCATTTGAAAGCTCTTGTCTGCCTTCATAGACATTATGCTCCGATGGCTTCAACATTCTCGAAAGTGTATCCCTACAGCAAGACAAGTGCGTCAGAATACCTATACAAGATAGCACAACTCATAGTGAAGGATGATTTTCAAGCGGTAGCTGGACTGCGCCGTCCATACAGTGGTCTTGGATATAAGCAGTTCAATCTTTTCCCTTACATTAAGGAGCAACTGATGAACGATGGCAGATATATCAGTCTTCTAAACGAGAATGAGGTGTCAGGAATGGTTCATGAGACTTTATGGAAGAGTTTCTCTGATGACACACTGACAGAAGACACGCTTACCTTCTTGAAAAATATTATACCAGAAAGACAACACGACAAGAGATTATTGTTTGATGAGATAGATGGCTATCGTTTCTTCCTTACCGGTGAAAAACCGAAGATTACAGAAACGTCATCAATTTGGACCCGAGCAATAGAGGCTATATGTGCCATGTATATCGGAAATCTTGATGATGCTCTCGATTTGTTCAAAAGTGCATTGAAGATGGAAGATAAAAAGGCAACGGTATTCAATCATCATATATTCAATTATTTCTATGGTATATTACTGTGCCGTCTGTATCATAAGCATAGAACTAATCAGCAAGCACTCTATGACTATAATCAGTTCAGGGCCTCTTCCCGTATTCGTTGCAATGACGGCAATGTATTTATACGACTTGTTCTGGAACTCATTGATATTGACGTCACAGAGTCAAAGACAAGCATATTATCGATGATAAACTCAGTTATTACCCGGTTTGACACGCCATTGTATCATTCCTGGAAATATATGCTTTGCAATTTCTTTGATATAGAAAGAGACGAGGAAGCACCAATCCTGCACACATCGGCCATCATGCAGCATGAGATGTCCCCGTATATTCCTATAGGACCCGACGCGAAGGAGAAACTTCGCAATACCTTCGGTGGGCAGTCCGCACTCAGCACACTCAGGAAAAAAGCGCCATGGGAAGTTATGCTGTCTGGTCTGACAGATACACTGCAAAACAAAAAGAAAGAGGAAAAACGAGTCGTGTATTATATAAGGGGAAAGCAGATGATGTCCATCGTGGAACAGATACGTCAGGAAGATGGTTCGTGGAAAGATGGCAGGCTTCTGTCTCAATCCTTGATGGCTTCTACAGGTTATGACAGCATGGACAGCCGTGACAATGCCATAGCCATGGAGTTCTCAAAGAAAACAGATGATCAAGATGACATTGACATTCTGGTCCCGCACCTTGCAGGTACAGACCGCTTGCTTTGGGGCAACTCTTATGATGGTCATTACTTTATTGCAGAGATAGAGGAAGAAAAACCTTATCTGGAATTCATTGGTCAGGGTTTTCTGATTGACATCAGTTCAAATGTCAAACTCGACAACAAAGGCAATGTGAAACGCCATACCGTACGGGAAATAGAAACGGGACATTACGCTCTGGTTTCAGTAAACCCTTTGCAGAAAGATATCGTCAGGCGATTTCTTTCAATGCAGCATTTCCCTTCATCGGCGGCGACGAGCCTCAAGCGAGCCATAGACAGTCTCAATGGCATCATTGACGTCAAGCAGAATATAATGGAGTCTATGCTACAGCCAGCCGTACTGAGCCATGGTGTACTTGCTGTTCAAGTAAGTCCAGACAAAAATGAGTATCAGGTAAACATTCAGGCAACCGCCATGGAGGACGGTACTGCACGCTTCGTTCCTGCTGAGGGTGATGACATCGTCTATGATGAGGTTGAAGGTATTACACATTGTGTAAACCGTGATCTCTCCTTGGAATACGAGAACAAAAAAGAGCTTGATTCTTTCCTGCTAGAGGAATCAAAAGCAGAAGCAAGAAGCTATACGGAATACACCATAGGTTCGGCAGAAGGTTTGCTCAAACTTATGGCATACATCTATGACAATCAGGATAAATTCTTTATTGAGTGGCCGGATGGTGTTCGTCTGAAGTTCCGAGGCGATATAAAAAGCACCGATGTCGGTATAACAATCCAGACAAACACCGAGTGGTTCGCCGTTGAAGGTGAGGTAACAGTTGGTGGCAAGAAACTTAGTCTTGCCGAATTGGTTCAAGCGTGCTCCAGTAGCGAAATGGAAGGTTTTGTACGTCTTAGCGATGATGAATATGTACGCATGAGCGAGACTCTAAAGAAGCACATTGAGGCGATGGAGGCCATTGGCATTGCTGGTGGCAGTAAATTCAAGCACGTACCTAAATATCAGGTTGGAGCTCTGGCTTCAATGATTGAAGGGCTCAACACTAATGCAGACGATGGCTATAGCGAGTTTCTTGAGAAAACAAAGATGGCATTCGAAACTGAGGCAAAAATACCTGAGGGGCTGACAGCAGAACTTCGCGACTATCAGAAAGAAGGTTTCCGGTGGATGTGCCGTCTCGATGAATGGGGAGCAGGCGCTTGCCTTGCGGATGACATGGGGTTGGGCAAGACCATACAGGCTATTGCCTTCATGCTTCACAAGGCATCCAAAGGACCTTCACTGGTCGTCGCGCCCAAGTCCGTCGTTCCAAACTGGGCACAAGAAATAGCTCGCTTTGCACCACAACTTAATCCGGTAATCCTGAACAACTCAAGCAAGAGACAAGGTGTAGTGAAAGGCGCAGGACCGATGGACGTAATTCTCTGTACCTATGGTGTACTGGGAACGGAGTCACAGCTACTGCAATCAAAGAACTGGAACGTGGCATGTCTTGACGAGGCGCATCAGATAAAGAACCGTGACACACTCGTATCGCATGCAGCAATGGACTTGAACGCAGCGAGTCGTATCATCCTAACGGGAACACCTCTACAGAACCATCTTGGAGAATTGTGGAATCTGTTCCAATTCATCAACCCGGGACTTCTCGGTACATGGCCAGCCTTCAGGGATTCGTTCATACTTCCAGACCTAGACTATGAACATCGAATGTTACTGAAGGAAATGACACAGCCGTTTATTCTCCGTAGAACAAAAGAAGACGTGTTGCTAGAGTTGCCAGAGAAAATCGTCACTACACACATGGTGGAACTATCAGATAACGAGCAGAAGGTTTACGAGGAGATGCGTCGATTAGCTGAGATAAAGTTCAAGAAATACAAGACAAAGGAAGAACGCGAAGAGGCAAAGACACTTGATCTAAATTTCTTTACAGAACTGATGAAGCTTCGTATGGCAGCATGCTCAATGCGGCTTGTATTCGATCGATGGAAAGAGCCATCCACCAAGATAATGGCGCTTTTTGACATTCTGACCAACGTTCTATCAAATCCACAGAATAACGTGATTGTATTCAGCCAGTTTACTAGTCTTCTTGCCATGGTAAGGACAGAACTTGCAAATCGTAATATCAATTACTACTATCTGGACGGACAGACTCCTCTGGAGAAACGGCAGGAGATGGTAAAGGATTTCCAAGAAGGAGGCAGGAAATTGTTCCTGTCAAGTCTGAAAGCAGGTGGCGTAGGCATAAACCTTACCGCTGCCAACTATGTAATCCTGCTTGATCCTTGGTGGAACCCAGCGATTGAGAATCAAGCTATGGACAGAGCTCACCGTATCGGACAGCAACGTGTCGTTTCAGTCATCCGTCTCATCAGTGCGCAGACCATAGAGGAGAAAATCCTTCAACTTCATGAGACAAAGCAGGCTCTGACAGATGAAATTCTCGAAGGCACAGGCGACAGCTATAAACTGACGTATGAGGATGTAATGGATATGGTATCAACTTTCTAATCATAAAACTATATGAATAATATAAGAGAAAGAGTTAAGCAACTGCTGGCATCAATGGGCAGAGGGGCATTTGAACGTGATGAAGCAATATCACTTGCCTTGTTGACTGCACTGGGCGGGGAGTCAATCTTCCTGCTTGGTCTTCCTGGTGTCGGCAAAAGTATGATTGCAAGAAGGCTGAAGATGGCTTTCAAGGATGCCACGAGCTTCGAATATCTAATGAGTCGATTTTCTACACCGGACGAGATATTTGGTCCTGTCAGCATCAGCAAACTGAAGGACAGTGATACATACGAACGAGTCATAGATGGATATCTTCCCACAGCGGATGTCGTGTTCCTTGATGAAATCTGGAAAGCAGGTCCTGCCATTCAGAACTCCCTGCTTACTGTCTTGAATGAGAAGATTTTCCGTAATGGCAAGCAAGACTTGAAACTTCCATTGAAAGCTGTGATATCTGCATCCAACGAGCTTCCTGCTGAAGGTGAAGGTCTCGAAGCTTTATGGGACCGTTTCATCGTACGTTATGTTGTAAAACCGATTGAAAACAAGACAAACTTTCTTAGTCTTGTTATCGACCAGCCTGAAGAGTGTGAAGTTCCGGAAGAACTGCAATTCTCAGCAGACGAGCTGCGTGAGATAAAGGCAGAAGCGATGAATGTGAAGGTTCCGATTGAGGTAAGCGAACTTGTCTTCTCAATACGAAAGCTGCTTATTGAAGAGAAAAAGAAGCAAGAGGATAATGTGGATGTGAACAATTGCGACCTTGTAGATCCTCCTTATGTATCTGACCGACGATGGAAAAAGATTGTAGGACTACTACGTGTGTCTGCCTATCTGAATGGACGTGAGGCTGTTGACTTGTCCGACTGTCTTATCCTCAACCATACGCTATGGGATAAGGACGAACAAATACTTTCTGTAACGAAACTGGTTGCCCAGGCGATTGCAGACATGGTTAAACGACACAATGTGGATATTGCAGAAGAACTCACGGGAAAACGATACACAAAGCCTCTGGGTGATCCAATCTGTCCAGATGGCAAGAACTACATCTTTGTCGTTGGTGATGAAGAGATGCTTATCAGTAAGGAAGCCTATGAACACCTGCCAACTTCCAGTAATGCAAATGGAATGATGACAGATGACAATCAATTGCTTATAGTTGACTTCCCGACATCACTAGTTGTACAGAAGACCATGGACGGACTATCCATAAATTCCTATTCCTATCCTCTGAAACGCGGAACAAAAGTTAGAACTGGCTCTGTTACAGATATGCTTAACAATGTAACCAAACGCATGGACAATCTTGAAAGCATCTTCAGCGGTATGGTTGAAGAAAATATTTTGTTGCTTCCGTACTCGAGATATGTCTATATGCGCAGAGCATTCACAGATATAAAAGATACCCTAAGAAGGAAAGGACACTGATGAGATATACAGCACTCATACATCATTTACTCGTTGCATCAGAGGAAGCGAAACGTACAAACACAGATGTTGCAGAGCGTCTGAAGGGGGCTTGTGTCAATGGCATCAATCTCATACGGGAGACATTGATGAATTCTGTCTGCGACCCTCGTTTCAAGATGCATGTTGAGGTAATCCCTGGCTGGAGAAAACTGGCACAGCGACATCTGGAGAATTTTGCTGAGCGTCTGATGACTATCAGCGACCTTGACGAGGGTCGTGCCTATTATGAAATGGACAAAATGCTTGACCAGTGGCTGACGCTGGCAACAACAGTAGCGGAAGAACATGACAAGAATAATGTCTCATATACGGAGATCCCGAAAGACAAGAACGAAAATTATCTATATATCAAGAGGAATCTTGAACACTATGTATATGACGACGAGGAAGAACTCTTTGAAGAGCTAAACGCGGATGAACTTGACGAGATACTATCAGATTTGTCATGGGATGACGGGGATGATTCGACGAAAGTCGAAGGTGATGATGAAGAGGAGTTCCCGATGTTCTTTGCTGGTGACCACAAAACTCTTTTAAACAAAGATGAAGAAGAGAAAGTTGGTTCTTCCGATAATGATGAAGAAAAAAAAGACGAAGAGTTCGGGCCTAACAAGAAATCGGGAAAGAAAGATTGTAGTAAAGAACTAGAATTCTCTCCTAGACAAGGCGATGGTTCACAAGGTATGGGTATTGGTGGAGGTGTAGTATCGAAGGTTGAGCTGCAGAACCGTTTTCTAAGCAATGTACCACAGTCACTTATAGAGCTTGCCAAACGGATAGGACGTTCCGGTGAAAACATCTACGAGACTTCCGGCTCATTTGTTTCGTCTTCCAAAAGTGATATTACTGGTATCACAATAGGCGATAATCTGAGCAATTTGCTTCCATCGGAACTTGCGATGTTGGCTGAACCAGCAACCCGTGACATCTTCTATCGCAATTTCGTAACCAAGCGACTGCAAGTCTTTGCGTCTCAGTCAAGTGGGAAGAAAGGGAAAAAGAAGCATGATGGACCAATTGTAATTTGCCTGGACACGAGTAGCAGTATGCAAGGAGAGCCTGTCCTGGTAGCGAAGGCGTTGTCTATCGCTATCTGCATAATTGCACAAAGGCGCAAACGCAAGGTTCTTGTTGTGAAATACTCCTATAGCCATGACCTATTCCGACTACATAACATAGAACACGACAAAAAAGACTTGCTCGACTTCCTGGGCGAGGCGGAGATGGGTGGAAATGATGAAGACGGCATGTTCCGATGGCTCTTTGATGACATTATGCCCTTCGAAGGCGATTATTCCACTGCCGACATCCTTTGCATCTCAGACTTTGGTTGGATGCCGATATCTGAAGAGGTGATGGAGAAGATAAATGCCGAGAAGCAAAAGGGCATGACCTTCTATGGGCTGAACGTCGTTGACCCTTCCACGATGGGGCAATATATGAGGGATCACATGGAGAAAATGAGCGAATTCCTGGGCAGTCCGGCGAATGTATGTGACTCTATGTGGGAATACAAGAACGGCGTATGCAAGGAGACAAAGAAGATAGAAAACAAACAATAAAGGCTACCCTTGCAGCAGATTTAGAAAGAAGAAAAACCTTCTTGACCAATACTAGAAATATCTCGCAATTGCCGTTGTCTTCAGCTCTGAATACTATTTGCTATATTCATTTTCCGGTCTTGCATGAGCTTGTGTGACAGGTGATTCAGGTACGAGTTTGAGCAGTTCATCAGAAAGCTTTATCGACTCTGAAGAAGGGAGATCAACCTCATAGAATTTCCCTTTGCTGTCTTCTCTAACTTGAAGGGTACAGAAATAAATGGCTTTCCTATATTCCTTTAGCGTTTTGGATATTTTACTGTTACATGCAGACTTGCCTTGATAAATAGGATGACCAGGACTCTTGTCTAGGAAGTTGAAAAGAGAAGCATACCATTCAGGGAAGTCCTTTGCAGCTGATGGCACAAATACTTTATAAATTTGCCTTATCCATTCAAGAGTAGCATTCAGATATTTCCTTTCGGGAGTATTCGGATTGAATCTCGACAGTTCACCCTTCCGAATCCTTAAATCATCAAGGTAAAAGCGGGCGCCCGTGTACTGCTTGAGCAATGTGCAAGCGTATATCATTGCTGGCTCTGTACCACCGATATACATTTCTACAATTTCTCCATCTATGTTATACACAAAGCCATAATTTTCTCTCCTTGAGCCATCTTTTCTATTGAGCACAGTTATCTTTTTAATCTCAACACTAATGGTCGGAACTTGTGATGATGGATGGCGAGTATAGTTATCCTCTTCCAAAGTTTCTGACTTGGTATTATCGACTGCGCCAGTAAGGACTTTCTTTGAGTATCCGGAAGACGGTGCATCAAACCACCCCTCAATCATGGCAATGAGACGTTTCTTGGCATCTTCCTTCTTTCGTCCTTCCTCACTTCCCATAGCATAGCGGATGTCATCTTTTATGCCAGGCGGAATCTTACTGGCGTTGCAATTTGAAACGGGACTACATGAGACAGAAGACCATCTGGAAGCGATGGCATGCACCTTGTCAAAACCGAAGTCATTAACTACTTCTGTAAAAGACTTTAAGAGTATCTCAACGGCTTCTTTACGCTCTTTTGAAGGATAACAGCCAAGGCGTTTCTTCTCTGACTTCAGATTCTTGACATTGAGTTTGCATACATCATAAAGGAAACTTTCTATCTGATTTTCGAAAATTCCTTCCATGAACTCGACCGTCTCAAACGCATAGAAGAATCTTTCATCATCATTGCCAAAAAGTTTGACGATGACGTTGTTTTCCTCCATGTCTTTGATAAGTCCTTTTGTCAACACATTGTTGTTATAACGCGCACGCACAACAGTGTTGAACTCGAAGAGATTATGGTTCATCGTCTTCGACCTGTTCAGACGCTCAATGTCTCGTGCATGTTGCTCCTTCTCTTCCGGCGTCATTATGAAATAGACCACCAGAGGATTGATATTGAGCTGTTTTTTGTTGTCTTTAAATATCTTCATATCACTTACTTTTTTGGAATCCTAACGATACAATCCAACACACGACCATCCAGCAGCTGGATTGGCCCATCTGGATGCTGAAAATCATCTTTTGATCTAATGATCATACTGTTTTTTTAGTTAATGATTGTAACTCGCATCCTTTGTTCCACCGTGGCCTGTATGATAGGCTCGGTTGGCTCGGCACTTAAGCCGTCTCTTGATGCTTTTTCATTTTCGCGGTGCAAAGATACGCATTTTTTCGCAAAAAAGCAAATTCTTTTGCAAAAAAATTTATGATTATTTTTCTCTACGGACTTTTTGGACTTAAAGGACAGTGTGGCTCATAGCTAATAGTCCCTAAAGTCCCAGAAGTCCGTAGAGATTATTAAAATCAAAGGGATTCGAGCTCGATACAGTCGTCTCTGAAACAGCCGTTTCAGATTAGTAATCCTCCATGCGATAGAAGCGCATGAGGAAATCGATGTCATGACGTTTCTCTGCAGGAGAGCTGCAGTCCGAGAACATTCTGTCGTTGAAGATATCAGGCAGGTAGTTATTATCCAGCAGATAATTGACGGCATGCGTGGATACAGCCTCTGCTTCCCAGAGCAGGCTGATGGCTTCTTCACGAGCCTCTTTGGGATTGTAGAAAGGATTGCTGGGGTCGGCAATATAAGGAGTGAAACCATAGAAGATCTGCAAGCAGTTCTTGGGCTCCTCAGTATCTATAAAGAGGGTCGGGCGGCTGCCAATTCGCTCATCTACGAAGTTCAACATGTGACGTGGGAAGCGAATCTTCTTCTCCAGAAAATCCTTCAACTGTTCCCGATCTGCGAAATAGGCGATTCGCTGTCCGTTTGTCCGTTCAAGAATCATTTCGGCGGTGAGGGTTGCCGTACCGGGCTTCAGGTTTTCCGGGTCGTCCTCACACATTTTCTTCCAATGCTTGTCTATGTCCGGGAATGGGGCCACAAAACCGTTAAGATGCCACTCACTCTGATAGTACACAAACGACGAAGCCAAAAATCCATCAAAACTCTCTAACTCCTCCTTCGACAGATTCAGTTCATAGGCATCTATCTCTATTACTTTGCCATTGGTACGCATCAGTCTCAGCCGGTCCGTTTTGGGCGCCTCACCCGACAATCCGAACGCAGGCTTGATCCGTTCATACTTATATATACCCATGCCCAACTTGTCTATCTTGGCAACATCCTCCGCCTGACGATCCATGCCTTTCGTATGCATCATGGCTGCAAGATAGTCCTTGGGATAGAGTGCCAGTGGTCCAATCTTGTAATCGAAGATACATTTAGTGGTGGCGTAATAATAGGCCATACTCGGATGCATATCCGGTATTTTTCCACGCTCAGCCAGACCAAGCAAATCATCAACATGCTTACCGATCAGTTCTTCGTTATGCTCTCCTGCAGTCAGATAACAGTCGTTGAATAGCCACTTTAGAACACTGCGCAGCTGATCGAAATCCTCTGTGGCCAGAGTTAACTTCGATTCGACATCGTCAGCCAATTTTTCATTGATAGGAGCCTCCTCAAATGTCTCATAAAGAATGTCGTATGCAACTGTGGCCATCTGCTCAATGACCTTAGCGTTTATCATCACAATATCCCCGAGGATTTCGCTTTCCACACTCCACAACAGATAGCGGATGGCATTCAGGCTCGGCTCGTCGGGGTAATATTCCTCATCTTCATGGAATAATGGAACGGGATGACCATAGAGCTCCTGGCACAGATTGGAGAACGTGTGCCACTGGCCGCTGTCGGCCACAATATCCTCCATATAGTTAGTCAGTATGATGGCTCCTCGATGCATCATTTCGGTGGTAAGCCCATCACCCATTTTGCACAACGAAGAAAATCCGTCTTGCAGTCGGTTTGCCAGTCGCTGGTAGTACAGGTCAGTCGGACTGGGGCTCTGATAAGGATGACATTTCTTGATTTCGTTGGTAACGATTTTCTGCGGTTTCATCGGTAAAATATAATAAACTTGACGCGGCAAAGATAAGCATTATTTTGCAAATATGCAAGTCTATTCACCATAAAAATCGTTACAGAGATTATTCCTCTCGGTTTTATCAAAAAAGACATCTTCTCAGAAAAATCTCAAATTCCTTTCTCGCCTTTCCCATTATTATTTTGAGTATTTGTAGCTGAAATCGTAGCAAGCATCATCCCGCGCGATATAGTGCTACTTCCAATTGAGGAAGCACTCTTTCGCGCGTCACGATGCTCTATCCAACCGAAGAAAGCACTCTGTCGCGCGTCATGATGCTCTATACAAACGAGCAAGCACTCTGTCGCGCGTCATAATGCTCTATACAACCGAGAAAGCACTCTGTCGCGCGTTATGATGCTCTATCCAATCGAGAAAGCACTCTGTCGCGCGTCATGATGCTTTATACAACCGAGAAAGCACTCTGTCGCGCGTTATGATGCTCTATACAACCGAGCAAGCACTCTGTCGCGCGTCATAATGCTATCGCAAAAAGAGGAAGCATTCTGTCGCGCGTCAGAGTGCTTCCTCGATTTTAGATAGGGTAGTCGATTTCACAACTGCGAAATCTCCGGTTAAGAACTCGCGTTGCTCGCGTGGAGCGAAGCTTATGCTTTTCATTACCGAAAAACGAGCACAAAGGTACAACTATTATCAATCTTTCAAACATCCGATAGGAACAACTAGCACACCATCCTCACGCTGGTAGGCGAATTCGCCACCTGTCAGAATCATTAAAAATGCTGGTTTCCCCATCTTTTTTTCATCCACCTTGAGTGCAAGCTCTTTCAAATGTTCGGCCGCTTCTTCAATCTGCTTGTTCCCGAGTTTTACCTCCACAGCAGCCCATCGTCCATCATTGAGAGCTACAATCATGTCTGTCTCAAGACCCGACTTATCGCGATAATGGAAAACGTCTCCGTCGTTGGCTTGAGCGTAAATACGCATATCTCTTGTACAAAGAGACTCGAACATAAAACCGAAAGTATTGAAATCTTCAAGAAGGGCATTTGGTGTAGTTCGAAGAACGGCAGCAGCTATCGAAGGATCCGTAAAATGACGTTTAGAAGCAGTACGAATTGCAGACTTCGATCGCATAGAAGGTGACCATGCAGGCTGATCCTCTACGACAAAGATGCGTCGGAGTGAGTTCATATAAACATCCAGCGTCGGAGCTGATATACCCATCTCATCTCCTTCCATGTCGTTCAAAATAGTCACATTGCTTGCCATTGTAGCGACATTTCGAGCTAATGAGCGCAACAGCAATTGCACTCTTTTTGGATTCTTCTCGACACCGTCCACCCGAGAAATATCTTGATGAATAATTGCATCCACATAGTCTTTTGCCAATTCTAACGCATCGTCCCCTTTCATTTTGACTGACGCAGGCCATCCGCCTCGACATATAGCGAATGCTATCTGTTCGATGGTAAGGTTGGACGTGGCTAAAGCAATAGGTTTTCCTTCAAAAAGTTCGCGCAACGAAACGCAGCCGTTGGATTCCTGCGATTCGTACAGGCTCATCGTATGCATCCTTAAACGTGAAATGCGTCCAGTACCTGTATGCATTGTGGCATTGTCAACTGGAACAGCAGAACCTGTCAGAATAAATTGTCCCATTTCTTGCCGTTGATCCACAACAAATCGGACAGCATCCCAAAGCACGGGTGCCATCTGCCATTCGTCTATAAGTCGTGGGACATCACCTTCCAACAATAGTGATGGCTTGTAATCAGCCGCTTTCATATATGCCGGACCACGATCTGGATCCTGCATATAGATGATACTCTTTGCGGCAACCGTTGCCGTAGCGGTTTTCCCACACCATTTAGGGCCTGTAATCAGGACAGCACCCGAATGTCTTAGCTTTTTAGAGAGTAAGGCATCGCAAATCCTTGGCAGATATCTATTTATTTTCATAATATGTCGGTTATTTCAGGTGCAAAGATAATTAAACTTTAAGAAATGGCGGAATTTTACTTTAAGAAATGGCGGAATTTTACTTTAAGAAATGGCAAAATTATCGTTTATGAAATGGCGGCATTCCAATTTAGGCATCGCGTTGCCCATCACGATGCTATCGCAAAAAGAGGAAGCATTCTGTCGCGCGTCAGAGTGCTTCCTCCAATTTTAGCGAGCGGTTAAGAACGGTTAAGAGCTCGCGTTGCTCGCGGTTAAGAAAGGTTAACCCCTCTTAACCCCTTCTTAACATCTTAACCCCTCTTAACCCCTCTTAACCCCTCTTAACCCCTCTTAACCCCTCTTAACCCCATGCATCGCGAGCCATTCGATTGCAGAACAACCGCAATAGCGCTCAAAGACGTGCGACATCACGCGTTCCGACCTCCATCCGCAACGCCTGGCCACTTCCGTCAGCAGTTTTCTTGCATCGTGGTTCCTGGAGTCGTTCGGCTTCAGTTCAG
>JAFZBE010000055.1 GCA_017561935.1 Bacteroidales bacterium | reverse complement strand
TTCCGCAATCTGATAGAGCATTATGACGCGCGACAGAGTGCTTCCGCAATCTGATAGAGCATTATGACGCGCGACAGAGTGCTTCCGCAATCTGATAGAGCATTATGACGCGCGACAGAGTGCTTCCGCGATTTGATAGAGCATTATAACGGCCGACAGAATGCTTGCCCCAATTTAGGATACCTATTCGGCAGGAAAATGTGTAATTATGTATCAACTGCTGACCTTGCCCATGTATCTGGCTTTTTGCTTACCGATGTATAAGATAGCTATGAAGGCGCGACACCACACGATGTCGCGCCTTCTGTTGAATAGTTTGATCGAGAAAGGTCTGATTCTTCTCTGCTTCGAGGTAGAGATAGTCAAGTTATATCAAAGAAATACAGTAATCATATTCCATAACAACCATAAATATCACCGCAATATCTGGTTGTCCACCCTATAATTGTCTTTCCTGATTTCAAAGGACAATTTACTTTAACCCATTGGAGTCTTCCCATTCTTGAATAGTCTAATATTTTGACTTCCATGTCAACTATTTCACCACTTAAGATGGTGCTTGAGCACGCGACGCTATCAGGTTGCTCATACAATTTAATTACCCTGTCCTCTGCCTCTTCTGGGAAACGAGGAGATGGAAGTAAGTATACACCACAATCTTCATAATTGATCCATCCACTCAATTGATGAATACATCCATTGTTTTCAACATGTCCATAAAAGCGCGAATCTCCTCTTGATACCACCACTATAGATGACCATATTTCTTGAATGGTATCATCCTGAATAACTGCAATTATTGAATCCCCTTTTGCTTGGGAATAAATATTTACAGGGTGCTGACCCGCCTTATAAAAGAATAAGCCAGTACTATAATTATGAAAAACACCTATATTAGTTTCATTTGATCTTGAAACCAACTGCGAATATAGCTGCAATGTAAAAGCAGTTATAGCAATAATAATGAAAAACTTTTTCATCTTCTTCTTAACACTAACATGAAACCATTTTTGCCTATTTGTTTCTCGAAATTTGTCCATTGGTTATCCTTGCCGTTAATGAGTATACACCCTTTAGATACTGGGTCTCCAGCATATCCAGACTTATTAGTTCGATGAACGAAAACCTTATTTTTTTGTGTAGGAGAATAAGCATCCTTTTCACCATTGAACCAACTATTATTCCTATCATCAATACAATCAACAGGACCCTCTATTTCATAATGTTTGGGAATTTTTCCATCACCTGGTGATTCTCTGTATGTGACATTGTAATTCCCATCCTTAATAGCGCCATATTTATTATAATCAGAACTCATGGTAAAAGCAATATATTTTGTTGGGTTTGTTTCATCTTCTGGGTTAATATATACACTTGCCATAGCGTGAATAGTTTTCTCACCATCAATCATTTTGCTATCATCTAAAACTTCATTATAATACCCCAGTATAGATACAACTCTTTCGCCTAAATAATCGCCAGAGATATTATTTTTATCTAAATCTTCTTGAGATTTATATTCTGTATATTTAATTGAATATACTTCGGTCATTATTCCATTTATTTCTATGCTATCAGAGTGTCCATACCAATCCAGTCCATTATAGTCACCAAAGTTAATTGGATTACCTCCACAATAGGAATACGGGCTAAACTGTGGAGTTTTTTCTGCCAATGGATCGACCTTATCCCACATCGGAGCCATGGCGAAATATTGGCGAGCATGAATGTCATAGTAATCCAGTCCGAAGGTGCGGTCAAGCTCCTTGCCCTCAAATTTGTACTTTTGAACATTTTCGTTCGTGCTGATGTCGCCAATCACACCGCCATAGGGATAGTGATGCGTGACCTGCTCTTTCGTGCCGTTCTTATTAACGACCATTCGGTTATTGCCCATAAAATCTTGGATGTAATAGTGCCATCCGTTGACTGCACCATTGGTGTTGAATGTGGCGTAACCTCCATCGAATAGATACATCGAAGGCTGGCCATTCTTGAGGATGAGATTACCGATATAGTCGATGGAGTCGATCAAGGCACTTAATCCTGCGGGTCTGTGGATGGTGCGCAGCTTTGTGCCGTCGACTGCATAAAGGGACTTGGTAGTTGAGTTCATTTTCAGGAGATTAATTGTTTTGGAAAAGGGAAAAACTACCGATTTAACGTCCAGCCTGGTGATACTCTGAAATCGAAGCCGCAAAAGTCATGTTGAAGAATGTATATCCATGCTTCATCTTTTTTATCCCAGAAATCTTCCCAAATACACTCCAAATCCTCATCCTCTAAAACGTATATGTCTTCTTTATAAAAGCCAAATGGTCGTTTGGTGCATCTGGCAATAATTGGAACCATATATATATTTGTCGTTCTTTTCCTTTTTTCTAGTGAGTATTTGTATTCAATTTTGTGTATGAGACGTCTGCTGCGAAGAAGATGCCAGAGTGCAGAGTTTTTCTTTATATAGTCAAAATCGTTGTCAGTCGGCCAATCTCCAAAAGATTGATTTGACAATTCAGGATCATCCAAATCAATTATATTATCTTCGACAAATAATGGAATGATATCCTTTACATTGATTGGCTTATAACAAGAATCGTAAGGAACTGCCCATAGGAAATCACCCGTGTTCCATCCGCCAGATGTCCATCGGTAGTTAAAGGTAAATACCATATATTTCTGATATTCCTGGCCGTAAAGGAATGACGCTGTAATCAATAAGATTACTGAAATGATAGTTCTTTTCATAATTCTGATTTTTTATGGGTTATTTCTTTCATCTCTTTTTTCAGGAATAATGTCCCACATCTCATCTACTTCATTAGGAGTAATAGGGTTAGGGGGACTATTCAAGATGCCTCCAGATACATACCCATTATCTTTGATATTTGTAGTGTGAAATAGTTCGTGCGATGCTGTACCAGGAACCGCATTAAATGAGATTGTAATTTTGTTGGAACCCGTAGTTAATCCGTAACCTCCTTTCGTGCTTCCTTTCATAAATACTGCGGCTTTACCATTCTGTCCATTAATTGGATTAACAATCTCTTGCCCATATTCATTAGATAACTTATTTGCTGTATTAATATCTGAAGGGTCAGACACGTCTACAACAACTATATTAAAATCTGAATAGACAGTCTCACCAACACTATTCTTCACACCCTCTCCATCACCATTCAAAAAGTGATTAAATTCCTGAAAGTATGTATCTTTTAAATCCTGTTTGTATTGTTCATGTTTAGAAATAGCTTTTTCAGAAGAATTGGGTTTAGGTGCTTTAACCATAACAACGATTGACCAAGAAATATGTTTATTTCCATTTTCGTCAATATATTTGGTTGGTTGTTTCCCATCTTTATCAAATATATTCAAAGGATCTCCTCCACAATAAACATATGGGCTTAGATGATAATATTCTTCAGATTTGCTGTCTGGTTTGTCCCACATCGGAGCCATGGCAAAATACTGACGTGCATGGATGTCATAGTTGTCCAGACCGAATGTGCGGTCCAGTTCCTTACCCTCGAACTTGTACTTCTGCACGTTTTCATTGGTGCTTATGTCTCCTATCACGCTACCGTAGGGATAGTAGTGTGTCACCTGCTCCACCGTGCCGTTCTTATTAACGACCATTCGGTTGTTTCCCATATAATCTTGGATGTAGTAGTGCCCTATTTCCACAGCTTCGCTAAGCCTCGTCACATAGGAAGGGCTTTCTTGTCGCTCTTTGCTGTGGGGAACCGAATACAAAGTATGGTTGTTCCGCTGCAAAGATAATGAGAATCTTGGTTCTACAATCAAAACCTCTTGATTTTTAACAATATTTCCATGTTCGACCATAGAAAATGACTTGTGAAATCGATTTCCAATGAATATTTCTCCATGGAAAGCTTTGTTGGTAGCATTGAGAATGAAAGGGCTGACTTACTTTCTTCAATTCGCACTGCAAAGATAATGATTATTTTTCAGATAACAAGGGACACACCACATTTTTTTCATTCGTGAATTTTCCTTTGTAATTTATTGAATTACAAATATAAAGATGCGGCAGTTGAAAAATATTTCAACCACCGCAAAATCGAAAAAGGGGACATCCTATATTAGATCGGCTAAATAATCCTTGAAACGTGAGTCAGATTGTACGATTTTACTCCTTAAACGTTGCACGCGTTTTTTGACGGTATCAGGATTGTCTATCTGCATCAACAGGCAGATGGAACGGTTCGTAAATCCTGCTACCCTATAGCGGAATAGTTGAAGTTCCTCATTGGTCAGATTAATCTCCAATGGCTTTCATCTTGATGTTTGCATTTTTCTCACTCATGCTTGGCGAGTCGGTCCCAGGCGAGTTGCTCGAACTTGGTGCCGGGGCGGCCGTAGTTGGCATACGGGTGGATGGCGATACCGCCGCGCGAAGTGAAGATGCCAGTCACTTCGATGTAGCGCGGATCCATCAGCTTAATGAGGTCCTTCATGATGATGTTCACGCAATCCTCATGGAAGTCGCCATGGCTGCGGAAGGAGAACAGATAGAGCTTGAGCGACTTCGACTCGACCATCTTGACATCAGGGATGTAGGAGATGATGATGTTGGCAAAATCGGGCTGGCCTGTAACGGGACATAGCGTGGTGAACTCCGGGCAGTTGAACTTCACCCAGTAGTCATTCTCCTGATGTGCGTTCTCGAATGTCTCAAGTACTTCGGGCGCATAGTCCTGCTTATAGAAGGTTTTCTTGCTGCCAAGCAGGGTGAGTGTCTTTTCGTCTTTTCTTTCCATATATAATCAATTAACAAATAATAATTAACAATGAACAATTGTCAAATGATAGACGGTGCAAATATAAGGCTTTCTTTTGAGAAAAACAAAAAAAAGAGGAAAATTCTGCGCGGAATTTTCCTCATCTTGTGTTTTCCCAGTTAGAATCAAGGTCAAATTGAATTCTTCTCTTATCTCATTATTAAATTTCTTCTTGCATTTGGTCGTACAAGACATCTCTGTCTCATTTTGACGATGCAAAGATAATTAAAATCCGCAGATTATGCAATTTTTTAGTCTATAAATTAGCCCAAAACACAAAAAACGGGCATTTTGTAACCCTGAGGTTATAGAATTGCCCGTTTTTAGATTTAATAGATGACAAATTGCTATTGCATCGAACCGCCGACGATATCGAGGAGTTCTGCGGTAATGGCGGCCTGACGTCCCTTGTTGTAAAGGATTCGCAGTTCGTCGAGCAGCTCATTGGCATTGTCGGTGGCCGTCTGCATGGCGACGGTACGTGCAGCATGTTCGGCCGCTTGGGCATCGAGCATGATGGTGTAGATCTTCATGCAGAGGGCATCGGGAATGAGCGTGTTGAGCACATCTTCGGGTGTGGGCTCGATAATGTAACCTGCCGAGGTGAACGCTCCTGCCTTAGGCGTTTCGAGCTGGACGGGCAGGAACACTTCGCGTGTAGGAATCTGCGAAGCCGTGTTCTTGAAGTGCATGTACTGCAATTCCACGCGGTCGATGCGGCCCTTGAGATAATCATCCATCAAGCGGTTGGCCAGTTCCTGCGCGGTGGCAAAAGCCGGGTTGTCACCTTTCTCGACAAAATCCCTGATGAGGTTGAAGCCTCTCAACTTGCCGAGTGACTGGCTGAGCTTGCGGCCGATGACGTAACAATCGATGGCATCATTGGTCAATCCTGCAGCAGCATACTCATGGAGCAGGGCGGTGGTTTGGCGCAACGAATTGCTGTTGTAGCCACCGCAAAGGCTTGAGTTGCTGGCGATGGTAACGATGGCTACGCGCTTCACTTCGCCATGAGGATGGCAAAGAGGAGTGGTAACCTTGGTTTCACCGCTGAGCAGGCTGACCATGATTTTATGCAGTTGTCGGTCGTAGGGAAGCATGCTCTCGATGGCCATCTGCGCCTTGTGGAGCTTGGCAGAGGCTACGAGTTTCATCGCCGAAGTGATCTTGAGGGTTCCTTCGACCGATCCGATGCGACCTTTGATTTCCTTTAATGAAGCCATTGGGATGTAGGGGTTAAGAGGGGTTAAGAGGGGTTAAGAGGGGTTAAGAGGGGTTAAGAAGGGTTAAGAGGGGTTAAGAAGGGTAATATAACCCTTTGAACCTTTCGAACACTTCAAACCTTTTGAACCTTTCGAACCTTTTGAACCTTAAATCAGCTTGTCAGTTCGGTGCAAATAGATGCTGCCAGATTGGTGATGATGCCAGTGATGTTGTCGTCGAACTTGCCGGCAGCCAGTGGCTTGATGACATCTTCGGCGTGAGATGCGCGAAGCAGTTCGAGGAACTTGCTCTGGAACTCAGGCACCTGGTCAACGGCAATCTTCGACATCAGACCCTTAGTGCCGCAGTATAGGATAGCAATCTGCTCGCCTACAGGCATTGGGCTGTACTGTGGCTGGATGAGCAGCTTGTTGTTCTTACGTCCACGGTCGATGGCCATCGCCGTCACGGCATCCATGTCGCTTGAGAACTTCGAGAAGGCCTCGAGCTCGCGATACTGGGCCTGGTCGATCTTCAGCGTACCGGCCACCTTCTTCATCGACTTCACCTGTGCCGAACCACCTACACGCGATACGGAGATACCTACGTTGATGGCGGGACGGAAGCCCTGGTTGAAGAGGTCGGTCTCAAGGAAGATCTGACCGTCGGTAATCGAGATGACGTTGGTGGGGATGTATGCCGAGACGTCACCGGCCTGTGTCTCGATAATAGGAAGGGCGGTGAGCGAACCTCCGGCCTTGACGTGACCCTTGAGGCTGTCGGGCAGGTCGTTCATCTGCTCGGCAACTTCCTGCTGCTCGATAATCTTGGCAGCACGCTCCAGCAGACGAGAGTGCAGATAGAACACGTCGCCGGGATATGCCTCACGTCCTGATGGACGGCGCAGAATCAGCGATACTTCACGATAGGACACAGCCTGCTTCGAAAGGTCATCATAGACAACGAGGGCGTGACGGCCGGTGTCGCGGATGAACTCTCCGATGGCAGCACCTGCAAATGGTGCAAAGTACTGGAGGGCAGCCGAGTCGGCAGCCGTAGCAGCTACGACAACCGTGTAGGGCATGGCGCCCTTCTCGCGCAAAGTCTGCACGAGGGAGGCTACCGTCGAACCCTTCTGGCCGATGGCTACATAGATGCAATAGACGGGATTGCCGGCCTCGTAGTTGTCCTTCTGGTTGATGATGGTATCGATGGCGATGGCCGTCTTGCCTGTCTGGCGGTCACCAATGATAAGCTCACGCTGGCCACGTCCGATGGGGATCATGGCATCGACGGCCTTCAGACCGGTCTGCAGAGGCTGCTTCACCGGCTGGCGGAATACGACGCCAGGAGCCTTGCGCTCGAGTGGCATCTCGAACTTCTCGCCCGGTATCGGGCCCATGCCGTCAAGAGGCTCACCGAGTGGGTTGATGACACGGCCGAACATGTTCTCATTGACCTGGATCGAGGCGATGCGGTTGGTGCGCTTCACCACCATGCCTTCGCGAACCTTCTCCGATCCGCCGAGGAGCACGGCACCCACATTGTCTTCCTCCAGGTTCATGACGATGGCCATGACACCGTTTTCGAATTCCAGCAACTCGTTCATCTCAGCATTGCGCAGGCCGTAGATACGTGCCACGCCGTCACCGATGGTCAGCACGGTTCCGACTTCGTCGAAATGTGTTGAGGTGTCGATGCCATGCAGCTGCTGCAACAATACTTCGCTGACTTCGCTGGCTTTGATATTGCTCATAATAATTCTTTAGACGATTCTCTTGTTTTTCTCAATAAACTGTTTCTTGATCAACTCAAACTGCTGACGCACAGAGGCATCGAGGCGCATGTCGTCGATCTGGAAGATGAAACCGCCCAGGATGTCGGGATCGACAGAAGTTTCGAGGATGACATCGACTGAGTTGCTGGAGTTGCTTTCCACCAGTTTCTCCAATCGTTGTGCCTCCTTCTTGGCCACGGGTACCGCTGTGATGAGCTTGCCAATGCTGATGTGCTTTAGCTCACGGTAGAGGGTGACAAAGTTGTGGGCGATGAAGAGCATGAACGATTCGCGACGATGAGCTACGACCAATGCGGCAAACTTCTTGAAGACTTCGCTGGCCTCGGTTGACGAAACGGCCCGGCACAGGATATCCACCTTTTGCTGCTGTGGCAGGAGTGGGTTGCCCAGCACTTGTGACAGCTGGGGCACCTCCCGATAGGTTGCAGCGAAATTGAGGATCTCCTTGTAGATGGTATCCTCGCATTTCTGTTCAACAGCGAAATCGAGCAGCGCCTTGGCGTATCGTTTGGCAATTACTCCAATATCCATGTCTTAATTCTTGGTTTGTAACTCATCCAGCATGCGGTCGATCATTGCCATCTGATCCTTGTCGGTCTTAAGGCTCTGGCGAAGCACCTTCTCAGAGATTTCCACGGAGAGCAGACCCACCTGACGACGGATGTCGCGGATGGCATCCTCTTTCTCCACCTCGATCTGCTGCTTGGCTTCGGCCAGTATCTTCTGGCCCGCCATGGTGGCTTCGGTCTTTGCCTTCTCGACAATCTGATTGCGAGTCTCGACAGCCTCAGCCAAGATCTTCGACTGTTGCTCTTGAGCCTCTTTCAGCATTGCGGCGGTCTTTGCCTGGATGTTGGCCAGTTCGTCATTGGCCAGTTTGGCCTTGGCGATGCTCTCGTCGATGTACTTGGCGCGGTCGTCGAGCATCTTGGTGAATATCGGCCAACCGAACTTCCACAGCACAAAGAGAACTATGCCAAATGCCAGGAGCATCCAGATGAATAGTCCGCTTTCGGGAATTAGCAATGACATATAATGCTTGGATTAAAATGATAATGATGAAGATTGTGAAGCTGAAGGCTGACGGTCATCAGCCTTCAGTTCTGGAAATCAGGATGCGAGGAGGCAGACAACCACTGCGAAGAGGCTAACACCTTCGACGAGAGCGCCGATGATGATCATTGGGGTCTGGATCTTGCTGATTGCCTCTGGCTGACGAGCCATGGCGTCCATGGCAGACGAACCGATCTTACCGAGACCGATACCTGCACCGATTGCTACGATACCTGCGCCGAGAGCGGCAGCACCCTTAGTAGAAAGAATTTCCAAAAGCATAGTTGTAATGTTTTTAAGTTGTTAATATTTTAATGATTGAGAATTATTCGTGATGATGTTCTACTTGGCTGAGGCCAATGTAGATGCTCGAAAGCATGGTGAATACGAATGCCTGGATGAAGGCCACCAGAAGCTCGAGGCAGTCGAGGAAGATACCCAGCAGGATACTTACCACCGACATGGCGCCATTGCCGATACCGGGCATGCTGATGGCGGTCAGGAAGATGACGCTCAAGACACCGAGCAAGGCGGCATGACCTGCCAGGATGTTGGCGAAGAGACGGATGGTGAGCGAGAACGGCTTGGTGAAGATACCGATGAACTCAATCACGGCCATGATGGGGCGCAGCCAGGCGGGGAGCTCGGCGTTCCAGAAGATCTCCTGCCAGTAGGCCTTGGTGCCGAAAATGTTTACGATGAAGAACGTAAACAGGGCGAGGCACAGGGTGACGGCGATGTTGCCGGTCAGGTTGGCCGAGCCAGGGATGAGGCCAGCCAGATTGCAGAAGAAGATGAAGAAGAACGCCGTGAGCAGATAGGGCGCATAGCGGTCGGTATTCTTGGGGATGTTGGGCTTGATGATGTCGTTATAGACGAAGCTTACCAACATTTCCACAGCACCGACAAAGCCCTTTGGCGCGGGTGACGAGGCGTCGCGATTCTTGTACCAACGGGCGCAGCCCAGAATGATCCAGCAGAGCAGGATGCTTGCAATGATCAGGCCGGCCACGTTCTTGGTGATCGAGAAGTCAAACGGACGAACCTCTTTGCCGCCGACCGTCTCCACTATCTTGCCTGCATATTCCGACTCTTCGCCGGCAATCTTCAGGCCTTCATACGAGGCGTGTCCGTGGTGGAACTTGCTCGACATGAAGCAGTGGAATCCGCTGGTCTTGCTATAGACCATCACGGGCAACGGCAGGGCTATCGATGTCTCGCCCACGTCCGTGATGTGCCAGTAGTAGGAGTCGCCCACGTGCTCGAAGATCATGGCGGTCACATCCAGCGGCTTCCCTTCGCCCTCGGAATGTTCCTGGGCAAGAGCGGGACGGGGCAGGAGGAGGCCGACTGCGAGCAGCAGACTTACCAGTAGCGTCCAGACTTTATGGTTTTTGTTCATTGTTTTGCTTCTTTTTGAGGAAGAATATCGATTCGACGATGAGCGATATGAAATAGATGCCGACGGTGGTGAGTGCGAAACGGCGGATGGGAATCTCGGTGAAACGCGCCACAACGAGAATGGCTACAGCGGTGAGAAGCATCTTCAGGACCTTCGATCCCATGATCACCCATACGGTGATGGCGGGATTGACCTTTTGAAGTTCGCGCACCACGTTGATGACCACAGCCTCGTAGAACACAAAGCCGGCGATCAGGATTTCCAACCACATCATAGCATCACGCAGGCCGAGATGACATTGTGGTGAACCTCCACGTAGCCGCTCTTGACCGGCTGCAGAATGGTCTCACCGCCCGTGACGTAGCGGATGTTGCCAGGTTGCAGGGTGGTGATGATGGAGTCGTGGTCACGCAGGATGGTGAATCGTCCCTTGGTGCCGGGCACCTCGCAGAGCTCCACTTCACCGTCGAACACCGTCTTCTCGGGGGAAAAAATCGTCAGTTTCATAGGGGTACCTATTACTTGTTCTCAGCAGCTTTGGCTGCATCCATCAGACGCTTACCCTTGGCGATGGCCTCCTCGATGGTGCCGACGTTGAGGAATGCCTGCTCGGGCAGGTAATCGACTTCGCCGTCCATGATCATGTTGAAGCCCTTGATGGTGTCTTCGATGTTGACCATCACGCCCTTTACGCCAGTGAACTGCTCGGCCACGGCGAATGGCTGCGAAAGGAATCGCTGCACACGACGTGCGCGGTTCACGGTCAGCTTGTCTTCGTCGGAGAGCTCGTCCATGCCGAGGATGGCGATGATGTCCTGAAGCTCCTTGTTGCGCTGCAGGATCTGCTTGACGCGCTGTGCGCAGTTGTAGTGGTCTTCGCCGATGATGTTGGGGTCGAGGATTCGTGAGGTCGAGTCGAGAGGATCCACGGCGGGATAGATGCCGAGCTCGGTGATCTTACGCGAAAGCACGGTGGTGGCATCGAGGTGCGAGAAGGTCGTGGCCGGAGCAGGGTCGGTCAAGTCGTCGGCAGGCACATACACGGCCTGGACGGAGGTGATGGAGCCCTTCTTGGTCGAAGTGATTCGCTCCTGCATCTTACCCATATCGGTCGAAAGCGTGGGCTGGTAACCTACAGCCGAAGGCATACGGCCAAGGAGCGCCGACACCTCGGAACCGGCCTGGGTGAAACGGAAGATGTTGTCGATGAAGAGAAGGATGTCCTTCGACGTGCCGATGGCATCGGAGTCGCGGAACGACTCGGCGATGGTGAGGCCGGAGAGGGCAACCGAAGCACGCGCTCCAGGTGGCTCTGACATCTGGCCATAGACGAGGGTGGCTTGTGACTTGGCAACCTCTTCATAGTCGATGGTGTCGAGGTCCCACTTGCCTTCCTCAAGACCTTCCTTGAACTTCTCGCCGTAGCGGATAACGCCCGACTCGATCATCTCGCGCAACAAGTCGTTGCCCTCACGGGTACGTTCGCCGACGCCGGAGAATACCGAGAAGCCGTTGTGCTTTTTTGCGATGTTGTTGATGAGCTCCATGATGAGCACGGTCTTGCCGACACCAGCGCCACCGAACAGGCCGATCTTGCCACCCTTGAGGTATGGCTCGAGCAGGTCGATGACCTTGATACCGGTGTAGAGCACCTCCTGCGAGGTCTTGAGCTCTTCAAACTTGGGCGGTTCGCGATGGATGGGGAAAGCACCCTCGCGAGAGAGTTCCTTCATGCCATCTACGGTTTCGCCTACGACATTCAACAGACGACCCTTAACCTGGTCGCCTACGGGCATGGTGATTGGTGCACCAGTGGCTTTTACCTCCAGATTACGACGCAGGCCGTCGGTTGAGTCCATGGCCACACAGCGTACGGTGTTCTCGCCGATGTGCTGCTGCACCTCGATGACAAGATCGCGTCCATTGGGACGTCTAACCGTAAGAGCTTCATTAATGGCGGGTAGGGCGGCATCGTTGAACGTAACGTCCACAACAGGGCCGATAATCTGTGAGATATGTCCTACGTTTGTTGACATAATGTTTTTCGTTATAGTTGTTGTGATTTGATTTCACGGAAAGGATAGGGTTTCAGTGCGCAAATATAGTCATTTTATTTTCTAATACAAATTTTTTTGCCAAAAAAGTTTTCAAAAAAAGGATTAAGTAACGATTTTTGTTGTTTTTAGGGCTTTTTTTCAACTCTTTCTTACATATTATAAAAAAATATTATTAACTTTGCAGTGCTAAATCAATACTTATTTCCTATGGCAGTTTCATTTTTCAGTGAGGGTATCGAAATGCCGGCCATCCGCAAACGTGATGTCAGTGCTTGGATTCGTCAGGTAGCCGAGCTTCATGGCAAACGGTTGGGCACGGTATGCTACAAGTTTGTCGATGATGAGGGCATCCTGGCTTGCAACCGACAGTATTTGCAGCATGACTTCTACACCGACATCATCACCTTCGATTATTCTGAGGGCGACAAGATTTCTGGCGACATCATCATCGGTCTCGACACGGTGCGCTCCAATGCGGAGCAGTTCGGCCAGCCTTTCGAGCGCGAACTCCATCGTGTCATCATTCATGGCATCCTGCATCTTTGCGGCATCAACGACAAGGAGCCAGGCGAGCGGGAAATTATGGAACAAAATGAGAATGAAGCGCTTGCCTTATATTTCCCCGACCGGCAACAATAATTGTTAATTGTAAATTATTAATTGTTAATTGAAAGTCGAATGACTTTTGAATATGATGTCGTTGTGATTGGCGGCGGACACGCCGGTTGCGAGGCTGCACACGCTGCGGCCCGCCTTGGAGTGCGCACTTGCCTGATCACGATGGACATGAATAAGATTGCGCAGATGTCGTGCAATCCTGCGGTGGGCGGCATCGCCAAGGGCCAGATTGTGCGCGAGATTGACGCGTTGGGCGGAATGATGGGCATCGTCACCGATCGTTGCTCCATCCAGTTCCGCATGCTCAACCGCTCGAAAGGCCCAGCGATGTGGAGCCCACGCAGTCAGGCCGACCGAGGACGATTCATCTGGACTTGGCGCAATGTTCTTGAGAACACACCGAACCTCTTCATCTGGCAGGATACGGTGACCGAGTTTCTTTTCAGCGACGATCATTCCCGCGTCGAGGGTGTACTCACACAAATGGGCGTTCGCTTTCATGCCAAGGCCGTGGTGCTCACGGCCGGCACTTTCCTCAACGGGCTTATGCACGTCGGTCGCACCATGATTGCCGGCGGTCGCTGTGGCGAACTCGCCAGCTATGGACTCACCGAACAGCTTCGGACAATAGGGTTCGAGACGGGACGAATGAAGACCGGAACACCCGTGCGCATTGACGGAAAAACAATCGATTTCAGTTTGGCCGATCGTCAGGACGGCGACACCGACTTCCATCATTTCTCATATCTCCCGTGGTCTTTGGTGCGTGCTTCCGAGGTGGATCGTCCCGCACCTCAAACACGACACGCCACCACCGACGCAGCAGGGAATGGCAACGGCACAGCAACGGTTGCAGCGTGGTGCGCCGACCAGGCGCTGCCCTGCTATACCATCCAGACCAACGAAGCCGTTCATGAGATCTTGCGTCGCGGCCTCCCCGACTCTCCGCTTTACAACGGACAAATCCAAAGCATCGGCCCGCGCTATTGTCCGAGCATCGAGACGAAGATCGTCACCTTCGCCGACAAGGATCATCACCTGCTTTTTCTCGAACCCGAAGGCAACGGTACGCAGGAGTATTATCTCAACGGGTTCAGCAGCTCCTTGCCCATCGACATACAGATGGAGGCGCTCCACCAGATTCCCGCGTTGCGTCATGCTGTGGCTTATCGTCCGGGCTATGCCATCGAATATGATTACTTCGACCCGACACAGTTGCGCCACACGCTCGAAACGAAACTCGTCTCCGGCCTCTTCTTCGCAGGTCAGGTCAATGGAACGACAGGCTACGAAGAGGCTGCCGGACAGGGCCTCATCGCTGGCGCCAATGCAGCTTTGCAGGTGAAGGGACAAGAGCCCTTCGTGCTCGGTCGCGACGAAGCATACATCGGTGTGCTTATCGATGATCTGGTGACCAAAGGTGTAGATGAACCTTATCGCATGTTCACAAGCCGTGCCGAATATCGTATCCTGCTCCGGCAGGACGATGCGGACATGCGACTCACTCCTCGCGGTTATGCCGTCGGATTGGTTGATGAGACGCGCTATCGGCTGATGATGGAAAAGAAGAAATGTGTCGAACAGATTGTCGAATTCTGCGAAATGTTCCACGTGAAACTTTCGTTCAACGACACACTTGCCTCCCTCGGGAGTTCCGAACTAAAGGAGGGCTGCAAACTGCTCGCCTTGGTCAATCGTCCCGAACTGAACCTCCAGCTTCTGGCCAAGCACATACCCGAACTTGCGCAACTTTTTGCCTCGTTGCCCGACGACCGTCGCGACGAGATCGTCGAGGCTGCCGAAGTGCAGATCAAGTACGAGGGATATATCAGCCGCGAGAAGGCAGTGGCTCAGAAGATCGCCCGTCTCGAAGCCATCCGACTTCCCAAGACGATCAACTACGACGAGCTGCAACAGCTCACCATCGAGGCCCGACAGAAACTTTCGCGCATCCGCCCCGAGACCATCGGCCAGGCCAGCCGCATCCCCGGCGTCTCCCCTGCCGACGTGAATATCCTTCTCGTCCTTCTTGGAAGATAAAAAGACCCCCTCATTCCCCCTGCTTAGGGGGAAGCCCACCCCGCTCCCCTTGTTCTCGTCTGCAGCCAAGTTTGGCTGCTCCTTCTTACGAACAAAAATAACCACAAAAATAACCAACCCCAACAATGAACGTAGAATTGATCAAAGCCCACGTGCGCACCATCCCCGACTTCCCGAAGCCTGGTATCCTGTTCCGCGACATCACCACCGTTTACAAGAACGCAGACTGTCTGCAGGAGCTCACCCGCAGCCTGACTGCCTATTACAAGGACAAAGGCATCACCAAGGTGCTCGGCATCGAAAGCCGAGGTTACACCATGGCATCCATCCTCGCTCAGCAGCTCAACGCCGGCTTCGTCTTTGTCCGCAAGCCGGGAAAATTGCCCGCTCGCACCGTCCAGCAGAGCTACGAGAAGGAATATGGCATCGACACCATCGAGATCCACGAGGATGCGCTCACGCCTGACGATGTGGTGCTCATCCACGACGACCTTTTGGCCACTGGGGGCACGATGGAGGCGACCTATCACCTTTGTCGAAAGCTCGGCGTTTCGAAAGTATATCTGAATTGCATCATCGAACTGGTTGACCTCAAGGGTCGGCAACGTCTGCCCGAAGACATCGATTTCTATTGCCCCGTGGTTTATGAGGGCGAATAGTTCCACGTGGAACATTGTTTTTCAAACACGAATTACCACGAATCATCAAGAATTATTCAACAATGAAGGAGATGTCAGTAGTAAACGGGAGTTAACAAGCATTTTGCTTGTGGAGTTAACGGACGAATGTGCTGTTTGGACCACTTATCGACAGGCGAAGGTAACGTCCGCTAACTCCCACTAACTCCCGTTTACTCCCGCTAACTCCCCTATGATAATTCAATGGCAATTCGTTGTTAAAGAATAGAACGAAGAGTGGTTCAGGCCAAAGACAACCCGCGTTACGACTACCTCATGGGCATCGTCAACATCATGCCCGAGTCCCCCGGTGTCTATCGTTATTACGATGCCGAGGGAACGATTATCTATGTGGGTAAGGCGAAGAACCTGAAGCGCCGCGTGTCGAGCTATTTCACCAAGGAACACGAATCGCGCCGCACGGCTAACCTGGTGCGACAGATCCACGACTTGAAATACGTTGTGGTCAATACCGAGAATGATGCGCTTAATCTCGAGAACCGCATGATCAAGGCGCATCAACCCAAGTACAACGTATTGCTCAAGGACGGCAAGACCTATCCTTGGATCTGTGTGCGCAATGAGGCTTTTCCGCGCGTTTTCCTCACACGCACATTGGTGAAGGATGGCTCTGCATATTTCGGCCCATATACCAATGTAATGGTGGCCAAGACGCTCGTCGAACTTTTCCAACAGCTTTATCATGTGCGCACGTGCAGTCTCAATCTTCAGCAGGCGATGATCGAGAAGGGTTACAAGCCCTGCCTGAAGTATCACATTGAGAAATGTATTGGACCGTGCATCGGAAAGATTTCACGTGAAACATACGATCAGGGCGTCGAGGAAATTAAGCAGATCTTGCGCGGGCATACAGCCGAACTGATGTCCAATTTGAAGCAGCAGATGCAGCAGAAGGCCGAGCTGTGGGACTTCGAGGGAGCTGAACGTATCAAGCAGCGCATACAAATGCTCGAAGGCTATCGCATGCGCAACAATATCGTTCCTGCAAACATCAGCGACGTCGATGTGTTTGCTTACGACGAAGAGGATACAAGCGCCATCGTCTCGTATTTCCATATCGTGCAGGGTGCTGTAATTTCCAGCTACACCATCGAATATAAGAAACAGATCGACGAGCCCCGAGAAGATGTGCTTGCCCTTGGCATTGTCGAGTTGCGCGAACGTTTCGAAGAAGGACAACCCAGATCGGACGTCGGGTCGCAGAACGATTCTGCCAAATCGACCTCCTCTCTCTCTCGTCCTGTCGAACTCATTGTGCCTTTCGAGCCCAGTATCCTTCCCGAGGGTTGCGTGGCCTTTGTGCCACAACGAGGCGACAAACGCAAGCTCCTCGAATTGGCCGAGAAGAACTGCCGACAGTATCGCATCGACCAGCTCAAGCAACAGGAGAAGCTCAATCCCGAGCAGCGACAGACGCGTCTGCTCACGGAAATACAGAAGCAGCTCGGATTGCCCAAGTTGCCCCGACATATCGAGTCGTTCGACAACTCGAATATCTCCGGTTCCGATCCTGTGGCCAGTTGCATAGTCTTCATGAATGGCAAACCCGAGAAAAAGGAGTATCGAAAATATAATATTCGGAGCGTGGTGGGACCCGACGATTATTCATCGATGCACGAAGTCGTGATGCGTCGTTATCGACGTCTTGTCGAAGAGCATCAGGAAGTGCCCGACCTCATTTTGGCCGATGGTGGCTTGGGTCAAATGGGTGTCATCAAGCAGGGTCTTGCCGATGTGCTGCATCAGTATCTCTTGGAGCATCTGCGTGGGGAAATAAGTGAAGAACGCATGGCCGAGGTGCGCGAGTCGTTAGATATTCCTGTGGGCGGACTCGTCAAGGACGGACACCACCGCACGCGTCAATTGCTCTTTGGTGATCCTCCTGCTGCGGTCGATATCAAGCAGGGTAGTTCTCTGTTCCATCTGCTTGAACATATCCAAGACGAGGTACATCGCTTCGCCATCACATTCCATCGACAGAAGCGAAGCAAGAGCCAAACGCATTCCGCGCTTGACGAAATCCCCGGTATCGGGCCCAAGACGAAGCAGGAGCTGCTTAAGAAATTCAAGAGCGTGAAACGTATTCGTTCGGCGACCATCGAAGAACTTCAATCTTTTGTCGGTCCCGCCAAGGCCAAGAAGCTCGTCGAGTATTTCAAGCAACATGATTCTGATACCGCTCCGGATTCTCCCACTTCCTGATGTTTCACGTGAAACGTCATTTATTTCGTGATATAAAACAACTCGAACCACCCAGCAGGATGATTCGAGTTTCGTTGTCTGATGAAGTAAGTTTAAAACGTGGAGTCGCTTGTCGTCGAACTGGAGCTTTCGGCTTTTGCTTTCTCAGCAAGTTCTCGTTCGCGTTCGGCAGCGATTTCACGTTCGCGTTCGGCAGCCAGCTGAGCTTGACGAGCCTGTTCGGCAGCCACAGCGCGTTCTGCCTCTTTCTGCTTAGCTTTCTCCTCGGCAAACTTCTTCGGCATATACATTGGCTTGAAGAAAACAATAGAGATTAGAACCTCAGAGATGATGAAGAGGATGAAGCATAGGCCCACAGCCTTCATCTGAATCCTCAGCTTGGCCATTGCGTCGATGGTGTTGATGCGGTCGAGGTTGTCGAGTGGAAGGTGGCAATAGAAGAACAACCAGAGGCCGAAGAGCAGGATGACGACGGGGATGATGAAGAAACTCCACGACACCGAGGTGCGTATCTTCAGGAAAAAGAGTTCCAGCAGTTGGCTGATGCTTTCGAGCATCAATAGCGTGCCGAGCAACTGGGGGATATACTGCACAATCTCGTTGGTGTGCCAAAGCAGGATAAAACCAAAGAAGCATGCGTATGCGATGCGAAGGATGAAACTAATGGCGTGATGCATGGTGGTTGTATAATTTTGGTTGGTATTTCGTCAGATTGACGCTGCAAATATAGGGTATTTCTCACAAAAAAACAAAATTTTTGAAAATTATTTGTCATTTTTGTTCGTCGTATTGAAAAATACACTATCTTTGCACCGCTTTTGAAACAAATGGTCTCAAAAGCGAGTGCAAGGAAAGATGCCGGAGTGGTCGATCGGACCGCACTCGAAATGCGGCGTACCCGTGAGGGTACCCAGGGTTCGAATCCCTGTCTTTCCGCACAGTGGAGGGCAGAATCTCAATCGAGATACTGTCCTCCTCTCTTTTTATAGATATATCACTCAAACACCCGATAACCGCTCGATGCCTAAAAGATATTCGCCGGGCGAGGAAATCGCCAATACATCAACCCATGCTGTCGGCATCCTTATGGGTGTCGTTGTGGGTGTCGCCTTCATTGTAACCAGCCTCAAGGGAGGAGATGCCTGGACAGGATGGTCCATCGGCCTATATCTGTTCGGCATGTTGTCGTCCTATATTTGTTCAACGGCCTATCACGCTTTGCCGCAAGGAAGAGCCAAACAAGTGCTGAGGAAGTTCGACCATGCTGCCATCTACTGGCACATAGCCGGCAGCTATTCGCCCATCACGCTGTTGGCCATCATGCAGAAATATGATATCTGGGGCATTTGTCTTTTTTGTTTCATCTGGGGCGCCGCGATAGTGGGCAGTGTCTTCAGTTTCATCGGAAAGAAATCCCATAGTCATCTGGAAACCGTATGTTACGTGCTGATGGGCCTTTCGGTCGTTGTCGCGTTTGGCCCCCTTTGGGATTCGGCGGGTGTCATTGCAACTTCTTGGATAATTGCCGAAGGAGTGATGTATATCACTGGAGCTTTCTTTTATGCGCTCTACAAGAAACCTTATATGCATACCATTTTCCACGTGTTTGTCTTGTTGGGCTCTGTTTGCCATATCGTTGCTGTGTGGGATGTGCTCAAGCAGTTCCTTTTGAATATGTGATGTTTCTTCGGAGTATCCAAGCAATAAATAATACTATGAAACGGTTAATTTTTCTTTTGGTTCTTGGGCTGATGACAGACTGCGCGATTGCGCAGTCTTATCTCAAGGTGATGAGTTACAATGTGCGCCTTTCTGTGGCGAGTGACAGCCTCAACGCATGGCCTTTGCGTTGTGGTGCTTCGGAGCGTATGCTTCAGCTCGAACGTCCAGCACTGCTGGGTCTGCAGGAGGCTTGTCCCGATCAGGTGGAGTATCTTGATACTGTTCTTCCGCAATATCGTCGTGTGGGCGTAGGTCGAGAAGATGGAAAGGCTGAAGGCGAGATGATGGCCATCTATTTCGATACGACCATCTTCGACCTCGAGGATTGGGGCAACTTCTGGCTCTCGGAGACACCCGATGTGCCGTCGCTCGGATGGGATGCCGCCTGCAAGCGCACTTGTACTTGGGCGGTGTTGTTGCTTCGTCAGTCGGGTCGGCGTCTGCTTTTCCTCGACACACATCTCGATCATATCGGTGTAGTAGCGCGTGAGCAGGAGGTGCGACAGATTGCCGACAGCATCAAGTCGCTTGTTGTTCGTTTTGAGTTGGGCGAGCAACCCATCGTGCTGCTTACGGCCGACTTCAACACGGGTGCGGCCAATCGCATCTTCAAGCCTCTCAAGGCTATCTTGAATGAGGCAAAGGAGAATGCTCCCGTTTCCGATCACGAATACACCTTCAATGGATTTGGCGGTGTCCAATCAGTGGCAGAGCATAGAGCGATGAATCCTGAAGAAGATTATGAAGATCAGGTTGTTATCGACCACATCTTCTACAGCAACATACAGCCTCTCGCTTTCCGTGTGCTGCGCGGCGATTATGGCGTTCCCTTCATCTCCGACCATTTTCCTGTGGTTCTTGAGGCGAAATTATCTCCTCGCGAATGAGGCTTGCTTTATCTTATCGGGAAAGTAAAATAGTGATCGGGATAGGGCTCATTTCTAAGAGTGAAGTGCCACCACTCTACGGCGATGGGGTTGAAGCCGTGGCGCATCATGGCTTCGCGAAGGATGCGTCGATGGCCAATCTGATCACGAGTGAGACCGCGCGTGTAGTTGTAGTGCGATGTTTCGCCCAGAAAGTCATAGGTTCCGCCCATATCGACCTCTTTTTCGGTCTTCATATCGAAAAGTGTCAGGTCAAGTGTTGAGCCGCGCGTGTGACCCGAACGGTGTGCGATGTATCCGCGATGGAAGAGTTCGGACTTGGGACAATCGGGGTAGAAATACTCTTTCATGCGCTGGTCCTCGAGGTCGCTTCCCCAACGCACGAAGAAATCGACAGCCATCTGCGGACGGTAGGCGTCGAAGACCTTGAGTAGATAGCCCTGCTCCCTGAGGTCGTCGCACACGAGCTTGAGGCTATCGGCTGCCTGACGTGTCAGATACGCTAAGGGACGCTCATAACCCGGGATACGCTCGCCCACGAAGTTGTAAGTGGTATAGTAGCGAATCTCCTGGATGATGTCGGGGCATACCTCGGCCAGAAGCACGAAGTCGGAAGGGATGTCGGTCGGCTTAGCTTTCGTGTTTTGTTCGGGAATCGAAGAGAGGGTGGGATTGGACGCGGCAAGAGTATCGTTTGTCGCGGCTGTTGTGGGAGTATCGGGCGCTATCGGTTGCTCAGTAGCCACCTGTTGTCGGCATGAGGTGGCGCTCAACACGAGTGCCAGCCAAAGGAACATTTGTTGAACAGGCTGTTTCATTTGTCATCATATTTTGGTGCAAAGGTACAAAAAAAAGCAATTCGAAGTGCATTTTTCGTGATATTTTGTGAAAAAATGCGCACGAATTTGGCAATTTCGTCAGAATCAAGTATCTTTGCCCTCGAATCAATGATTATAAATCAGTATTTGAATGAATCTCATTCTTCTCTTCAAGAAAATCTGGCCCTTCGTCAAGCCCTACAAGTGGCATGTCGTCGTCACGCTTATCCTGACGCTCATCGGGTCGCTCATAGCACAGGTCAACGCCATCGTATTGGACTGGACGGTTGACCAGGTCAACAACCTCGTCAATGCAGGCAAGGACATGCACGGCTTCCTGGCCCGTGCCACCTTCGACTGGTCATCGGCGACGCACATCCTGATGATTATCACGGCAATCTTGCTCGGCAAGGAACTGCTGTCGGTGATCATCACCTATTCGCAGAACTACTTCGGTGAGCGAATGCGTGTACGCGTCTCCCGCGACTTGGCGCAGGCTGCCGTCGATCGTATCCTCACCTACCGCATGGCGTACTTCAACCGCAACGGCAATGAAGCAGGACGATTGCAGTCGCGTATCGATCAGGGCGTCAGTTCGCTATCGACCACGGTGCAGAACACGTTCATCGACCTCCTGCCGCTATTCACTTCGGCTTTCCTGGCGCTGATTCTGATGTTTATGGCCAATGTATATGTGGGTCTCACCGCACTGTTCATCGTGCCCGTCTATATCTGGATCACCACACATCAGGCACACAAGCTGCGCGGTTGGCGCCAGCAGATGCGTGGTTACCGTGAGGCCAAGTCGCACGGAATCGTGTCGATCATCGAGTCGATCAACGTCATAAAGTCGTTCAACCGCGAGAGTATCGAGTCGAAGAAACAGCTCGACATCCAGACGGCCCTTACTGATAACCAGATACGAACGCGCAAGGTGATGCTTTACTACGATGGCTGGAAGAAGTTCGTACAGCAGATTGGCACGGTGCTGATCATCATCCTCACCGCCTATCTCGTGCTTATCGACTATCCGGGCATGACCATCGGTAAAATCATGTACCACGTGATGCTCTTTGCCAACGTCACTGCGCCCATCACCCAGCTGCAGCGCATCTTCGACACGCTCAATGATGCACTCATCTATGCCGAGGGTTATTTCAGCGTAGTCGAGGCAGAGCAGGAAGTGGAGCCCAGCGGCACTTATCGGCCAGAGAAGGTGGAGGGACGATTCGAAATTGAGCACGTCGATTTCACTTATCCCAACGGCACTCAGGCGCTTTGGGATATCAATATGACGATTGAGCCCAATAAGATTACCGCCTTTGTTGGTCTGTCTGGTGCCGGTAAATCGACCATCGTCAACCTGCTCGACAAGTTCTACGAACCACAGACGGGTCGCATCCTGCTCGACGGACACGACCTGCGGGAGTTTGACACACAGTATTTGCGCGATAATATCGGCCTCGTGCTGCAGAAGAATCACATCTTCAGCGGCACCATCGAGGAGAATATCCGCTATGGCAAACCGAATGCCACCGACGAAGAAGTTGTTGATGCAGCCAAGAAGGCCTTCTTGTACGACCAGGTATCGAAGTTGCCGCACGGCTTTAAGTCGCAGGCTACCGATCTTTCGGGCGGTCAACAGCAGCGCGTAGCTATCGCCCGAATGTTCCTCAAGAACCCGCCCATCATCTTCCTCGATGAGCCGACGGCTTCACTCGACGCTGTGGCTACCGAGCAGATCAAGGCTTCGATCGATGCCATCAAGAAGAACCGTACCGTCATCATCATCTCGCACTCCATCTCACAAATCATCGATTCGGACCTCGTCTATGCTTTGCAGAATGGTCGCGTGGAGCAGTCGGGCGACCCGGACGAGCTCTACAAGAAAGGTGGCGTCTATAAGGATATAGTCGATGCTTCGGCCCGCAGCTTGAACATTGAGAAGCTGGCCAATACGTTGAGCCAGGGATGATTATTCTTAACCTCTCTAACCCTTTTCCCAACTTATGAAACTTACTCTTGTACCTACGATTGCCTTAGCAATCTTCATGAGTGCGGCGACGGTTGCTGTGGCTCAAAGTTCGGCACCCGCATTCCCTGGAGCCGAAGGATTTGCTCGCTATACGACCAAGGGTGGTCGTGGAGGCTCGGTTTATCATGTGACTAACTTGAATGACTCGGGTACGGGTTCTCTTCGTGCAGGACTCACCAGTAGTTCGACGCTTATTATCGTCTTCGACGTGAGCGGATATATTGACCTGCGTTCTGACATCTCGGTCCGTTCGAACAAAACGGTGCTTGGACAGACAGCTCCGGGCGACGGCATCACTCTACGTTACTATACTGTTAACTTCACCAATTGCGACAACGTCATCGTGCGTTACATTCGTTTCCGCCGTTCGCAGATCAAGGACGTCAACGACGGTGCCGATGCCGCATGGGGACGCAGACACAAGAACATCATCCTCGACCACTGCTCCTTCTCGTGGAGCATCGACGAGCTTGCTTCGTTCTATGACAACCGCGACTTCACAATGCAGTGGTGTACGTTGGGCGAAGCCTTGGCTAACCCTGGTCATTCGAAGGGTGAACACAGCTACGGTGGCATCTGGGGCGGCAAGGGGGCCTCGTTCCATCACAACTTCATCGCTCATGTGCAGAACCGTTCGCCCCGTTTTAATGGCGCACGTTACAACTGGACCGGCTACGACACTTCGAAGTACAACAATTCATTGCAGTCCGAGCAGGTCGATTTCCGCAACTGCGTGATGTACAACTGGGGTAGTGGCAACGGATGCTATGGCGGCCCTGGCGGCGGTTACATCAACATGATCAACAACTATTACAAAGCTGGTCCTGGCACCAAGAACAGAACTCGTGTCACGCAGGTATCGGTGGCAAACAGTGGCAACTCGACCAGCGACAACCCCTATCCAGGTTATGCCAGTCGTTACTACATCAATGGCAACTACGTGACCGCAGCTGGCTCGAATGCTGCCAATTATGATTGGAGTGGGGTAATCTACGACGACGGCCTTTCGACCATCGGCGGTGAGAAATATATTCCCGATGCAGCCCACAACTATGGTGAGAACGTTACCTACGTGAAGAACAGCAGTGGTGTGGATTGTGTGAGGCTCAAGCTCGACGAGCCTATTGAGGCGGGCGAGGTAACTACCCATAGCGCAGAGATGGCCTACGAGAAGGTGCTGCTTTATTGCGGCGCTTCGTATGCCCGCGATGCCATCGATGCCCGCTATATGGAGGAGACCCGCACTGGTACGACGACTTATACGGGCGCTGTTTCGAAGCGTGCCGGCATCATTGATGTCATCAATGATCCAGCGGGCACAGAAGATCCCACTACCGCAAGTTATCCAACACTGGCGAGCGAGACACGCCCATCCGATTGGGACACCGACAACGACGGCATGCCCGATGCATGGGAGGATGCCAACGGTTTGAACAAGAACGATGCATCGGACGCCAAAACTTATACGCTCGATAGCGAGAAGCATTTCTACACCAATCTTGAGGTTTATGCCAACGGCATCGTGGAGCACATCACCAAGGCGCAGAACGCCGACGCACTCGTTTCGGTGGAGGAATATTATCCAGCTCAGACATTCTTGGCAGGCATTCGTGATGTGCAGTCTGATATGTCCGTGCGTCGCATCGAGTATTATACGCTTGACGGCAAGCGCCTTGCTGAGCCCTCGCAGGGTGTGTGTGTCCGCCGGATTATCTATGCCGGAGGCATGGTCGAAACCGATAAAGTGATGAGATAGATGGTCTAGTTTTTCTAGATATTCTAGAGCCTCTAGAGTTTCTAGTGCTTCTAGACAGCAAAACAGGCGGCATTTGAAGATGCCGCCTGTTTTATAAGTAGCGAAGAGCTTATTCTATCCTTGTGATACGAAGCAATAGATAGGGCAACTCAGGTAAGGCAATAGTGCCATTGCCCTCAGCGATCATGCGGTAGTTGTCTTGGCGTTTGGTGGTGATGATGGTGGGACTTTCGGTGATGGTCATGTTCCACGTGTCGATAATCTCGACCTTGTATCGTTCACCTTCGGTCATACGAGGGAAGACGTCGCGCAAATTGCGGATGGGCAGGTCGAAACGCCATGCCTTGGCAACCTGTTTGCCAAGATAGACCATGTAATAGCCGGGACCGCATGCCGATGTATAAGGATCCCATGACGAGTCGGGCAGATACATCGGTCGCGGCATGGCATCAAGGATCTGGCGCATGAAACGTATTCGCTTCCACGATTCGCCGTACCACTTACCTCCCACGGCCAAGAAGTCACGCCGGAAATCGTGCGGGTCACCAAACTGGAAACATTCGGAGTGTGTGCAATAGGTGCCGGCCATATAGGCGTTCCACATACGATAAAGCTCCTCCTCGCCCGAAAGCCAGCCCCAACGCTCGGTCATGTCGCCCTCGTAGCAGACCTCATCGAAGATGACTGGTTTCTTGTAGATGTTGAGTACCGTGACGGCACGGCCCGGTGCCTCGACGGGCGCCTGGTCCTGAATGGAGCAGTGCGTGTAACGTTTGTCCCAATACTTGTAGTATCGGGCGGTGTAGCTATGGATAGAAATGAGATGGTGATAGGGGTCGTTGGCAATGATGGCATCGGTCCACGCATCCCAGTTGCTGATAGGTTGTTTGCGTAGGAAGTCATACTCATTGGCCAAGCTCCACCAGATGTTGCGATATGCGCCGAAGCGTGCAGCCACGTAGTGACACAGCAGTTCGCCCGCTTCGCGCGGCATCTCGTCGAAGCCCCAGCGTCCATTGTCGTATGGATGGAACAGGATGAGATCCTGCTCGATGCCAAGTTTGAGAAGACTCTCGGTGCATTCCTCCACATGGTCGAAATAGCGCGTGTTGAGGCGCGTCCAATCCCAGCGGGCTGCGTTGCCATTAGCAGGATCGTAGCCATCGATGGCTACGAACGGGAACGCGTCGGGCTCGGGATAGGTGCGGTCGAAGTTTTGGACAATGAGCAGGGAACGCACCTTGTTGAATCCGCTTTCTTTGAGCGACAGAAGGGTTTGCTGCTGCATGGTGAGCCCCGGGTCGGCCGTGCTGAAGGCGGGGTCATTAGAGGCATGCATCCAGTCGTAGCTCGTCGTGCCGACGGGGATGTAGCGCGAACCGTCGGCATAGCAGAAGTGCAGTCCCGAACTATCGACCTTTACGGGACCATGATTGCCTTCGGTCGCTGGCGTGCATGTCAGTGTTCCGGTCTTTCCATGAAGGGAATGGATGGACGATTGTGTCGTGTAGTGCCATGTGCCTTCAGCGGTGGGCATGAAGCGCACCTTCCAAACTTCGCCCTGTTTGTCAGTCCCATTATAATAACCGGGCACGATGAGGGTATCGTTGCCGTGAACGAATATGGCGTTCAGTTCCACATCGAAGGGGTTGCTTTTCACTTCATTTGTAGGAACCGTGAGCGCTATGTCATAATGATCCCATTGCTCGACGGTTTGAGCGAATGTGAGAAAAGGCAGAACCGCGAACATCAAGAATAACTTTCGTGTCATGTTTTGTCACGCTTTTTTTCGTGAAAAAATCAATCCATGTGGAACATCTCGGGCAGTGGGATGCTGACGGGCGAATTGTCGGGATTGGTCTTCATGATATCGGCCATATAGGCCCACCACTTTTGGCAGATCTCCGTGGCGCCAAGATCCTGACTTCCGCCGTCGCCCTCAAGCTCTTGATAGGCATAGAGCGTGTTGGTGTCTTCGTCAAGGTAGATGCTGTAATTGCGCACACCGCTTTCGCTCAGCAGGCGGCGCAGTTCGGGAAACAGATTGGCATGACGACGTTTGTACTCTTCCTTTTGTCCTGGGTTCAGGAACATCTTGAATGCTTCTCTTCTCATGGGAATGTGTGTTTGGGTTAGTAATCTGATTAATCGCTGCAAAGATAAAGGATATTTTCGTTTGTTCCAAATTTTCAGCACGAAAACTGTTGCCATGCCCTTTCGTCATTCATTTCGTGTGCAAAAAGGGGCGAAAAATGCTGCATCACGGCGAAAAGGGTTCACAAAATACAAAAAACCACATGAAAATTTGGATAAACGGAAAATATTCGCGATTTTTGCAAGCATAAATACCAGAATTATGAATCATTTTAATAAGCTCTCAAGCATTGCCACCGTAGTAATCGTCCTGCTCTCGGCATGTGCGACAAAAGAACAGGGTCAGGAAGCTGCATCTGCAACAGAAATCAACGACACCAATACGCCGCTGCATCTCATGCAGCCCGATTATGATACCCCATACGGTGTGCCACAGCCAGCCGAAATCAAGGCGGTGATGGATTGCGTGCTCAGTTATATCAGCGAAGGCATGCCAGCAGCCTATGACGATTCGTTGCGGCTCGTGCGTGGACGTTTTCGCCTTACCAGCTACGAATGTGGCGTGGCTTATTCGGCTGCTCTTTCCGCCTATAAGATTACCGGCGATTCTGCATACCTTCACTTTGTCACTGATCGCGCCAATGTGCTCGCGGAATTGGCTCCTAAAGTTACAGATAAGATTGCTGCCGACCCTCGGTTCGATTCCGAGATGCGCCGTGTGCTGCGTCCCGCCGCCCTCGACGACTGCGGAGCGATGGCCGCATCGCTTATCCGCTTGCAGATACAAGGGCAAAAGAACAAGGCTTTCGAGCCTATGATTGCCCGCTACATGGACTTCATCGTCAATAAGGAATACCGGCTGGCAGACGGCACTTATGCACGTAATCGTCCTCACCACAACACCGTGTGGCTCGACGACATGTATATGGCAATCCCCGCCCTTGCATGGTATGGCAGCTATACGGGCGACGTGCGTTACACCAACGAGGCTTTGCGACAACTGCATCTATTCAAGGACAAAATGTGGGTGCCCGAAGTGCAGCTCTTTCGTCATGGCTGGGTTGAGGGTATGACTCCTCACCCCAACTTCCATTGGGGACGCTGCAATGGCTGGGCCATCCTTACGATATGTGAGGTGCTCGACAACCTACCCGCCAATCACAAGGAGCGGCCCTTTGTGCTCGATCTCTTGCGTCAGCACATCGAAGGACTTTGTCGCCTGCAGCATCAATCGGGATTCTGGCATCAGTTGCTCGACCGTAATGATACCTATCTTGAGTCGAGTTGCACGGCCATCTATACCTATTGCATTGCCCATGCCATCAACGAGGGCTGGATTGACTCGTTGGCATACGGTGCACAGGTGCTGCTGGCATGGAATGCCGTGACAACGTGCGTCAACGAGCTTGGGCAAGTTGAGAAATGCTGTGTGGGCACTGGTATGGGCTTTGATCCCGCCTTCTATGCCTATCGTCCCGTCCACGTGATGGCTTTCCACGGCTATGGTCCTACGCTTTGGGCTGGGACCGAAGTCATCCGTATGCTCAACACAACATGGCCAAAGATGAATGACTCGGCTGTCCACTTTTATCCCAGTGAGCAAAAAACCAGCGAGCCCATATTCAGCGAGGATGTGAGCGAGGGCGAGATCTTCGGATAACCATCATCTGTTGCATTATTTACACTTTATTATATTTTATTAGCGACAAATAGTGTTTATTTTATACTTTTTTGCCCAAAAATTTGGATACTCCGAAAAATCCTTGTATCTTTGCGCCGCTAACACATCGAATTTTGTTGTTACCGCACATCATCTTTTGGATTACACATAACTATAAACACAAATACTATTTACTAACAAACTATTGTAACATGAGAAGCAGTACATGCAAGACATGGCTGGGTCGATTGGCAACTCTGTTGGTGGCATTTGCTGTCAGCAGTGCACTTGTTTTTGCCCAGACCAGGACAGTGACTGGCACCGTGGTCGATAACTACGGCGAACCGGTTCTCGGAGCAAATGTCATCGTGGCAGGCACCACCAATGGTGCTGTTACCGACATTGACGGTAATTTTTCAATTGCCGACGTGCCCGCTAATGCGACACTGAAGGTTTCCTTCATTGGCTATCTTAGCCAGGAAGTGGCATTGGCTGGACAAACAAAAATCAAAGTCGTTCTGTTGGAAGACAGCCAGCAGCTCGACGATGTTGTCGTCGTAGGTTACGGCGTTGTGAAGAAGAGCGACCTCACCGGTGCCATCGGTTCGGTAAAGGCCGAGAACATTCAGGCCAAGGGCACCACTTCGGTGATGCAGTCATTGCAGGGCCAGGTGCCTGGTGTGAACATCACACAGTCGTCAAGCCGTGCAGGTGATGGCATGAGCATTCAGATTCGTGGTAAATCAACCCTCGGCGATGCTACTACGCCACTTTATGTAATCGACGGTATCGTGTGCGACAACATGGACTTCCTCAACCCCGCCGACATCGAGAAGGTGGATATTTTGAAGGACGCCTCCTCAACCGCCATCTACGGTTCGCGTGCCACCAACGGCGTTGTGATGATTACCACCAAGAAGGGCGCTGTGGCAGGTTCGAAGGCCACCATCTCCTACGATGGCTACTATGGTTGGAAGACTGTGGCCAACATGCCCGATTTCATGAATGGCGAAGAGTTCATGAAATATCGTTTCAGCCGTTATCTTTCCTCCAAGCAGGCAGCCGATGGCACACAGACCTGGGACATGTCTCTCGGCAACTACAAGAACGTTTGGGGCGCCGGCTCGGAAGTGATCCAGCGCATGTACAAGAACGGAGAATATACCGACTGGGCCAGCGACGAAGCCACTCGCAATGGTCAGCAGCAGAACCATTTCGTTTCGATCACCGGTAATGCCAAGGACATCAGCTATCGCATTGGCCTCGGTTATCAGACAGAAGAAGGTGTGCTTTACGATGCGTATGAGCGCTGGAACCTCAAAGGTTCGGTCGATCATAAGGTCAACGATAACTGGTCGGCTGGTATCTCGTTCAACTTGGCTACTTCTTTGAAGAGCAGTGGTTCGAGAAATGCCGTCAACAACGCCTTCCTCATGGCACCCATTATGATGGCACGCTATACCGAGGATGCTGCTGATGGCAGCCATAAGGCTGGTGATCCCATCTACCAGCCAGGCAAGGATGCCGTGATGTATCCCGATGGCGGTGGTCCCACCTCGACCATCAACCCGATTGTCGATCGTGAGAATTCGACCGATAACACACGCAGCTACAATGCCCTCGGCAACATCTATCTGCAGTATTCGCCCATCAAGGAAGTCATTATCAAGACCACCTTCTCGCCCTCTTATCAGAAGACCGATCATGGCATCTTCTACGGTGCAAAGACACAGGTGCGCGGTGGTAACGGCAACCAGTCGGAGCAGACCAACACCGAGAACTTCTCCTATACTTGGGATACCCAGGCCAACTTTGTCAAGACTTTCGGCCGCGACGATGAGCATAGCCTCAACGTGCTGGGCCTCTTCTCGGTCTATGACGACAAGGTGAACTCCAATTATGACAAATCGACCAACATGCCTTTCGATGTATATTGGTACAACTGGGGCTCGGGTACTATCGAGGATGCCTGGTCGAGCTATTCCCGCATCCAGATGCTTTCGTGGGTAGCACGTGTCAACTATAGCTATCGCAACCGTTACCTCATCACCGTGAGCTCCCGTTGGGATGGTTCAAGCAAGTTTGCCAAGGACAATCGCTGGGGTATGTTCCCGTCGGCCGCCATCGCATGGCGTATTAACGATGAGGCCTTCATGGAGGGTGCTCAGGACTGGCTTTCGAACCTCAAGTTCCGTTTGAGCTACGGTGTGACTGGTAACAACGCCGGTGTGGGCGCCTATCAGACTCTTTCGATGGCCGACACCAAGTACTATTATAACTTCGGTAATACCGTGGCCAACGGTTACGGCTATGCACTCTCGAATGGCGCACTGACCTGGGAGAAGACCAAGGAGTTCAATGTCGGTCTCGACTTCGGCTTCATCAACAACCGCATCAACGGCAGCGTTGACTTCTACGAGCGAAACTCCGAAGACCTGCTCATGGACCTCAAGACCCCGATCGAAATGGGTTCCAGCACCGGTGCCATCGTGAGCAATGTCGGTAAGGTACGCAATCGTGGTGTCGAGATCACTCTTAACACACTCAATGTGCAGACACGCGACTGGCGATGGGAGACCACCTTCACCTACGGTCGCAATGTCAATAGCATCGTCGAGCTGAATGGCGGCAAAGAGGACCTTGTGGGCAACAAGTGGTTCATCGGTCACGACATCGATGTTGTCTATGGCTACAAGATCATGGGCATCGCCGACCTCGAATATGCCAAGAAGGCTTGCACCGACAGCAGCATCCCAACTGTTCACGAAGGTGAAGTCATCTATGAGGACATCAACTCCGATGGCAAGATTAATGCATCCGACCGCCAGATCCTCGGTCATGCTAGCCCTACATGGACTGGTTCGTTCAATACCAACGTAACATATAAGAACTGGGACTTTTCGATGTCGGTATATGCCAGCATGGGCGGCACCGTCTATTCTCCATTCATGCGTGAGTTCTGTCGTTACGGTTCGCGTGGTACGCAGCACCTCAAAATTGATTACTACATTCCTCAAGGCGCTCCCGTGCTGAAGGATCCTTCGGCCTTCGAGATAATCTCCGGCCTCAACAAAATCACCGATGCTTCCGTAACTAGTGCAGGTGTGACCACCGCAACTGAGACACATTATGGTTATTGGCCCTTCCCAACCTCTACCAACGGTAATGGTGGCGGTACAGCCTTCAACACCGACAACGATGCCAATTCATACTATTTCGTTGACAATTCGTTCGTTCGCATCAAGAACATCACGTTGGGCTATACCTTCCCAGGAACATGGATGCAGAAGCTTCGCATCCAGAGTCTCCGCGTCTATTGCAACCTTATCAACCCGTTCACTTGGGTGAAAGACTACGAGGGCTTCGATCCCGAATGGGCCAACGCTTCGGTTACCAATGGTAAGGGCGGTGTAAGTTCGCGCACCTATCAAGTGGGTATCAACCTCAAGTTCTAATAATATAAATAAGGAAAGAATATGAACAAGAAATATATTGGTGCATTAGCACTTGCCATGGCACTGTTTTCGACGGGCTGCTCAGACTTCCTTGACCAGGATAGCCGAAGCAGTGTGTCAACCGACAGTTTCTACTCGACTGCCACTGGTTTCGAGAGCCTGACCAATTCGATGTACTCTTCGCTCCGCAAGATCTTCAATACCACACCTCATGTATTTGTGGGAGGTACCGATCTCTATGGCGACGGCAAGAGCGAATCGGTGGTCTATACCTATTATACCGTCAATACCGACGACGGAGCAATTTCGAACTTTTACACCAACTGCTACAAGGGCATTCAGCTCTGCAATGCAGTAATCTACTTTAGCGAGACTACCGAAACTGGTCCAAAGGTAGCACAGTATGTGGCCGAGGCCCGTGTCATTCGCGCGTGGTATTACTTCCAACTCGTTCAGCAGTTCGGAGGCGTGCCGCTCTCTAATGAGTATTACAGTGGTGCCGTGATGGAGCATCCGCGTGCTTCTTTGCAAGAGTGCTACGACTTCATCATCAGCGAGCTTGAGGCTTCGGTCAACAGTTCTGCCCTCCTGGACTATGGCGCTGCCACATCGGCCCGTGCCAATAAGCGTGCCGCCAACTTCCTGCTTGCCAAGGCATATCTGACCCGTGGCTGGCTCAATGGACAGGGCGACGAGTCGATTGAGGCCAGCATTGCACAGTCGAGCGACTTCGCCAATGCCGAGAAATACGCCAAGGTTGCCATCAACGGCGAGACTCCATCCTTCTCGATCGAGGATGCTTTCGATATCGCCAATGAGTCTTGCGGTGAATTCTTCTGGTCGGTACAATACAGCTACGAGTCGGTTGCCAATCCCAAGAGCGACGGCTCGGTGCTGATGAGCCAGTTCGGTTCGTACCTCGGTGGTGCAGAGTGCCCCAACAACAAGTCTATCGACGGCAGCTATGCTCCACTGCTTTGGGCACATCATCAGTTTGAACGTGGCGATGGCCGCTACGAGCAGACCTTCATGTTCGAGTTCCATGGCGATGGCACGACCACAGCTCTCACATCCTACTTCGATTACTACAACGATCCCAGCTCCAACATCTGCTACTACTATGCACCCTGGTGGGCAACGGATGAAGACATCGAAGCTTGGAAGGCCACCAAGAGCGAGAGCCAGCTTGCCAAGCTCCGCTACGTCTCGAAGACCATCGCTGATGGCGGTATCGCACCATCCAATGGCTCGCCGGCCACCTACAAGGACCGTCGTCACATGGACCTGGGTGTGCCTTGCGTCAAGAAGTTCGACGACTATACATCGACTTCCATCGCTAACCGCAACTCTACTTGCTCGATGCACGATGTGAGCCTATGCCGCCTTGGTGAGGCCTACCTGATTGCTGCTGAAGCCGCACTCCAGCAGGGCAACGCCGCAGGTGCAGCCACTTACATCAACACGTTGCGTAAGCGCCCAGGCACCATCAAGGCAGGTTATGAGGCTTCGATGACTGTCAACGCTTCGGATGTCAACATCGACTTCATCCTCAAGGAGCGTGCCTGTGAGCTCTTCGGCGAATGTGTACGCTGGACAGACCTCAAGCGTACCCACAAGCTTATCGAATACGTGAAGGCTCATCAGGAAGATGATGTAAACCACAGTAACCTTTCCGGCAGTGACGGCAGTCCGCGTATCCTGCGTCCCTATCCGCAGAACGCCATCGACCTTAACAATGCCGATGTAGCTCAGAATCCAGGCTGGTAATGTCTTTCGCATCGCTCAAAGTATAGCCCTCTATACTCCCTATGGCTCCGACAGATTTATTGTCTGCCGGGGCCTTTTTTGTGTGTTTGTGCGATTTCAGATGTTAATTTGAGGGGAAATACATATTTTTTATAGAAAAAATTTGGTAAAATTAAAAAAAATTTTCATCTTTGCACCGCCGTAAACTTTATAACTAGCACACAGTATATATTATTAACATATTATTAACTAACTATTTTCCCGAAACATGAGAAGCAGTGCATGCAACACATGGCTGGGTCGATTGATAACCCTGCTGGTGGCTTTTGTCGTCAGCAGCACACTTGTCTTTGCCCAGACCAAGACCGTGACTGGTACCGTAGTTGACGAGATGGGCGAGCCGGTTATCGGCGCCAACGTCGTCGTTGTGGGTACCACCAACGGCGCTACCACCGACATGGATGGTAATTTTAGTATTCAGAATGTTGCCAACAACGCAACACTCCGAGTTTCCTACATCGGCTACAAGGAGCAGAACATCCCCGTGGCCGGAAGGAATAAGTTCAACATCGCCCTTGAGGAAGACCGTGACGAGCTTGACGAAGTCGTAGTGATTGGTTACGGTACCGTCAAGCGTCGCGACCTCACGGGTTCAGTGGCATCGGTGAGCGGCGACAAGCTCAAGGCCAATCCTGTGACCAATGTGGCACAGGCGCTTCAGGGACAACTCCCCGGTGTGAGTGTCACCTCTCAGGACGGTCGTCCGGGTGCCACAATGTCCATCCGCGTACGTGGTGGCGGCTCCATTACCCAGAGCAATGAGCCTCTATTCATCGTCGATGGTGTGCAGGTTTCGTCTATCGACGACATTCCCGCCGACAACATCGAGACCATCGACGTGCTGAAGGATGCCGCTTCGACAGCCATCTATGGTGCCAGCGGTGCCAATGGTGTAATCCTCATCACCACCAAGGGAGCCAAGGAGGGCAAGGCTGTGGTGAAGTATGGCGTCTATTTCCAATCGAAATGGAACCCCGAACTCATCGAGACACAGAGTGCCTATGAGCATGTCTATAACACCTGGTCCTACCTCACGCTCTATGGTGCCAATTATGGCAGGGATGTGGCCAAGTACTATGGCGTCGGCTCGGCTAATGGCAACCACATCAATGATTACCGCAATGTATCGGTCCACAACTATGTGGAGGATCTTATGCGCACAGCCAACGGATGGAACCACGACCTGAGCATCAGCGGCGGTACCGACAAGACCAAGATCTACGTCGCCGTCAACTATACCGATGACGAAGGTATCCGTATCAACTCGGGCTACAACCGCTTGGGTGCCAATTTCAAGATCGATCAGAAGATTAACAAGAAGCTCGCCGTCGATTTCGACCTCCGCTATGCCAAGACCATGCTCACTGGTAACCACTACGACAATGCGACCTCGGCCTATCGCTATGCACCTATCGATGCCGACATCATCGAACGCTTTGGCACCAACGACCCCAACCTTTTAGGCATGGGTAGCCAGAACGTCGAGGAGAGCTACAATCCTTATACCGCCACCCTACAGTACGACTTCGGACGTGAGATTCATCGTGTGCGTGCCCGCGCAGGCATTTCTTGGGATGTTATCAAGGGAATGCGTTTCCGCACTGAACTCTCGGGCGGCCGTAACTGGAACGAGTCCAAGACGTGGGACGGTGGTCAAGTATCAGGTATCAACAGCGCCAAACTTGAGAAGAGCAACGGCTACAACGTCCGTTGGGTCAACACGTTGACCTATGACGTTCAAGGCCTCGGCAAGGACCATAGTGTAACCCTCATGGTTGGTAACGAAATCAGCGGCAGCAAGAGCAACTCGTCAAGCTACTACGGCCAGGATTATCCTAAGGAGTTCACTAAGACCGATGCTTTTGGACAGATCACGATGAACGACGTAGTCAATGCCAAATACGAGAGCTCTATAGGAACACCAGTTCACTCTACTTCATTCTTCGGTCGTGCCAATTATGGCTACAAGGGACGTTATCTCCTCACCTTCACGTTCCGTGCCGACGGTTCGTCGAAGTTCGCTCCCGAGCACCATTGGGCCTACTTCCCTGCTGCCGCCGCCGCTTGGCGCATCAGCGACGAGTCGTGGATGGAGGGAACCAAGGATTGGCTCGATAATCTGAAGCTTCGTCTATCGTATGGCACCTCGGGTGCAGACAATATCAGTTCTTCGCTGTGGAAGAGCACTTGGACCACTAAGTCCATTATCGTCGATGGCGAAACCATCTCCATCTATCAGCCCGGCTCGATGAAGCCCAATCCCTCCTTGATGTGGGAGACCACCTACAGCCGTAACCTCGGTCTTGATTTCGCTTTCTTCAACAACCGCGTACGTGGTAGCCTCGACTTCTACCTCAACAATACCGAAGACCTCCTGATGCAGGTGCCGTGCGACGCCTCCACAGGCTATGAATATCAGTACGACAACGTAGGCGAGACCTCCAACAAGGGTGTTGAGCTTACCTTTGCATATGATCTCGTGCGTTCGAAGAATTTCAACCTCTCGTTCAGCATGAACTACAATTTTAACAAAAACAACGTCGAAAAGATCATTGAAGGCGCCATGTGCGACACCCACAATGGTTGGGCCTCGTCCATGCTCCAGCCTTATTATGATTATATCGTACGTGAAGGCGAACCCGTGGGCACCATCAACGGCTACAAGTCAGCTGGCTACTTCACCGTCGATGATTTTGACTACAATGCCTCCACAGGCAAATACACCCTCAAGGATTCGCAGCGAGGCTATGCCACCGCAGGCAATTATCCTTCGCAGCTCATCGCCCTCAACGCCGAGTCCGACGGCACTACCGTGCTTCCCTTCCCCGGTGCTCCCAAGTTCGTGGATGCCGATGGCGATGGTGAGGCCGACCAGCAAATCCTCGGACATGCTCGTGCCGAGCACACTGGTGGTTTCAACTTCTCGGGCAACTGGAAAGCCGTTGATTTCGCCATCGGCTTCACCTATCAGATTGGTGGCAAGGTGTATAACGCCAATGCCATGAACTCGTTTAAGGGCGACAAAGACACCGCAGCCGGTGCCAACCGCCTCTACTATGCCGGCAAGGCTTTCCGCTATCACACCATCGACTCGGCCGGTGACCTCGTGTTCGATCCGTCGCCCGAAGCACTGCGTGCAATCAATCAAGACACCGAGTACAGCACCATGATGTCCGAATACGGCATCGTCAGCTCCAAGTTCATAGAGGATGCCTCCTACCTGCGTCTTAACACCTTGACACTGGGTTACACCCTGCCTCTTAATTGGACAAAGAAGGTAGGAGTCAGCAATGCACGCTTCTACGTGACTGGCACCAACCTCTTCTGCCTCACCGGCTACAGCGGATTGGATCCCGACGTTACCACATCCTCTAGTTCGGGCGGCTTCCCCACTCCCGGCTACGACTTCAACTCTTACCCCAAGGCACGCACCATTACCGTGGGCGCTAACATCACATTCTAATCATTCTAAACGATCAATGATATGAAAAAGCTATTATATTCTGCACTCCTTGTGGTCGGAGCCATGGTCTTTGCCGCATGCGAGAATTATCTGGAGCCCACTTCTCCGTCGGTGGTAGATGCCGATTTCGTGTTCTCCAACACCACCACTGCCCGTGCGGCATTGGAGGGTGGTTACGAATCCTGGCGTGCCACAGCCAACAGCTATGTTTTCGGTGCTGGTCTGTTCTATGCTGCCGATATTGCCGGCTCAGACATCGAGCGCCATCCAGAGGCTTACACCAACCAGATTGCACGCCACGTGCCCGAGAGCTTCTATTCCAATGGTACCTTGGCCAGCACCTACGATATCGATTCCTATTCCAGCAATAACAACTCGGGTGCCTACGTCCAGCTCTTCAACGTGATTGGTAAAGCCAATGCCGTGATTCAGGGTATTGAACAGTCTGAAACGGGCCAGGAGGCTATAGCTGCAGGAACCCCTTCGGGCATCGGACAGATGTACGGCGAAGCTATTGCCCTGCGTGCCACCGCTTATCGCGAGCTCATCAAATACTATGGCGACGTACCATTTGCCACCGTCTTCGGCGAAGCTACGGGCGGCCTTACGTCACGTGATTCCATCTACGACTGTATCCTCGCCGATCTCGTTAAGGTCGAGCCACTGATGTATCCCGTTGGTTCCATTCCGGATGTCGATTCCAAGGCTAAGAACTACTTCTCTCAAACCTATGTCGATGGCCTCATCGGCCGCATTGCCCTCGAAGCAGCCGGCTACCAGACGCGCCGCAGCGACCTCACCTACATCAACGGTAAAGGTGAAACTGTTTCTTTCGAGCAGCTTGGTAACCCCAACGCCAATGCCGCCAATGCTTTCTATGCACGCCGCAGCGACTGGCAGACCCTCTACCAGATGGCCAAGACTTACTTCAAGGCCGCTATCGACCATGCAGGTTCCGCCAAGTTCTACACTTCCGACCCTCGTGCCACTTCCAAGGCCGGTCAGGTATTCGACAATCCTCACCAGTACTTCTTCCAGCAGATGATGGAGGATGATGCTGCTTATGCCGATGAGTCGATTTACGAGTACCCCATGCAGTTCAATGTGTCGAGCGACGAGCGCACCTATTCCAGCGGACGCCCCGGCACGGGTGGCTCGAAAAATGCTTATCCCTGCAAGTGCTACGGACAGGCACGTATCAACCCCGCCTATTATTACGGTGTGTTCGACCCCCGCGACAAGCGTCGTGACGTGACCGTGGCAGTGACAGGCACCACTGGCGGTGCAGAGATTATTCTACCCTTTGTGCCTGGATCACAGGCCAAGGGCGGCGGTCTCGGCATGAACAAGTGGGACGACAACCGCATGACCACGCCCAATACCCTAGCACAGCGCAAGTCGGGCGTCAATGGTCCCTATATGCGCATGTCCGAAATCTATTTGGGCTATGCCGAAGCCTGCGCTATGACTGGTGATGAGGCAACAGCAAAGAACTATCTGAAGATTGTTCGCGAGCGTTCGTTCGCCTCGGCTGCTGAGGCCAATACCGATGGATTCATTGCCGATTGTGGTAGCGTTTTCAACGCCATAATCGAGGAGCGCGGCTTCGAGTATGCCGGCGAGGGCGATCGTCGCTTCACGTTGATTCGCACCGGCCGTCTGCCATGGGCCATCAAGCGCATCAAGGACATGACCAAGGCCATGATGGACGGCTTGGCAGCTAACGGCAGCTACACTTTCGCCAACGGCAATGTCATCTCCACCAGCATCTATACAAAGATGGTCGATGCCAAGACTGAGTTGGGCTATCGTCTTACTACCCAGTGTACAGACGAAAACAATCCTGTCACATATCCTGGTTGGCGTGGCGTGCATGACGATTGGGCTGCATTTGGTTGGAATGGCACACCCGCCGAGACCAACATGGCCATCCAGGGACTGTTTGCTCCTGTTGATGGTGCTGCACTGTTGGCCGATGGTTATACCGAGACTGCTTGGGGCAGCGATCTGGTGAAGTATCGCGACGAGTACGACACCTACCTCTTCAAGGACTATGACTACGTCTCAGCTCCCATCTACCTTTGGCCCATCTGCCCGAACGCCGTCGCTACCGGTGGTTTCACCAATGGCTATGGCTTCATGAACGAGTAACCTTCGTGTTCCCGTCAAATATCATCACCCCGACAGGTTTTTCTTGTCGGGGTTAATTTTGTTTTATGTGCATTTGCTTTCGCAATCGATGACAAAAAGAAATGAAACAAATGAAAAAATAAAAAATAAATGATAATAATTAGGAAAAAATAGAAAGTATTTGATATATTTGCCATAAATTTCACGTATTTTTGCATTTTTTCGAACAAATATTTGGAATAAAACAAAAAAAATCGCATCTTTGCACCGCTTAAAATACATTGTAACACAAACTATCATTCCCTAACACAAACTTTTTTCGACATGAAAAGAAGTACATGCAACCAATGGTTGGGAAGATTGGCAACACTGTTGATGGCATTTGCCCTCAGCAGTGCCTTCGTCATTGCCCAGACCAAGACTGTGACGGGTACCGTGATCGATGAATTAGGCGACCCTGTGATTGGAGCCAATGTCATCGTCGTCGGCACAACTAACGGTGCTACCACCGACATGGATGGTAAATTTAGTATTTCGAACGTCGCCGAAAACTCGACGCTCAAGGTGACCTATATCGGCTATAGGGAGCAGACGATTCCTGTGGCTGGTAAGAACAGATTTAACATTAAGATTGAGGAAGATCGTGACGAACTTGATGAAGTTGTGGTCATCGGTTATGGAACTGTCAAGAAGCGCGACCTCACCGGTTCGGTTTCTTCGGTCAGCTCCAAGGAACTTGTGGCTAATCCTGTGTCTGACGTATCGCAAGCTCTTCAGGGCAAGCTCGCTGGTGTAAGCGTTGTTTCGCAGGATGGTCGTCCTGGTGGTAGCACAACCATCCGTGTGCGTGGTGGCGGCTCCATCTCTCAGAGTAATGATCCACTCTTCATCGTCGATGGTTTCCCCGCAGGATCCATCTCCGACATCCCCGCCGATCAAATTGTGAGCATCGACGTGCTGAAGGACGCCGCTTCGACGGCCATCTATGGTGCACGTGGTGCAAACGGTGTAATCCTCGTCACCACGAAAGCCGCTGACAAGGACAAGCTTTCGATCTCATATTCCGGATTCATGCAGGTCAAAAATGTGACCAAGACCACCGAGGCTCTTGGAGCCCAGGACTATCTGCGTTATGTGTGGAGTTATGGCGACTCTTATGGTTCAGGACTTGCAGACGGCATTGCCAAATACTACGGCCTTGGTGCCCTGGGTGGCAACCATTGGAACGATTATGCTAACGTGGAGGCCCACGATTGGACTGACGATCTGCTGCGCACTGCAATCCAGTGGAACCACAACGTGTCAATGTCGGGCGGCTCAGAGAGGACCAAATATACCCTCTCGGTCGGTTATACCGATGATGAAGGCACGAAGATCCGCTCGGGTTATGAGCGTTACAGCATCAACCTCAAGCTAAAGCAGAAGATCAACAAGCGTCTGACCTTCGATATGGACCTGCGTTATGCCAATGTTCACGTCACTGGCCGTGAAAATATCTCGACCGGCCGTGGTACTGCATTGTCTTCCGCGTTCGAGTTCCGTCCCATCGACAATCCGTTGGGTGATGGTCTCGTAAGCTATTTCGGTCTGGGTGCCAACAACTTCGAGGAAGGCAATAACCCACTCTACGCCCTTGAGCACATGTATAACGGTTCGACAAACAATCGTCTGCGTGGCAATTTCGCACTTACTTATGAAATCCTCAAGGGTCTTTCCTTGCGCTCCGAGCTCGCTCTCGGTGGCGGTTGGAGACAAGCCAAGTATTTCGAAGACTCTGACCATACAACCGACTACACCAAAGGCTACAAATATGCTACGCTCACCAAGACTGAAAGCCAGAACTTCCGTTCGGTGACTACGTTGAACTATGATGTGCAGGGCTTGGGTGATAATCACAGTTTGAACTTCATGCTTGGCAATGAGGTGCTCAGGAGCAAGTCGCAACAGAGCTATATGATCGGTGCGGGTTATCCGACCGACGACATCTGGGATATGGACCGCGTGTTCGGTATGATGAACATGGGTGACTCGGAGTCGCGTCCTACCGAAAACTATTATACCAATACCATCGACGTACCTGAGGCTACGGTATCTTGGTTCGGCCGACTGAATTATTCATTGCTGGGTCGTTACCTGTTCACTGCAACATTCCGTGCCGATGGTTCGAGCAAGTTCGGTACAAACAATCACTGGGGCTACTTCCCCGCTGCCGCTCTTGCATGGCGTATTAGTGACGAGCCTTTCCTTGAGAATACCCGCGAATGGCTTGACAACCTCAAACTCCGTCTCTCGTATGGTGAGTCTGGTGCTGACAACATCAATTCGTCTCTCTGGCGTGAAACTTGGTCTACCTCGACAACCTCATGGAATGGTGGTACTGTAAATGTCTATGCACCTGCCGGCATGAAGTCTAATCCCGACCTCAAATGGGAGACCACCATCAGCCGTAATATTGGTCTTGATTATGGTTTCCTGAATCGCATCAATGGTACTTTCGATATCTATTGGAATACGACCAAGGACCTACTGATGCGTGACGAAATTGACGCTTCGACCGGTTATACATACCAGATGAAGAACATGGGTCAGACCAGTAATAAGGGTTTCGAAATCGCTCTCAACGCCTTGCTCGTCCACACTAAGGACTTCAACTTGAACTTCTCGATGACCTACAACTTCAACAACAACAACGTTGATGAGTTGCCGAACCATACCAACATTTACTATGGATCGAGAACATTCGGTTCGGGCCAGATGCCGGGCAATGACTTCATGTTGGCCGAAGATATGCCAGTGGGCGTTGTTCAGGGATTCAAGAAAGAAGGTGTAGGTTTCTATACCGTCGATGACTTCGACATCGTCAACGGCCAGTATGTTTTGAAGTCGGGTATCCCCGACATCTCGACAGCCGTAACAGGTACTTGCAATCCTAATAAGGGTTTCCCACGTCCCGATGGACAAACTGCATTCCCTGGTATGCTTCGCTTGCAGGATGTCGATGGTTCGGGCGTGGTTGACAATGCCGACGTGACCAACATCGGCGAGATCATGGCTCACCACACCGGCGGCTTCAACTTCAGCGGTAACTACAAGTGGTTTGACTTCAATGCCAATTTCACCTATCAGATTGGTGGCAATATCTACAATGCCCAGCGTATGTCACAGCTTAACGGTGGCAAGGAGACGGGTATCGGCAAGAACAAGATGACTTTCCTCAACGATATGTATCATCTCACCAAGATTGAGAATGGCGAACTCACGCTTGTGACCGATCCCGGCGAACTCAACAGCTTGAACTCGGGTGCCAAATATCCTGTGGCCTATATGGAGCAGAATGTAGTTTATGACGAGTTCATCGAGGATGCCTCCTACCTCCGTCTCAGCAACTTCACCATCGGCTACACCATGCCAAAGAAGCTGACGCAGAAAGCCAAGGTCGAGCGCTTCCGCGTATATTTCACTGCCGGCAACGTCTTCACCATCACTGGTTACAGAGGCTTGGATCCTGACGTGAACGTTAACCCAAGTGCCAACGGCAACTATCCTACCCCAGGTCTTGACTATGGTGCCTACATGCGACCGAAGACCTTCACATTTGGTATCAACCTAGAATTTTAATTTGCAGCATATATGAAAAAGATAATCTATAGCATCATGGGCCTGAGCCTCCTTTGGGGCGCGACCTCATGTGATGACATTCTGGAGACTTCCTCACCTTCACAGGCTGATGTCGATTTCGTGTTTGCTTCGTCCGAGACTGCCAAGGCAGCCTTGCAGAATGCCTATAGTCTTTGGCGCAGCAGCTCCAATCTTCACTCCAATGGTGCATTCTACGATATGGTGGTGGGCAGTTCCGATACCGAGGCGCAGCCCGAGTACTACGGCTCACAGATCAACCGTTGGGTAATCTCGAACTATTATGGCTACATCGACAACACGAAGAACCTCCGTGGCCCCGAGAACTATCCGAACGTATCGAACAACGGTACGTTGAGCGGCACTTGGAACAACGTGTATAAGATCATTGCCATCTGCAACACCATCATCAATAGCTTCGAGTCGGCTGCCTCTTTCGAGGAGATGATCCATCAGACCGGCCCCTCTGACCTGAGCCAGATCTATGGCGAGGCCATCGCCCTGAGAGCTACGCTCTATTATGAGCTTACCAGATTCTACGGAGATGTGCCCCTCCAGCTGGTTTCGGGCGAGGAGGCCACCGAGCTCACCAACCGAAGCTATATCGCCGAATACAACCTCGACCTCCTGAAGAAGGTGGAGCCGCTGATGTATCGACCCGGTGAGGGTTCGCGCGACAAGAGCTACATGAGCCGCACCTACGTGGATGGTCTCATCGGCCGCATTGCCCTGTGGGAGGCAGGTTACCAGACACGTCGCACCGACTTAGGCGACAACTACTACACCAAGCTCGATGGTTCTGCTGTTTCGTTCGAAAAGCTTTATACCAGCGACAAGTACAAGTGCTTCTACGGCCGTCGCACCGACTGGCAGGATCTCTATCGTGTGGCCGAAACTTATTTGAAGAGTGCTGTCGAGAATCCTGGTCCGGGCGTCGTCTTCCAGGAAACCGACCCGCGAACCAGCGGCGATGGCCTGGCTTCGAAGGCCTTCGGCAATCCGTTCCAATATGTCTTCCAGCAGATGATGGACCTCCAGTTTGCCGACGAGGATGTGTATGAGATCCCCGAAACACAGGGTGTTCAGACCGAACGTCCCTACGCCTTCGGTCGCCCATCGGATGGCTCCAAGTCGTACAACTACCCTTGCAAGACCTATGGTCAGTGCCGTTTCAATCTGGTTTACTACTACGACGACTTTGATCCGGACGATATGCGTCGCGATGTCACCGTCACAGCCTTCGGTTCGCGTGGCAACGGACAGGAACGTCTGATCCCGTTCTCGAAGGGTTCGACCGCCAAGGCTGGTGGCTTTGCACTCAACAAGTGGGACGAGAACCGAATGTCAAGCCCCTACGTGGTTACCCAGCGTCAGGCTGGCATCAATTGCCCCTATATGCGCTTTGCGGAGGTTCTGCTCATGTATGCCGAGGTGGAGTGTGACTTGGGCAACACGGCGGTAGCTCGTCAGTATCTTAATAAGGTGCATCAGCGTGCATTTGCTGGCACAGCCGACCTCGATGCCTTCATTGCCAAGTGCGGTGACCTGCGTCATGCTATCTACGAGGAGCGCAAGCTTGAGTTCGGTGGTGAAGGTGTCCGCAAGTGGGATGTCGTTCGTTCGGGCTATGTTGATGAGATTGTCACCAGTTTCAAGACACGCACCAAGGCCATCCTCGACGACCTGCAGACCAAGGGTTATCATACCTTTGCTAACGGCAACCAGATGCCACTCTATGTATGGATCAAGGATGTCAATCCTGCCGATTATGGTGTGGGCTATCGTCTCACCGCCACTTGCACCGACCGTAACAATCCAGTGCTATGGCCGGCATGGCGTGGTCAGAATGACGACTGGTATTCGGTAGGAAAGTATTGGGGTGATCCTACGTTCGGCGCTCTCAAGTTTGGTCTGGATGCTACGCAGGCGGCAGCCGTGGGCATTGCTTCCGATCTTCGCACCAACGTGGCCGTGAAGGGCATGTTCGAATACATCGATCCCGATGGAGCCGAGGCCCAAGCTCTCGAAGCCGAGGGTTATGTCCGCACCGCTTGGGGCAAGGAGATTATCGACAAGCAGGATAACATCGATGCCTACTATACGTATGTATATAACGGCTACGAGTCGAAGACTCCTCCCATCTATATGTTCCCAATGCACGGTGACGTAATCAAGCAGAATCCTGATGTCCTGATTCAGGGTTATGGTTTCCAGTCGAAGTAAATAATCAATGACGATAGGGTAAGCCTATTGTCAGAGAGGCATAATAGATGCGCCAACCGAGCGTTTCGGTTGGCGCATTTTAAACATTTTATTATTTCGATTTTACCATTTATAAATATGAGAAAGCTGATTTGTATTATTGCAACAACCCTTCTCTTGTGCGCTTCGAACCTCTATGCTGGCATCTGGTGGACGGTCGAGGGCAATGAGGTGTTGTTCCATTCTCAAGCTTCGGGCAAATTGCGCCTGCAGATGTGCACGCCCGACATGTTCCGTGTCACCAAGAGCGAGGATTTCGGGTTTCGACCCAACGAACAGTGGATGGTAATCAAGTACGATTTTGATCCTGTGGCGTACGAGGTGCGTGAGACAAAGCAGGGTGTGGTGGTTTTGACCGATGTCCTGTCGCTGCATATTGTCGATTCCCCTTGGCGCATCAAGGTGATCGATCGCATCACAGGCGAGGTGCTCTATGAGGAGACCGACTGTCAACTTGCCGCTGGTGGCATAGGTCCACAAAACACGTGTGTTCTTCGTCCCGACGAACACTTCTTTGGCTTGGGTGAGCGCATGGATCAGTTGGACTTGCGCGGACAGCGTGTGCATCTAAACGTCGAATTGGGACGCGGACCCCGTCCCGCCGTGGGTGGCAAGGACATCTTGCGTGCCAACTATTGCCCCGTGCCCTGGGTCATGAGCAACAAAGGCTATGGCATCTTTTTCCACACGGCATGGCCTACGGACTGGGACCTGGGATGGACTTCGAACCAGACCTATAGCTGGCAAGCCGATGGCGGAGAGTTGGACTATTACTTCGTCAAAGGTCCTGAGATTCAGACGATGCTCCATAATTATCAGATGCTCACTGGAACGTGTCCGATGATGCCACGTTCGGCATACGGCCTGCATCTCGGCAGCTATAGCGGAGGCACTTGGAACCACGAACAGGATGCCAACCAGCACTACAACGTGGCGCTTGTGCAGCGTATGCGCAAGGAGGGTATCCCTGTCGATATCCTCTGGCTCGACTCCACTTGGCGCATTTTCAACAGCCGTTTCCGCAATGGCGGCTGCAACTACAACTGGCAGCTGGCTTTCCCCGACCCCAAGGGGATGATTGACAGCATCTATGCCGAACACATCGACCTATTCGGACTTCATGTCCGCAGCATTGCCGACGATGGCCCAAGTTCGACACTCTATCAAGACGCGCTGGCCGCAGGAGCCCTCTTCCCAGGTATGGAGCAGCAGGGAGTCTTCAATTTCTTCGACGAACAGCAGGCCGACTGGTGGTGGCAGCATGGGCCGATGCGCGTGGTGAACGATGGTGTCAAGTTCTTCAAAACTGACGTGGGCAGTGCATTCCGTTATCCGGGCCGTCAGGACAGCGTTATCTATCAGGGGTTCACAGGTGCCGAACTCCACAACCTCTTCCCATTGGCCTACGGCGCTGCACCCTACAAGCGTTTCATTGAACACAATCGTATGCGTGGTTTTACCCATACACGCGAAGGTTATGCCGGTATTCAGCGTTATCCCTTCATCTGGGCAGGCGACTGGGGCACCGAATGGCAATGGTTCGAGCCTGTGATACGTGGAGGACTCACCATGGCCCTGTCGGGTGTGGGCTACTGGTCACATTGCATGGGCGGCTTCGAACAATATTCGCCCTACGACACCGACCTCTATCTGCGTTGGTGTCAGTTCGGTATGTTCAGTCCTGTGGCGATGCTTTTCGGCATGGATCATCCGCGTTATCATGAGCCGTGGACTTACGGAGAGGAGGCGCAACGCATCTTCACCACCTACGATTCGTTGCGCTATACTTTGATTCCTTATCTCTATAGTAATGCTTGGGAGATGTCGCAGACCTCACGTCCTATGATGACCCCGATGCTCTACGACTGGCAGGACGATGAAGTGACCTACCGAATGTGCGACCAATTTATGTTCGGTCATTCGATGATGATATGCCCCGTCACCAACAAGGGTGCGTTGTCGCGTCCAGTCTATTTCCCTGGCGGCAAGTGGGTTGATTTCTGGACCGGCGAACGCATCGAAGGCCGTCAGTGGAAGTCGTTCCTCACACCGCAGTGGCTGATGCCTATCTTCATTCCGCAAGACGCTATCATCGTTAAGCAGCCCGAAGTGCAGTGGATGGCTCAGTCGGAAGGGCAGTCCATCACCGTATGCTGTTATCCTATTGGCTCTGCCACTTTTGATCTGTATGAGGATGACGGACGCACGCTCGACTATCAGCAGGGTGCATACGCCCTGACTCACATAGGGAGTGAGATGGTTTATTGGGAAAAGTCGGCATCTGTTAGAGATGAAGAATATTGCCGTTGGACTTCGGGATGCAAATGGACGCTTACTATAAGCAAGCCCAACTGTCCCGTCAAGGACAAGAAGGGCCGTGCCCGCTTCACCCCCGCCACGCATCAATATAGCATCGAAGCTTATCTCGACAATAAGCCCACAAGCATCTCCGTGAACGGAATGGAACAAACCGATTGGACGTGGGATGAAAGTCTGCGTCTGCTCCGCTTGGATACTGGTTTGGATAACACACAAGATATTACCATCATCGTTAATACTCCATGGTCATGAAACACATGTTTTTGTCGGGAGTCAGGTTTGGCTCCCACTTACAACGCTGCCGGATAGGGGCGACGCTCGTTTTTTTCTTCTTCGTATGTCTGTGTGCATCGAGCCTCTCGGCACAATCCCCGAACGACCGGGCAGTCTATCCGGGCCGTCCGAACTACGGTGCATTGAAATACAGTAGCCCACAGTCGTGGTTCAATTATTTGATGCTATGGCAACACCAGCGCGATGATCAACGGAGCAAGGAGCTGGAGCAAGCCTTTGCTTCGAAAACCGATATGGAGGCTTATATTGCCACTGTGCGCCAAAAGATGCGTCAACTGGCAGGCAGTTTCCCCGAAAGGGGCGACCTACATAGTCGCACGGTCGGCATGGTGGAGGGCGATGGCTTTCGGGTTGAGAAAGTGATCTTTGAGAGCCGCCCACATCACTACGTTACCGCGCACCTCTATCTGCCCTCCATAGGCAAAGCTAAGAAGTATCCTGCTTGCATCGAGATGTGCGGACACAGCTTGAGCGGCAAGGGTAACGGCTCTGGCACTGCCGTACAGATGGCGCGCAACGGCATTGCTGTGCTCGTGGTCGATCCCATCGGTCAGGGCGAAATGCAGCAGCTCATCGATGCGAAGGGCCGAAACCTGACGCGCGGTGTGACCACCGAGCACTCGCTGCTGGCACCTGCCTACATGCTGCTGGGCTCGAGCCTCGTGGCGCAAATCTTCTGGGACAACAGCCGTGCAGTGGATTATCTGTGCAGTCGCAAGGATATCGACACGAAGCATATTGGTTGTTATGGTTTTTCGGGTGGTGGTACGGAAGCATCTTATCTTTCAGCCCTTGACAACCGTATTCAGGCTGCTAGCGTGGGTCTTTTCTTCAGCGATCGAACTCGCACGCTGGAGCTACAGGGACCGAGCGACGGTTGCCAATGGATGGCGGGCGAAGGGGCGTTGGGCATCAATCATGCCGATATGGCACTGTGTATGGCTCCGCGTCCGTTCCAGGTGCTCGACGGCCTGTACGACTTCGTGGACCATTATGGTGCACTGAAAGGTATGAAGGAAGTGCAGCGTGCCTACGAAGTGCTGGGCGCTTCGGACCATGTGGAGCAGTACTATTGCGCCGACGGCCATGCGTGTCCACCCGACGTAATGGAGCATCTGGTGGGGTGGTTCAAGCGTTGGTTGGCTGACGATGCTTCACCCGCTGTGATCGATGAGGTCTTCTTCCGTGGTAAGGACATGCTTTGCACCAATTCTGGACAGGTTAACCTGGAGTTCGCCGATGCAGAGAGCACGATGCAGGATGCTGTGCGCTGCTTCGACAAAATGGCCGAGCAACGAGCAGCCTTCTGCGCCCAGCCGATCGGGGAGATCAGGCGGCAGATTTGTCAGTTGTTAGGTCTGGACGAATCCGTGATAAGTGGCGAGCCTCTTCCCGCTACGCTCCCCGGCTCGACGTTGGCAAGCGCCGTGGCTCCCTCGGGGCGCACCCATGGCAGGGATTACGAGGAATACCGTTTCCAGCTGAACCGCGAGGGAGAGATACCCGTGGCAGTGTTGGTGCGCATCCCAGATTGCGCCACACCCACTTCGCCTATCGAGCTGCATTTGCACGAGCGGGGCAAGGCATGGTTCCTGGGCGACATGGACAGGGAGGATATGAAGTCGAACGGCAACATCATCGTGGCTGCCGACGTGCGTGGTGTAGGCGAGTTGGAGGATCCCTACAGTTACAACCTCACCAAGTATTGGAACCGCGAATGGCGTTGCGCAGTGGTTGCTTTGCACGAAGGTCGTCCGCTGGTGGGCCAGCGCGTCGTGGATGTGCTTACGCTGACAGATTTCTGTACGCATCATCCACTGCTCAAGGGCAGGCCATTGCACGTGGTGGGCGATGGCCTGTTCGGTCCGGTGCTGATGCATGCCGCAGTGCTCGATTCGCGCATCGAGAAGGTTACTTTGACGCGCACGCTCAAGACCTGGAAAGAATATCTGGAGCATCCCTTACAGCACGACATGATGACGAACGTTGTTCCGGGCGTCTTGCAATACTACGACTTACCCGACCTCATGAAGCTTTCGGGAGGTCGGGTAAGGATAGAGGATTGAATAAGAAGAAGGCCTTATTGTTGGATGAACGTGGAGCGCATGGGTGTGAAGGTGTCGATGAGCACACCGTCCTTAAGGCACTTGCAGCCGTGTACGACATTAGGAACCTTCATCAGTACATCGCCAGCCTTGACTATCTTGGTCTCGTCGCCAATGGTGAACTCGAATTCTCCACTTTCGACGTAGGTTATCTGCACGTGCGGATGGCTATGGAGCTTGCCCTCCGATCCTTTCTTGAACTTCACCTTCACCATCATGAGGTTGTCGTTGTAGCCCATCACCTTGCGATAGACTTCACCCGGGTCACCTGTGCGTTCCCATTCCTTGTCGGCATCGAACACAAACTGAGCGCTCTTGGTGGTGATGTCGCGAGTATAGACGGTTTGCCCGTCGTCGGTTACGGTAATCACTCCGTGAGGAGCAGCGGTGAGGGTACTATCGGTGCAGCAAGGTTTGTCACAAGTGGCTTGCTCTGGCTGGTTGCACTTGCATCCTACGAGCAGGGTGGCAAGAGCGGCTGCGAAAAGAATCTTTTTCATAAAAAAGCATTTTAAAATTGGTAATTATTCTTTGTTAATTGTTAATTGTTAATTGTTAATTGATAAATTTTGGTGCAAAGATAACGTTTTTTCCGGAAAATGAGCGAGGATATTAAAAAAAAATGTATATTTGCGCTGTTTTTTAATCCTAATTAATATGAAAACACGTCTGTTTCTAACTATTCTATGCCTAATGACCTTCTGTGGAAGTCATTTCGTTGCAAAGGCACAGAACGGAACTTTCACCAATCCGATTCTCGGTGGTGATTATCCCGACCCGACCATTATGCGTGAGGGTGAGGATTACTACATGACACACAGTGCCTTCGACTATGTGCCAGGCCTTGTGGTGTTTCATAGTCGTGACCTGGTGCATTGGGAGCCAATTGGTTCCGCTCTCACGACGTTCTTGGGTTCGGTGTGGGCACCCGACATCTGCAAATACAACAATAAGTACTACATCTATTTCACCGTGGCTTATCCGTCGGATGCTGTTCGCGCCAAGGCCGGACGCGACCAGAAGCCTGGCAGCCGCATGAACTTTGTGGTGACGGCCGATTCTCCTTATGGGCCATGGAGTGAGCCAGTTGATCTGGGCGTAGCTAACATCGATCCCTGCCATGTAGTTGGTGACGATGGTCAGCGCTGGCTCTTCTTGAGTGGGGGACAACGTGCGAAGCTCACCGATGACGGACTACATGTTGTGCCCGGGACACTTGAGAAAGTCTATCCTGGTTGGATATATCCAGAAGAATGGGCTACCGAAGGGCTTTGCCTCGAAGGGCCGAAGCTCCGCAAGATTGGGGACTATTATTATTATTTGAATGCCGAGGGCGGCACGGCTGGCCCTCCTACCAGTCACATGGTGGTTGTGGCTCGTTCGAAGAGCATCGACGGCCCGTGGGAAGACAGTCCCTACAACCCACTTATCCACAACTACGCCAATTCGAACCGCTGGTGGAGTCGTGGACATGGTTCATTCATCGACACACCTGATGGACGCTGGTACTGTGTCTATCACGCGTACGAAAACGGTTTTACGGATTTGGGACGTCAGACCTTGTTGGAACCTTTGGAACTGACCAAGGATGGATGGTTCCGTCCCGTTATTCGTGATAAGCAGGGACTTAGTGCCGACCCCGTGGGTGCTATTCCTGCACCACTTAACTCTTCGAACCTCTCGAACTCCTCGACCCCTTCGAACCTTTCCCTTTTCCGCATCGGCCTCGAATGGAAGAGCTATCGCGCCTTTGAACCAGAACGTATTGAGCACATTGCTGATGGCATACGTCTTACGGCCAAGGGCAACCTGCCCGGCAATTCGTCACCGCTGATGTTTGTGGCTGGCGACCATCGTTACGAGATCGAGGCCGAGGTTGAGGTCAGCGATGATGAAACACGAGCAGGCTTGGTGCTTTACTACGATAGTGCCTTCTATATGGGCACTGGTTTCGATGCCAATCGACGCTATCGCTATCGTAAAGGTGGACAAAGCGGAGGAGGAATGCATCCGGCACAAGGCACGCATCGCATGTGGCTTCGTCTGCGCAACGATAACCACATTGTCACAGGCAGCTACAGTTACGATGGCATCAACTGGCAGCGCGAGACATGGGGCATGGACTGCTCGGGTTACAACCATAACACGCTTTATCAGTTCCAGTCGGTTCTCCCCGGTATCTTCTGTGCGGGCAAGGGTTCGGCGACGTTCACACATTTCACTTATCGTAACCTCGACATCGAGGATGCCAAGGAGGCTATGCGTCGTGCTGTGAGCTTTATGATGGACAGTATCAGCTACGAGGGAGCCTTCGTTTGGAGCTACTTACCCGACCGCAGTCGCCAATGGGGCGAATTGGAAGCCCCCTACCGTACGATGGTTTGGCTACAGTCGCCCAGCACGCCCTCGGTGGGCCATCTTTTGATCGACGCCTATCATGCCACAGGTGATGAATACTATTACGAACAGGCACGTAAGATTGCTGGTGTACTTATGCGGGTTCAGCATCCCGAGGGAGGCTGGAACTACGTCGAGGATCTGGCTGGCGAAGACGAGTTGAAGCTGTTTTATGCCACCATTGGCCGTCAGGCATGGCGATTGGAGGAATTCCAGCACTATTACGGCAACTGCACCTTCGACGATGAGGCCACCTCCGAGTGCGCCACGTTCCTATTGCGCGTCTATTTGGAGAAGAAGGATGCCGAGGTGCGCCAGTCGCTCGAAAAGGTCATTGGCTTTATGCTCAATAGCCAGTACCCCAATGGCGGTTGGCCGCAACGTTATCCACTGATGTATGACCACGTGTTCCGTGGCAAGGAGGACTATTCATCTTTCATTACTCTCAATGACGACGTGATGCCCGCCAACATCGAGTTCCTTATCCAATGCTATCAGGAACTGGGGCGTAAGGACCTGCTCAAACCCATTCGCAAGGCGCTCGACCTGTCGATTAAACTACAGCAGCCCGCTCCACTCGCCGGTTGGGGTGACCAGTATTTCGTCAAGACTCTCAAGCCTGCCCATGCCCGCAGTTATGAGCCGCGTTCGGTCAATACGGGCACCACGGTGCGCATGGTTCGCGCCATGATGGACTACTATCGCCTCACTGGCGAAAAGAAATACCTCAAGGGCATCCCTGCCGCCCTGCAGTTCTTGCGCGAGCAGCGTCTGTCCGACGATGAGGCGGCACGCTATGGTGGTGGCGGTGGCACTGGTGGCAGGGCGGGTCGCCGCGGCGGCGAGGGCTTCCTTGTGGCACGTTTTCTCAATCCCGAGGATGGCGTGCCCATGTATGTGCATCGTCGCGGCAGCAATGTGGGTAATGGCGAGTATTACACCGACCAGGATATCAGCCGCACCATTGCGCACTATGGTTCGTGCGCCTTTGTCAATCCCGATGGTATGGAGCGTGAATACCAGACATTGCTTCAGGCCGATGTGAAGGAGGTCACCGCTTCGTCGCCTCTGCTCTATCCCAAGCAGAATGTTGCTGTGCCTGATTATTACTTCAAGCCTGCTCCCATGCTGGGCGGTCCCGCGCGTCGCGGGTTCAGCTCGGTGCAGGATATCTTGCAGGCCCAGCAGCCCAGTGGCGGCTGGCTCACCCCTTTGAGTCAGATCTCCAATGTCTATAAGCCTTTGCCCGAGGGTTTGGCTCCATCGAACAGCACTGAGTATGCCACTACTTTCGTCGGCGACGAGTACGACACCTCGCCCTTCACGCCCGAGGAACCGGTTCTTGGCTACAGTACACGTGACTTCATCCAGCTCATGACGCAGCTCATCCACTTTGTCAAGTGATGAGGGTTTCAGAGCTTCCCAAATTTTTTGTATTTTGAAAAAGTTACTTTTCCTCTATCCAGTCATTCTCTTTCTGGTCCTTGCCGCTTGCAAGGATCAGGAGGGTAGTCATCCTGAGCGTGCTTACACCATCGAGGGCAGTTTTGATGTCGATAGCACAATAGTGCTTGACCACCTTGTGCTCTATACCGATCGGCACACTGCCCTTCTCTTTGACAGCCTCGATCTCAATCCACAGCATTCATTCGAACATTCGGGTTCGACGCGCAGCCTCGATGAACTTTTTCTATGCTCCGATGGAGGTGAGTTGTGTCGTTTCTATGCGACGGGTAATGTTACGGTTTCCATAAGATTGAATATGGTGGGCGATAGCGTGAAGGCAACTTTCGACCCTTCGCAGGGCGATAGCATCAATCCTTGGTTGCAGCAGCAGACCGCATTCTTCCGCACGCTCCTTGGCCCAGCCAAGAAGGATGCCATGGATTCCCTTTGTCATCAGCACACGCATGACATTCGTTGCGGACTTTTACTACGTGATCAGATAGAGGTTCTGAAGGACTCGATCTTTGTGCGTCGTTGTTTAGGTGGTTTGGCCGATGATGCCAAGCCTGATTGGCTGATGAAGAGCATTGATCGGACACTTGAAGAGTGTTCCCGAAAACCTCGTCCAAGTCGTCGACTTGCCCCCTGTGTCATGCAGACCGACAGCACGAACTTCGACTTCAGCGCTTCGCGTTCCGACTATCTGCTCGTTTTCATTTGGGGCGACTATTCCCCAACATCGATTGACAGTCTCAAGGTCGTAGCCAACCTGGTCAATAACGAATATGATATGAAACGTCTCCAGCTGGTGACCATTTGTCTGAGTGCTCCTGACAGCACATGGTGGCGACAGCGAACCCAGGACATCGAGGGCTTGCACGCATGGTTTCCGGCAGGGCTTGGCGACGAGCGTATGCGCAAGTGGGATATCTTAAGCGTGCCCACAGTCATCGTTTGTGACATGTACAACAATCAGCAGATACGCAACGAATGGGGGCAGCGTCTGCGCGCCTCTTTGGGTCGAGTTCCCAACAGAAGCAGTTTTACACTTACACCAAAACCTAAAGCAAATCGTGGTCGTTAGAACAATCACAGCTGCCTTGCAAGGCATCGATGCCACACCTGTCTATTGCGAGACGGTGACAACGCAAGGTATTCGTACTATTATGATCGGACTGCCCGACACGGCAGTCAAGGAAAGTCGTGATCGCATCGAGAGTGCTCTGCGCGAGGCGGGAATGCGTTTCCCGCGACGTGCCGTCACCATCAACCTCGCTCCTGCTGACGTACGCAAGGAAGGTTCGCTCTACGATGTGCCCATTGCCGTGGCCGTGATGGCGGCTGACGGGAAGATTCCGACCGACAAGCTCGAACACTACATGATGGTAGGAGAGTTGTCGCTCGATGGTGCAGTCAAGCCCGTCAAGGGCTGCCTGCCCTTCGCCATCCTGGCGCGTCAGATGCATCTTAAGGGTATCATCGTTCCACGAGAAAATGCGTGTGAGGCCGCTGTAGTCAACAACCTTGACGTGCTCTGCGCCGACACACTCAGCGACGTCATGGGTTTCATGGCGGGAGAATCCGAAATGGAGCAGAAGGTGATGAACACGCGCGAGATGTTCGAAAAAGCAGAGCGCACTTATCCGCACGACTTCAAGGACGTCAAGGGGCAGGAGATGGTAAAACGAGCCTTTGCCATAGCCGCAGCTGGTGGCCACAATATGATTATGGTAGGTCCTCCAGGCGCTGGCAAATCGATGATGGCGAAGTGTCTGCCTTCCATTCTGCCGCCCCTTTCGCTCAGCGAAGCACTCGAAACCACTAAAATACATTCGGTGGCAGGACTGCGTGCCGAGACGGGGCTGGTAACGCAGCGGCCTTTCCGTTCTCCTCATCATACGATTTCGAGCGTTGTCCTCATTGGCGGAGGAACTAATCCAATGCCAGGCGAGGTGAGTTTGGCTCACAATGGTGTGCTCTATCTTGACGAATTGCCTGAATTTTCGAAATCGGTGCTTGAAGTGCTGCGCCAACCGCTCGAAGACCGTCAGATCACCATCGCTCGCGCCAAGAACACAGTGACCTATCCTGCGTCGCTCATGTTGGTGGCCAGTATGAATCCCTGTCCCTGCGGTTACTATAACCATCCCACGCATCCCTGTATCTGCAGTGAGACGCAGGTGCGCAAATACTTGGGCCGGGTGTCAGGACCTTTGCTCGATCGAATTGACCTTCAGATCGAGATTCTTCCTTTGAGTTTTTCCGAAGTAAGCCGAACAGGCGTTGCTGAAAGCAGTTCATCTATTCGCGAACGGGTCATCAAGGCACGTCAGATTCAAGAGAATCGTTTCCGTGAAGAGCCCGGAGTCCACTGCAATGCGCAAATGACACCTTCCTTGCTTCGTCAGTACTGCAAACTTGATGACAAGGCACTCGCTATGATCCAACGAGCCATGACCAAACTCGACCTCTCTGCGCGTGCCTACGATCGAATCCTCAAGGTTTCGCGTACTATCGCCGACTACGAAGGAGAGCCCCACATCACTTCCACCCACATCGCCGAGGCCATCAGCTATCGAAACCTCGACCGAAGCTCATGGGGGCAAGGATAAAAAAATAGTTGCATCATCACATAAATTAATTATGAGACAGAAATTATTGTTATTAGTTATCGCTTGCTGCATATCGTTGAGCTGCAAGGCGCAGATGGATCCTTATCCAACCTATCCGAACCCCGTCCTTTGGACTGATGTGCCTGATCCCGATGTGATCTGTGTTGGGGATAATTTCTACTTGGTCACCACCACAATGCATCAGTTCCCTGGTGTGCCTATCATGCGGTCGAAAGACCTTGTCAACTGGGAGACCATCGGCTATGTCGTTGATCGTCTGACCGACTCGCCGCGCTACGACATGCAGGGCGGTACGATTTATGGACGTGGACAATGGGCAACATCGCTCAAATATCACAATGGGAAGTTCTATGTTCTTTTTGCGCCCAACGAGATGGGCGATATGGGTAATTCCTACATCTACTCTGCCGTGGATCCTGCTGGTCCGTGGCAGTTAGTGTCACGTTTGCCGCATTTCCATGATTGCTCATTGCTCTTCGACGATGATGGTCGTGTCTTTGTCGTTTATGGTACGGGAGAGTTGTGTGAGTTGAAGCCCGACCTCTCAGGAGTTATCGAAGGGAGCCACATGAAGATCTTTGAACGTGAGGCGGATGAGAAGGGATTGCTCGAAGGTTCGCGTATGGTAAAGCACAATGGCAAGTATTATTTGCTCATGATTTCGCAGGTTTGGGGTCCAGGGCGCCATCGTCGTGAGGTGTGCTATCGTGCCGACGACATTCATGGTCCCTACGAGAAGAATGTCATTCTGCAATCCGATCTCGGTGGATTCCCATACGTTGGTCAGGGTACCATCGTCGATTCGAAGGATGGTGACTGGTATGGAGTCATCTTCCAGGACCATGGTGCCGTGGGACGCGTTATCACGGTGATGCCCTGCCGCTGGCTCGACGGTTGGCCCATGCTGGGTGACGAATATGGGAAGGTTCCCGAGAATATGCGTCCAGTGGTCAAGGGACAACCTGTAACGCCGTTGATGATTAGTGATGACTTCGATGGTCTGGAACTGGGCTTGCAATGGCAGTGGAACCATAATCCCGTTGATGACGCCTGGTCGCTCACCGAACGTCCTGGCTACCTGCGTCTCAAGACGAGCCGTATTGCCGACAATCTCTATTTGGCACCTAATACAATCTCGCAGCGCATGATGGGACCTTATTGCAGTGCCGAGATTGAATTGGACGTTTCTCATCTCAAGGAAGGCGACCATGCAGGGTTCTGTGCCTTCAATGGACATAGCGGCGTGCTGACCGTAACCAAGAAAGGCAGAAAATACACACTTACTATGACAGAAGAGGTCATCAACATGGATGGACAGGAGAAGCAGGTAACGAATGTGGAGGTGACCGAACGCGAACGCGTGGAGTTCAAGCAAGGCACTATTTGGCTGCGCATCGATGGAGACTTCACCTTGCATCGCGACATCGCAGAAATGTATTACAGTCTCGACGGACAGCAATGGAAGCGAATAGGCCCTGACTATCAGATGCGTTTCGACTATCAGCGTTTCTTCATGGGCACACGCTATGCCATCTTCTGCTATTCCACTCATCGCAAGGGCGGTTATGTGGATGTCAATGGTTTCGTTTGTTCTACCTTGAAGACTCCGGCAAAAGACCAATAATCGACAGACCTTTCGTGTCGGCTAAATCTTCTTTAAACATAAACATTATGGAAAACTTCAGTGAAATTATCAACGGCGAGCAACTTGCTTTGGTCGATTTCTTTGCCATCTGGTGTGGTCCCTGCAAGATGATGCATCCCGTACTCGAACAACTCAAGGAGGAGTTGGGTGACGGTATCCGTATCATTAAGATTGACGTTGACAAGAATAATAGCCTCGCTATGAATTATCGTGTCCAGTCAGTCCCTACGCTCATACTCTTCCGCAAAGGAGAGGTACTATGGCGTCAGAGTGGGGCTATGCGACTAAACGATCTTAAAAGCATTATCAGCCAATATCAGTAGGTTCCGATTCAATTGTGAGCCCACGAGTGCAAATGTACCGTCAAGAATGCCGAAAAACGTAGGTCTTCTATCGAATAGAATACTTCGAACGAGGAAAGACCTATTTCCAACTACAGAATGACCAATCCTGGCCAAGAATGGTTATAACGTGTTTTGCGCATGACCATTCTTGGCCAGGATTGGTTATGGTCCAATCATCGCATGACCAATTTCGGCCAAGATTGGTTATTGTCCAATCGTCGCATGACCAATTACGGCCAGGAATGGTTATGGTCCAACTATCGCATGACCAATTACGGCCAGGAATGGTTATGGTCCAACCATTGCATGACCAATTTCGGCCAGGAATGGTTATGGTCCAACTCTCGCATGACCAATTACGGCCAGGAATGGTTATGATCCAACTCTCGCATGACCAATTACGGCCAGGAATGGTTATGGTCCAACCGTCGCATGACCAATTTCGGCCAGGAATGGTTATAGTCCAACCGAAGAATGACCAATTTCAGCTAAGATTGGTTATTCCAAAATCTTTTCATTGTTTCGGCGAATCGTATGATGCTTCAAATTCGCAAGTGAGCAAATGCCAGTTCTCTAAACTTGTCCACCATCGGAACGAGTCTGATTCGTGGGATAAAGAATAACTACCAGTACCTTTGTCCGTAGAGTAATGGAGGTTGAAGCGATACTTGCCGGGCACGATTCTTCTACCCATGCTGGCAATCCAAGCCTCTTTCACCTTTCCTGGATACAGTGGCGGTTGATCTTCCCAAGTCGTGCAAATCTGCCCAACATGGTCTCCTTCATATTTCCCATCAATCCATTTTGAGAATGATCCCCATAAATAGCCGGGAAGCCATTCCCCATAGATGGTATCATTGCTATGATTATGCACAACGAAGTAAGGACCGGCGAAAGCCCCATCTCCACCTCTTTCTGTTCGAAGATATTCAATTTCGACCAAGGGTGATGGCTGCGAATATCTGGCAATTCCGAATAAGCATGAAATGATGGAATCTTTACAATGCCAGTCTGAAAGATTCTTGCATCTCCGTTCGACATCAACTCTCGTCTTGACGTTGAATTCTTCACAGGTCAACATGAAGTTTCTCGAACAAGAATCCTTGCCAAGTTTGTCGGCATCGATGCATATCGTCAACCGGTATTCTCCAAGCTGGTTCAAATGACAGGTCGTCCGACTTTGCCGAATCGTACCGTCTATCAGGATCGTGTCGGCTCCATCGGGAAGACGCATCATCACGATACCGTGCGTATTGGCTGGAAGATTCCTGATGGAATAATCTATTTCCATGTCACATTGCGCTTTCATGGAAATAGATGATAATGCCATAACGGAAAGAATCAGAAATTTAGGTAATCCCATGGTTAATGACTATAGTAACTATATTGGCTATAGAGAGGCTATTTCAACTCTTGCAGGAATGCCTTGATCTGCTCGAGCAACTCCTTCATCTCGACGGCATTGAAGCCGTGACCGGCACCTGGGATGACGTGCAGACGGGCGTTACGATAGGTCTTGAGGGCGCGTTCAGAGTCAGCCATTTTCACCACAGGATCCTTGTCACCCTGCACGATGAGCACGGGATTCTTGAACTTCTTCATAGGCTTGAACACATCGAGGTCGCGCAGTTCCAGGAAGAAACGGCGACCGAGCGACACGTTCCACATCTTTGTGGTGTCGGGTATCTGGGCCACGTCGGGATAGCGCTTGTTCCAGTCTGCAGGTATGCAGAAAGCGGGGAAGACGAGGATGGCGGCGCGGATGTCGGAAGGCATGTCGGCAGCGACGAGCGACGACACCAGGCCACCTTGGCTTTCGCCGATGAGCACGATACGGTTCGGATCGACGTCGGGCTGTTGTTGGAAGAATCGGACGATGGCCTTCACGTCGCTCACCTCATCGAGGACCGACATGTTCATCGTGTTGTTGTCGCTGCGACTGCTGATTGAGCCGCCGGGGAAGTCGAAGGTATAAACCTGATAGCCTAAAGCGTTGAGGGTCTCGAAATATGGACGTCCGGTATGATAGTTGGCATTGAAACCATGCGATACGATGGCTAAAGGCTGGCGCTCGCCCGTCTGACGGGGTTTGCTGATGATGCCAAAGATATTGCGGTCGCCATTCTTGATCCACAGGCTCTCGAAGTTGCGGTCTGCGCGCTTGATGGCATCGATCATGGCTGGGGTGACCCATTCCATGTTGTGGTCGCCGTCATCGACATGCATGGCTACGGGAATGCCCTTGGAGTGCATGGCTTGGACGAGATCCATGTTGGCATCGAGGGTAAAGTCCTTGTCGCCCACGGCAACCTTCCAATCGACCTGCTTCCAGGCCTTCACCTCGTCGGCTGTGCCCTGGCTGATGCGGATGATGGGGTTGTTGTCATCCACAATTTGCTGGCGCCAAGGTCCCGAGGGGTCGAACTTGAGGAATTCGAGCGGCTGGGCACGCTGATAGCCGCTGATGTCATAGACCATGCAGAACATGTCGGGACGATGAACACCATAGACGGTGGCTGCACCGCCGCCCATCGAGAAGCCGGCAACGGCACGCCCTCCACGGTCGGTGCGTGCACGGTAGTTCTGTTCGATATAAGGGATGAGTTCCTCAAAGAGGTAATCCTCATACTTCCATTCGGGGGCACCGAGGCTGGCCGATTTCTCGGTGGGTGAGTTGAAATAGATCATATTCTGCTGGTTGCCTTCGGGGCAAACGATGATCATATCGTCGATGGCACCGCAGTCGATGAGGCTGTCGGCCACGTACGAAAGGTGATTGGCACGCTCCCAGTCGGTGTGGCTGCCACCGCCGCCATGCATCAGATAGAGGACGGGGTAATAGTGGAGCGGTTCCTCTTCGTAGCTGCCGGGCAGGTAGATGGCGTAGTCGCGTTCGGTGATGCCGCTGAGCAGTTTGCAAGGCATCTTGGTCATCACGGTGCGACCGGGACGATATTTGAAGTTCTTGGCCTTGATGCTCCAGCCTTCATAGTTCTTCAAATCGCCACCGAGGAAGATGCGGGCGTTCTCTTTCTTGCCTTTCAATTGCCAATCGAGCCAGTCGAGGATGATGCGTCCGTAGTCGCCACCGCCCTGTTCGCCGTATGTGCCGCCATGGCCCGAAGCGGGATGGTCGGCATAAGCCACCGGCACATGGGTGATGCGCTGATAGTCAAGTCTGGCGTTCGGGTAGGCAACGTCCGTCGGGCCACCTGTGATGTAGAGAATGGGGCCATGCAGCGTCTTGAGCGATTCGACGTTTGCACCCATCATCTCCATGTCGCCCGCGCCGGAGTTGAGCAAGAGGCAAGTCTTGATGCGTGGGTCGGCCGCATTGGCTATCACTTGTGAACCGCCGCACGAATGACCGGCTGCTGCCACGCGTTCGGGGTCGATGTTCTGGTAGTAGTCGCTGCCCTTGATCTGGCTTTGTTCGAGAATCCAGTCCAGGCCACGCTTCAGGTCCGATGAGGCTGTGTGTCCCTCGGGACGGTCGCCGCGCTCCTCCTGCAGTTCACCGAGGGCTACAACCACATAGCCCTGCGAGGCTATCTCGATGAGCATACGTTCGTATCCTATACTGCTGTCCGAACAGCCTCCATTGCAGAACATCAGGAGGGGTAGTTTCCCATTCAGGACGTATGCGAAATTGATGTCCTTGGGACGATAGATGACGAAGTCGGGCAAACCCGCGTCCTTGACGGCCACGGCCTTCAGAAAACCACTGCCGCCCTCGTCGATCACCTTCTGTTTCACGACTTGTTTGCTGATGAGGGATGTGGCATCGGGTTGTGCTGTCATGCCAGATGGCAGTAACAAAATGCACGAAATGGCTAGTAAGTGTTTGAAATACTTTTTCATTTTTTTATAGTGTTAGTTTGTTTTATCGGTACTCTCACTCCTCCATCCTGGTCTTGACCTTCTGCCAGGCATGTGATTCGAAGAGTAAGAAGTCTTGTACGTTCGTCATTGTGGTAAAAAGGGGTGTGTAAGGTTTTGCGCTGCAAATATAAGTATTTTTTTTCAATATAAAACAATTCGCACCCACTTTGTATTGTGAAAAAGATAAATAGGGTGAAAAAAGGTAAAAATATGGGTCGAAACGAAAATTTTTCGAAAAAAAAGTTTATATATCAAATTATATTCGTATCTTTGCCACCTGAAAGACAATGTAAACAATTACCTTATCCACTTCTATTCAGTAAAATGAAAAATGTACCTGTAATCAAAATCGGAATCGTCGCCGTGAGCCGCGACTGTTTCCCTGAGTCATTGGCCGTCAATCGCCGTAAGGCCGTAATCGCCAAGTATGTCGAGAAGTTCGGTGCCGCCGACATCTATGAGTGTCCAATCTGTATCGTCGAAAGCGAGATTCACGCCCAGCAGGCTCTCGAAGATGTGAAGAAGGCAGGATGCAACGCGCTCTGCGTATATTTGGGCAACTTCGGTCCCGAAATATCCGAGACTATGATTGCTGACTGGTTCCAGGGTCCCACTATGTTCTGTGCTGCTGCCGAGGAGACCCAGAACGACCTTATTGATGGTCGTGGCGATGCCTACTGCGGTATGCTCAATGCCAGCCAGGCTCTCTCGCTGCGCAAGACTCGTGCTTATATCCCAGAAGAGCCCGTGGGTGACGCAGCCCAGTGCGCCGAGATGATTCACGAATTCGTGCCCATCGCTCGCGCCATCGTCGGTCTGCAGAACCTGAAGATCATCAGCTTTGGTCCACGTCCCAACAACTTCCTGGCCTGCAACGCACCTATCCGCGCCCTTTATGACCTCGACGTTGAAATCGAGGAGAACTCTGAGCTCGACCTGCTCGAGGCTTTCCAGAAGCATGCCGGCGATCCACGTATCGACGACGTGGTGAAGGATATGGTAGCCGAACTCGGCACGGGCAACAAGATCCCGCATGTGCTGCCGAAGCTTGCCCAGTACGAACTAACCCTCACCGACTGGATTGAAGGTCACAAGGGCTCGCGTCAGTTCGTTGCTATGGCCAACAAGTGCTGGCCCGCCTTCCAGACCATGTTCGGCTTCGTTCCCTGCTATGTCAACAGCCGTCTTACCGGTCGTGGTATCCCCGTAGCTTGCGAGGTGGATATCTATGGCGCTCTATCGGAGTACATCGGAACCTGCATCACCCAGGATGCCGTCACCCTGCTCGACATCAACAACTCTGTGCCCGCCGATATGTACGAGGAGAGCATCAAGGGCAGGAAGTTCCTGTGCGACACCTATACCGACAAAGAGATCTTCATGGGCTTCCACTGCGGCAACACCGCATCAGGCAAGGTATGCAGCTGCCAGATGTGCTTCCAGCGTATCATGGCTCGCGCACTGCCTGTCGAGGTTACCAACGGCACGCTCGAAGGCGATCTGAAGCCTGGTCTGGCTACTGTATATCGTCTGCAGAGTACAGCCGACACCAAGTTGCGTGCATATATCGCCCAAGGCGAGATTCTGCCGGTAGCAACGCGTTCGTTCGGCTCCATCGGAACCTTCGGTATCAAGAACATGAGCCGTTTCTATCGTCACGTCCTCATCGAGAAGCACTATCCGCACCATGCAGCCGTGATGTTCGAACACGCTGGCAAGTATCTGTGGGAAGTGCTCAAGTACATGGGCATCCCCGTCGATGAAATCGACTACAACTTCCCGAAGGGTAACTATTATCCCACTGAGAACCCATTCTGCTGATTGGGGCTCATCGGATATTAGTATTGCAAACATCGAGGGGCTGGCACCTGAAAAGGGTCGTCAGCCCCCCTTTGTCTAAAGGTTTGAGGGGTTTGAGGAGTTTGAAGGTTTTGAAAGACTATGAAAAGAATATTGTTATTGACTTTGGCCCTGAGCACTCTGTTGGAGGCAAGGGCACAGTGGATGAAGATTGATAGCACACGGCTCGATGTCGAGCCACGATTCGAGGTGCAGTATGTCGATACGCTCATTGACTTCGGGACGGGTATGAAAATGCGCACACAAATGTGCCTGCCTGTCACCACCGAAGCATTCCCCGTCGTGTTGACACGCAATCCTTATGTTCCTGCACCGATGACGTTGTCGCAGATGGGCGCTCCTCGACAATATGCTGAGCGCGGCATCGGTTATGTGCTTAATCATCCGCGCGGCACAGGAGGTAGCGAGGGACAGTTCCAACCGAACATCTATGAACGTGAAGATGGACTGGCCGTGGTGGGCTGGCTCGATCGTCAACCTTGGATCACGGCCATTGGTCTGACCGGCACCTCCTATATGTCGTTGACATGCTGGATTATTGCCGACAGCTTGCCCGACAAGGTGAAGTGCATTCATCAGCATCACTATGGTGTCGATCGTCATTTGAGCGCCTACAATAGTGGTCTTTTCCGTCAGGATATCCTCACCGCATGGAGCATCAGCAATGCCCGTGAGCCCATCAGGAAGCCAAAAGTCGATCCCGCAGCACCTTTTTACACCGAGGAACGTTATATGCCACAGGTTCGCATGGACGTCGATTTGCTGGGATGTGAACTGCCATGGTATCGCGACTGGATCACACACACCGACTATACCGATCCATATTGGCATCAGGGTGTTTGGGAGACGCTTCGCAGCATTCCGCCGCGCATCAAAGTGCCTTGCACCATCGTGGCCGGACACTTCGACCATCACAATGAAGGCACCCTCCTGGGCTATCAGCTGTTGTCCGACGCCACCAAGGCGAAAAGCCGACTCATCGTGGGGGCCTGGAACCATAGCTTTGTCACCACACCCATAGCTCACCATCCACAACATGACAAGGATTTCAACGTTGATGCAGATGCCTTCAATTGGATGTACGCATTGCTCGTCGAAGGCAAGGAGCCCGAGCATGAAGTACTGGTATATAACATAGGCGAAGACGTGTGGCGACATTTCGACCAGTGGCCCACCGCCACTGCGCATCACAAGGCTTACTATCTGACTTCAGCGTTCGATCCTGATGACAGAAATGCGTATCATTTGGTGACGGATGCTTCACTTCTGCCCCGCAGGGACGAGCAACACTACGTTTACGATCCCAAGAATCCTGTAATGAGTGTGGGAGGAGAGACGCTCTTCACTAGTGAGCGCACACGAGGTAGCATACAGCAGCCCGAAATAGGCTATCGTCCCGATGTACTCAGCTATCTCAGCGATCCCTTTGACGAAGATCTCAATATCGATGGCAAGATCCGAGCCGTCGTGTGGATGAGCACCGATGTCGATGATACGGCACTGACTTTCAAGGTGAGTGAGGTATTGCCCGATGGCACAGCCTACAATATCCGTTCAGGCATTACGACGATGGCCTATCGCAACAATCGTTTGGGACCGCGCCAGACCTATTCGCCTGGCGAGGTGATGGAACTGACGATTGAAGCACTGCCCATCCTCTGGCAAGTCAAGAAAGGACATCGCCTGCGCATCGACATCACGAGCAGCAACTTTCCCGAATACTCGATACACAGCAATTATGCAGGTGTTTGGTCTTTACAGACCCAGACGCGCGTGGCACATCAAACTCTCTATATCGATGCACAACATCCTTCAAGGATAGAGATTCCTTATTGAGAAAGGTGGTGGGAGGTATTTTTCAATCTATCTTTTTATCAAAATAGTGAGAATTGACATACTTCATGATTTTTGTGTTGGCAAAATTTGGAGCGTATGTTTTTTCTCATTATCTTTGTGGCCGACATTTTAAACAACTATGCTATGAATCGTTTATCTATTCTTTTGGTGGCCGCAGCATTCCTGATGGCCGGACAAAGTGAGGCACAGCTCGTTAGGACGACTGTGGCACAAGGTGAGATAGAAGGTGTCGTTGAGGAAGGTATGGTTCACTACAAGGGTATCCCGTTTGCCGAACCTCCCGTTGGGAATCTGCGATGGAAGGCACCTGTGCCCGCCAAGACATGGGAAGGCACATTTAAGGCCGATCACTTCGCCAAGCAAGGTGTTCAGCGTGTGCAGACCATGCCTGGACAGGAGGTACCTGCAGTGAGTGAGGATTGCCTCTATCTGAACGTTCTGACACCCGCGAAGTCAAAGGACGAGAAATTGCCCGTGTTGGTTTGGATTCATGGCGGTGCTTTCTCTTCGGGCAATTCGTTCACTGATGGTAGTAACTTCGCCAAGGCTGGCATTGTATTTGTCAGCATCACCTATCGTTTGAATTGCATGGGATTCCTCTCTCTCCCGGAATTGACACAGGAGAGCATCAAGGAGACGGGTCATGCAACGTCGGGCAACTACGGCATCATGGACCAGATCTTGGCGTTGCAGTGGGTGCATGACAATATCGCGGCTTTCGGTGGAGATCCTGCCAAGGTAACCATCATGGGCGAGAGTGCAGGTGCCATTTCTGTGGCCATCCTTTGCCAGAGTCCTTTGGCCAAGGGTCTTTTCCGTGGGGCCATCAGCGAGAGCGGTGGCAACATGGTGCCGATGGACAATGTACGCATCGATAACAATTCTTTGCGCAACGTGAAGGGTTCGGAGGCTTACGGCCTGGCCTTTATTCAGCGTGTCACGGGCAAGAAGAACCCGAAGCTGAAGGACTTGCGCAAACTACCTGCCGAAGTCTTTTTAAATGACTCGGCAGCTTTCAGCATGGGTGGCGCCCTTTGGCCCTGTTATGACGATTACATCCTCGATACCGATGCTTACCTGCAATACCAGAAGGGAAACTTCAATGACGTAAATATTTTGATGGGCACCAACTCCGACGAAGGCTCGATGTTTACAGGTTACTTGGGTGAATTTACTCCAGTACAATATGAAGAGGAGCTGCGTATATCGTTTGCTCCCGAATGGAGGGACGAGTTCCGCAAGATGTATCCTGGGTCGAACAATCAGGAGGCATTTGATGCTCACTCCGACATTTTCCGAGAGGCAGCTTTTGCCTGGCCGACCTACGCTTGGGCCAACATGCAGTCGCAGCATGGGAAGGGCAACGTCTATATGTACTTCTTCGACCAGTTGAAGTTCAACCCTTTTCGCAGGAATCAGCAGACAACACGCAAGCAGATTTCGACACATGCTTTTGAGATGATGTACACTTTCGGACCACAACGTAGTGGTGGTTGGGGTGGCCCACAAAGTCCTGCTGACGCAGCCATGACGAAGATTATTCACCAGTATTGGGTAAACTTCATCAAGACGGGTGACCCGAATGGCGAACTCCTTCCCTATTGGCCGGCATATAATCAGGGTACTGAAAGCACTATGTATTTTCGCGATGGTGCATTTGTCACCGAATTGCCCAACCTGCCACAACTCGAGCTTTGGACAAGGTACTTCGATTGGAGGCGTGAACACCTGACTGAATATTATCAGGAGAAAGAGGAAATAATGGTTGTCTTTGCGGCGCATAGAATTAATAAATCGAAAAACATGAATAGAATCATTACTTTAGGTGCCGCCCTTATGGCATTGGCAGCATGTACTCCGAAGGAGAATGTGCAGAACGACGTGGAAGGACGTTTTATTACAGTGAGTGGACATGACCTGGTGAAACCCGATGGAGAGAAATTCTTCATACAAGGCATCAATCTGGGCAACTGGATCAACCCCGAGGGGTATATGTTCCGTTTTGGTGAAACATCGTCCTACAGGCTCATCAACCAGATGTTTTGTGAACTGACGGGCGAGGAGTTTACAGCGAACTTCTGGAACCTGTTTAAGGAGAACTATATCACTGAAGCCGATATTCATTACATTGCCCAGACGGGCATGAACACCCTGCGCATCCCTTTCCATTACAAGCTCTTCACCGACGAGTACTACATGGGTAGGAACGACAGCACCGAGGGCTTCCGTCTGATTGACAGGGTCGTGAACTGGTGTCGCACCGAGGGCTTGCGCGTCATCCTCGATATGCATGATGCTCCTGGTGGTCAGACGGGCGACAACATCGATGACAGCTATGGATATCCTTGGCTCCTTGAGAGCGAAATGCAACAGCAGAGGTGCTGCGACATCTGGCTACGCATTGCCGAGCATTATGCCAACGATACCATTGTGATTGGCTACGACTTGTTGAACGAACCCATTGCACCTTACGAAGCCGAGAAGCTCCCTGAGCTTAATGCAGCCCTAGAACCCCTCTATATGCGTATCACTCAGGCCATCCGTACAGTGGATAAGAACCATATCGTGATGTTGGGAGGTGCACAGTGGAATGGCAACTTCACAGTCTTCAAGGATTCTAAGTTCGATGACAAGATGATGTACACCTGTCATCGCTATTGGTGTGACACCACGACCCAGGCCATTGCCGACTTCTTGCATTTCCGCGACAGCGTTAACCTGCCGATGTATATGGGAGAGACGGGTGAGAACACCGACGAATGGATTCACGGATTCACCCGGGCAATGGAGTCACAGAATATCGGTTGGACCTATTGGCCCTATAAGAAGATGGCAGCCACCAGTTGCATGAAGCAGATCAAAATGCCTGAGAACTGGGAGCTCATCCGTGCGTATGCAGCCAGTGACCGAGGTTCTTTCAAGAAGATTCGCGAAAACAAGGTTTCTCAGGAGGTGGCTAAGGCAGCTATGAACGAACTGCTTGAGAATGCAAAATTCGAGAACTGCCTGACAAATGAGGGATATATTTGGGCGATGGGGATGAAGCCTTAATCAGTTAACAATTTCGGGTTTGCCTCCCGAATATGGTAACATCGAGGAGACTATCAGCGAGGAGGTCCTCCAGGATATGGCCACTTGGATCAATGGACTGTAGAATTACATTCCAATATTAGTATAAATTGACACACAGACACACACTATCCATAGTTATTTTGAGTTGCCTGGCCTTCTGGACGCAGGCACAGGAGGTCATCTTCGACGATTCTCCGACATTTCATGACGAAGCTTTTCGGCTGACACTATCTTCGACGAGTCCAGGCTTCGACGTATATTACACCCTAAACGGTTCGCGTCCGAATCGAGGAAATGCCGTGCGCTATTCCGAACCCATCGAAATCAGTACCACGACACCGGTCAGTGCGGTCTGTATCGATGCTAACGATTCGGTGGGACCTGTGGCCACCAGGACATTTATCTTCCTGCGTGACGTCTATCGTCAGCCCGCATCGCCCGAGGGTTATCCCAACATTTGGAGCAAGAAGGACGCCAACAGCTATTGGGCGGCTGACTATGCCATGGACACCACCATCACGCTGGGCGAAACCTACGGACCGCTGATGGAAAATGCCATGTTGTCCATTCCTACAGTATGTCTGGTCACCAATATCGGCTATCTTTTCTCGCAGTCTGATGATCCTGAGACGGGGGGTATATACATCCACACGGGTAAGGACCTTTCGAAGAAGGGCGATGGATGGGAACGTCCTGCGTCGATTGAGTATTATGACCCGAAGACAGGCAAGGCCTTCCAGCGGAACTGTGGCCTGTTGCTACATGGGGGCAATAGCCGCAACCCGCAGAACACCCCGAAACATTCTTTCCGCGTCTCGTTTCGCAAGGAATATGGAGCGGGGAAACTGAGGTTCGATCTCTTTGAGGATGATGATGCCGTGACTCACTTCGACCATCTCATTCTACGTGCCGGCTACAACTACACGTGGTTGAAGAATGGTAGTGCAAACATGTATCCTCAGAATATTATCCAACGAACCAATGCTCAGTACATCCTCGATGCTTGGGCAAAGGAGGCCCATCGTGCTATGGGGAATCTGACGACGCATCGACGGTTTGCGCATCTTTATATCAATGGTCTCTATTGGGGCCTTTATGAGCTTTGCGAAAAGATTAACGATAACTTTGCCAGTGACTATCTGGGGGGTGTTGACGAGGATTATGACGTGGTCGATGTGGGCGACATGATCGACGGGAACCGTGCGGCCTATGATGAGATGTACAATACTGTGATGAAGGTGGGATCGGGTGAGCAGGACAGTCATTATCAAAAGTTGATCGACCAGAGCCTGCTCGACCTTGCTAACTTCTGCGACTATATGCTCGTCAACTGGTATATCGGTAATGATGACTGGGATCACAACAATTGGCGCTGTTTGCGCAGCCGTGTGGATCCTGGTACAGGATTTCGTTACCTCGTTTGGGACGCCGAAACGGCTTTCAAGGATGTGAATTATAACAAGGTGGAGGTTGTGAATGGACCTCCCACCCAGATGATAAAGGTGCTCAAGAAGAACCCTAATTTCAGACGATTGATGCAGGAGCGAATTGTGATGCATCTGACAGGCGAGGGTGTCATGACTGCTGAACGAGCAGCTGCGCTATATGACTCGTTAGCAGCCGAAATTGACCTCGCGATCATTGGCGAGAGTGCACGCTGGGGCGACTATCGGAAATCGACTGGCGAGACCGTCGAAACCTATACGCGCAATGACCATTGGCTGGTGCGTAGGCAGCAACTACTTGACGACTACTTCCCTCGACGCACGGAGATATTTCTCGGTCAGCTTGAGGCCTACGGACTCTATGATCCATCGGGTATCGGCGAACTTCGGATTGACGAGAGGGACGACGACGGGCGGACCTTCGATCTGCTGGGCATGCCTGTGGACGAGAGCTACCGTGGTGTGGTGATTAGGTGTGGCAGGATGATGCTACGCCGATAAACTGGAGGGTAAAAAACACGTGCCAGAAGCTTTGCTTGACTTCTGGCACGGGGATGTGTAAAGTAGTGTGTGTTGAGTATTATAGCTGTGCTATGATGCATTTGAGGTCGTAACTGCGGAACAAAGCCTCGTCATCTTCCGAGATGTTCGAGTCGGTGATGATGGTATCGACCAGCGAGAGTTTGCCGAGAGTGGCGAAAGAGCTTCGGCCTACCTTGGTGCTGTCGGCCACAAGATAGACGCGATCGCTCACGTCGATCATTGCTTTCTTGACCACTAGGTCGCTCATACTGGGATAAGTAAGGCCGTTGGTAACGTTGATACCGGCGGTGGCCAGGAAAACCTTGTCGGCATGGAGACCACGGAAGTACTCGGCGGCTTTGGGGCCAGTGAGGGAAAGGGTGGGTGACTTGAATTCACCTCCCGTAACATTGAGGTTGATGCCAGGATCCTTGCCCAATATCATGGCGATGTTGATGGCATTGGTGATGACGGTGAGGTTGGTATATCCTGTAATGAGTCGTGCAATTTCAGTCGTAGTCGAACCCGAGTCGAGGATGATGGTCTCACCATCGCGGATGCGCTTCACAGCTTCACGGGCAATGGCCATCTTGGCGGCAAGATTGTCCTGGTTGAGCACCGAGAACTCCCTCACGTTTGCTCCTGCATTATTGAGAATGGCTCCTCCATGGACACGTTGGCAGAAGCCTTCCTCCTCGAGCTTCTCGAGGTCCTGACGGATCGTGACTTCGGTCACATTGAACAGTTTACTCAGGTTGTTGACCTTGACGTGTCCGTCTTCGCGAATCATCGCTACAATCTTGTCCCTGCGTTGTGCAGCCAGTAGCATAGGTTGGCAATTATATTAAAATTTACAAATAACAATTGAGAATTGGCGATTGACAATTAGCAATTGATAGCGGTGCAAAAGTACTTCTTTTTTCGCAAATAAAAAAATATTTCGAAGTTTTTTTTCGTTTTGATGCGATTTTTTCGGTTTTTTTGATTGTTTTTATCGAAAATGAGTGGTCGAAATGCAACATTTTTTTCTTTGAACTGTTAGAAAACGTTAATAAATCAATAATTGCTTTCGTTTTCTTTCGTTTTTTGCTTTCGATTTACTATATTTGCAGCATCAAATAAGTATATTTATCCTTAATAATTAGTAGGTATGAAACACAAAGAGCTAAAATTGAAAGCCGAGCTCCTGAGAAGGAGGCTCATCACGCTCATCTACCGGGGAGGCACGGGACACACGGGAGGCGACCTCTCGGTCCTGAACCTGCTCACGGTACTTTATAACCACACACTGAATGTTGACCCACAGGATCCTAAGAAGGCCGATCGCGACCGTTTTGTGCTCAGCAAGGGACACTGTGCTGAGGCTCTTTACACTGTGCTTTGCGACAAGGGGTTCTTCGATGAGAAGGAGCTCGATGCCTACGGTACGTGCGGTGCTCATCTGGGCGGACATCCCGACAACACGATACCCGGTGTTGAGATCAACACGGGTGCTCTCGGTCATGGCTTGGCAGTGGGTGTCGGCATGGCCTTGGGTGCCAAAATGGACGGTAAGGCGTGGAAAACTTATGTCGTGATGGGCGATGGAGAACAGGCTGAGGGGTCGATCTACGAAGCTGCCATGGCGGCCAACAAGTACCACCTCGACAACCTGGTGGCCTTCATCGACCGCAATGGCCTGCAGATCTCGGGTTCGACCGAAAATGTTATGCCCCTTGAGTCAATCCACGACCGTTGGACCGCCTTCGGGTGGGATGTGCAGACCATCAATGGCGACGACATAGATTCGATCGTATCGGCTCTTGACACCATCGACTGGTACAACCGCAAGCCCCATCTTTTTATTTCTAAGAGCACCAAGGGACTGGGTGTGGGTTTTATGGAGAACGTGGCCAAGTGGCACCATGGTGTACCCAATGCAGCACAGTACGAAGAGGCGCTCCGCGATATTGATAACCGAATTAACGCATTGTAGGATATGAAAGAGATTAATAATATTCCATGCCGCAAGAGCATTACCAGCACCCTTGTTGAACTGGGTCAGAACGATAAGGATATCGTAGTCGTGACATCCGATGCGACGGGTTCGGCCACGTTGGATGACTTTGCCAAGACCCTGCCCGAGCAGTTTATTGAGGTGGGCATTGCTGAGCAGAACTCCGTCGGCATTTCGGCTGGTCTTGCATCTACGGGTAAGAAGGTGTTTGTTTTCGGTCCCGCATGCTTCTATGTGGCCCGCAGCCTGGAGCAGGTCAAGGTAGATATGGCCTATAGCCAGATGCCAGTGAAGATCATCGGTGTAAGCGGTGGCGTGGCCTATAGCCAGTTGGGTGCTACCCATCACAGCCTACACGACATTGCTGTGCTTCGCACCTTCCCAGGCATTGAGGTGTACCTGCCCTGCGATGCCCGCGAAAGCCGCAAGCTTTGCCAATATCTGGTGAATCACGACAAGCCAGCCTATGTGCGTGTGGGCCGCAATGCGGTGCCAGATGTTTATGACGACGACAACTTCGAATTCATCCCTGGTAAGGCCAATACCCTGCGCAAGGGCAACGACATCACGCTGATAGGCTGTGGCGAGACCGTGGCGCACTGCGTGGAGGCCGCCGACATGCTGGCGAAGGATGGTATCGGGGCCCGCGTGCTCGACATGCACACGCTCAAGCCCTTCGACAAGGAGGCCGTCGTGAAGGCCGCCTGCGAGACGGGTGCCATCGTCACGGCCGAGGAGCACAGCATCTTCGGCGGGCTTGGGGCTTCGGTGGCCGAGGTGACTGCGCAGGAGTGTCCTGTCAGGATGCGTATCCTTGGCGTGCCCGACGAGAACGTCATCCATGCCAAGCCGCTCGAAGTGTTCCATCATTATGGCTTCGACTACGAAGGCATTTATCGTGCCGCCAAGAAGCTGCTGGGATCATGATAAAGAAGAAACACGAATCGCCATATAATTATCTTTAATTGAATTAAGTTCCGTACTGGCATAAAAATACATGGACATTCATGATAATTCGTGTTAATGAAAAAAGGATATGAAATACATCATTTCTATTGACCAAAGCACATCGGCCACTAAGGCGCTCCTCTTCGACGAGCAGTGCAGACTCCTCAAACGTTCCTCGGTGGTTCATCAACAGTATTATCCCCAAGCGGGATGGGTAGAGCATGATGCCGAGGAGATCTACGGAAACACCATCAAGGCCATCGGTCAGCTGCTCGAAGGCCGCGACCCCGATGCTCCGCAATATACCCTTGCCATCACCAACCAACGCGAGACCGTCGTGGCTTGGGACAAACAGACGGGCAAGCCTGTCTATCACGCGTTGGTTTGGCAGGATACACGTGGCGCCGAACTTTGTCGCTCGTGGCGCAAGGTGGAGGGCATGGAGCAGCTCGTCGAGCAGCGTACGGGTTTGAAGGTCGATCCCAACTTTTGTGCCAGCAAGATACGCTGGATACTCGATAACGTCGAGGGAGCACGTGCCAAGGCCGAGGCGGGAGAGCTCCTCGTCGGTACCATCGACTGCTGGCTGGTCTGGAAACTTACTTCGGGCAGGACTTTTGCCACCGACTACACGAACGCGAGCCGTACGATGGTGTTCAACATCTACCGGCTTGTCTGGGACACCGATTTGCTCAAGGCCACCGGCATCCCTTTGGCAGCTTTGCCCGAACCACGCCCATGTGATGCGCGGTATGGCGAGACAACGGTGGAGGGTTTATTCGAGGCTCCCATTGAAATCGCAGGAGTTCTGGGCGACTCGCATGGCGCACTGATCGGCCAGATGTGCTTCGACGCAGGGACCGGCAAGGTGACCTACGGCACAGGTTCGTCGGTGATGCTCAACATTGGCGAAGAACCCCACAAGGCTCCCGAAGGTCTCGTTACCTCGATCGGCTTTTCAATTCTCGGCAAGACCTATTATGCCTATGAAGGCAACATTTACAGCACGGGAGCCACATTGAAGTGGATGGCCGACCAGATGAAGCTCATCAACAGCCCTGCCGAGACGGAGGCCATTGCCAATAGTGTCGATAGTAACGGAGGCGTCTATTTCGTTCCCGCATTCTCGGGGCTTGGCGCTCCGTGGTGGCAGGACCAGGTGAAGGCGGCCATCGTGGGGATGACATTTAACACAACTCGCGCCCATATTGTACGTGCCGCTGTCGAGAGCATTGCTTACCAGGTTACTGACCTTGTGAAGGCAATGACAGGTACTACGGGCATTACCATCAGCGAACTCAGTGCCGATGGCGGCCCCACGGGCAACAAGTTCTTGATGCAGTTCCAGGCCGACCTTTTGGATGCCGACATCGTCTGCACCGACGTCGAGGACGCTTCGGCCTTGGGAGCTGTCGTTGTGAACGGTTTTGCACGCGGCGTTTGGACCAAGCCCGACGACGTAAGTCGACTGAAGAACATTGTCAAGCGCATCACCCCCGCTCCTATCGAGGAAACTTCGGAAGTGTATTCGGCCTGGCGTCGGGCGGTGGAACATTTGATCAAATAACAATTAACTTAACAATACAAATATGAAAAACGGTAAAGTTTGTTTCGGCGTGATCATTGGCACACGCGCCTATTTCAACTCTGAACTCGCAAGAGACGTAAAGAAGCAGTTGCTTAAAACACTCGACGAGAAAGGTTATGAATATGTCATCCTTCCCGAGGATGCTACCCCGACGGGATCGAGCTCCATTGAGACACTCGAGGATGGTATCAAGAATGCGGAACTGTTTCGCGCACACCGCGATGTGATTGATGGTATTCTGGTGAGCCTTCCTAATTTCGGTTACGAGATTGGTATTATCAATACCATCTTCCGTGCTGAACTCAATGTGCCTGTGCTCGTCCAGGCTTGTGACGACGAGAACGATAAGGTCGATCTTGACAGCCGTCGTGACGCGTTCTGCGGCAAGATTTCGGTTTGCAACAATCTCTATCAGTACGGCATCCCCTTCTCCCTTACTAGCCTCCACACCTACAGCATCTATAGCGAAGAGTTCAAGCAGGATGTGGATAAGTTTGCCGGCATCTGCCGCGTAGTATGTGGTCTGCGTCACAGCCGTATCGGTCAGATTGGCACACGTCCCCTCGGTTTCAACACCTGTCGTGCCAGCGAGAAGCTTCTTCAGCGCAGCGGTATCACAGTGGTACCTGCTGACTTGTCGGAGATTCTTTTTGCAGCTCAGAAGATTACCGATGACGACCCGACTTTGCTCCAGAAGCTGAAGGATATCCATGCGTACGCCAAGGTGCCAGCCGAATATCAGGAGAAACTGCGTGTACAGGCCAAATTCGGCGTAGCGGTTGAGTCTTGGGTACGCGACAACAAGGTCGATGCCCTGGCACTCCAGTGCTGGGATTCGCTGGAGCAGAACTACGGTTGTGCTCCCTGTATCACCATGGCGATGCTCGGTGATATGGGTATCCCTTGTGCTTGTGAGACCGACATCACGGGTGCCGTTTCGATGCTGGCGCTTCGTCTGGCTTCGGGTAACGCTCCTGCTTTGGCCGACTGGAACAACAACTTCGCTGACGACCGCAACAAGTGTGTCTGCACCCACTGCGGCAACTTCCCACGCTCGTTCATTGGTAACAACGACCTCAAGCTCACACCGCTTGGCGTGCTTGGACGCACTCTCGGCAAGGTGCGCACCTTTGGTGCCGTGGATGCCAAGGTCAGCGAGGGCGACTTCACCTTCTTCCGTATTTCGACCGACGACGCTGCCGGCAAGATCCGTGCTTACGTAGGCGAGGGCAAGATTACCAACGATCCCTATGGCATGGATGGCTGTATCGCCGTCACCAAGGTCGATAACCTCCAAAAGCTGATGAAGCACGTTTGTCGCAACGGCTTCGAACATCATGTTGCCCTTGTACGCGGCGATGTGGCTGACATCATTGCCGATGCTCTCGAGAACTATCTGGGTTGGGATCTTTATGTTCATGAATAATTACACATAGAATTTTATCCATAAAACCATGAAAATGAATCATCACATTTTTGCAGTTGCCGCACTTTGTGGATGCATGGCCCTGAGTCTCGCATCGTGTAGCTCCAAGTTTGAGGAGAAGCCGATGGGTCAGTATAATCTCGTGGTCCAGAAGGGTGGCGCAACGTTAGGATATTCTCCACAGTCGGGTGTGCAACTACTTGAACAGAATGGATACAAGTTCAAGGACTTGAACCGCGATGGAAAGCTCGACAAGTATGAGGATTGGCGTCTTACGCCCGAAGAGCGTGCAAAGGATTTGGCAGCTCAGCTTTCCGTCGAAGAGATTGCGGGCCTGATGCTCTATTCCGCCCATCAGTCTATCCCTGGCACAACGGGTTCGGGACACTTCCGTGGTTCGACCTACAATGGTACAACCCTTGCTGAAAGCGGCTTGACGAGTGCCGACCTCACCGATCAGCAAAAGAAGTTCCTCGACGAGGATAATCTTCGTGCGGTCCTGGTAACTACGGTCGAGAGTCCCGAAGTTGCTGCCAAGTGGAATAATAATGTTCAGGCTTTCGTCGAAGGTTTGGGTCATGGTATCCCTGCCAACAACAGTTCCGACCCGCGTCACACGGTGTCGGCCGATGCCGAATACAACTATGGCGCAGGCGGAACCATTTCCTTGTGGCCTTCTTCGCTTGGCATTGCTGCCACTTTTGACCCGGCAGTGATGAAGCTGTTTGGCCAGATTGCTTCGAAGGAATATCGTGCATTGGGCATTGCTACGGCCCTTTCTCCACAGGTTGACATTGCTACCGATCCGCGTTGGAGCCGTTTCAGCGGCACGTTCGGCGACGATTCGAACCTTGCTACCGACATGGCCCGCGCCTATTGCGATGGATTCCAGACCTCTCCTGCCGACAAGTCCGTCGAGGGAGCCTGGGGCTACGAGTCGGTGAATGCCATGGTAAAGCATTGGTATGGTTACGGTGCCCAGGAGGGTGGTCGTGATTCTCATTTCTGCTATGGTAAGTATGCCGTCTATCCGGGCAACAATCTCGAGGAGCATCTGAAGCCTTTCACCGAAGGATCGTTCAAGCTTGACGATGGTACAGGCATGGCTTCGGCCGTGATGCCTATCTACAGCATCCTTTGGAACCAGAGCCCGTCGGGCGAGAATGTGGGCGGTAGCTACAGCAAGTGGATGATTACCGAGCAACTCCGCGAGAAGTATCATTTCGATGGCGTGGCTTGCACCGATTGGAACATCATGTTCGACAACAATGCCGTCGAAGGCTTCGGTGGCATGTGCTGGGGCGTCGAAAATGTGCCTGTCGCTGAGCGTCACTTCATGATCCTTGAGTCGGGTGTCGATCAGTTCGGCGGTCAGAACGACAAGGGCCCTGTGCTCGAAGCCTATCAGATGTGGGTTGATAAGTATGGCAAGGAGAGTGCTAACGAGCGTTTCCAGAAGTCTGCCTATCGTCTTTTGCTCAATGTCTTCCGTGTAGGTCTGTTCGAGAATCCCTATCTCGACCCCGCCGAGACGACCGCTATCGTTGGTTGTCCGGAGTACATGGAGGCTGGTTATGACGTTCAGCAGAAGTCGGTTGTCATGCTGAAGAACCATGACAAAACGCTCCCGATGGCCGAGAAGAAGAATGTCTTTATTCCCAAGCGTCACTTTGTGAGGGCAATGGGCTTCTTTGGCCCGACGGGCGAGGATAAGTGGGATTATCCTATTAGTCTCGACCTTGTGAAGAAGTATTTCAATGTGGTCGATAATCCGAAGGATGCCGACTTTGCCTTGGTGCTCATCAACGAACCCTCATCGGGCGGCGGCTATGATGTGGCCGATCGCAACAAGGGCGGCAATGGATATGTGCCCATCAGCTTGCAATACAACGACTACACGGCCACCTTCGCTCGTAAGACCAGTATTGCAGGTGGCGATCCCAAGGAGAATTTCACCAACCGCTCCTATCGTGGCAAAACGGTCAAGACGGCCAATAAGGATGACATGAAACTCGTTCTCGATACCAGGAAACAAATGGGCAAAAAACCTGTCATTGTTGCCCTCAATACAGGACGTCCCGTAGTGGTGTCGGAGTTCGAAGCAGCAGCCGATGCCTTGTTGCTTACCTTCACGGTCGAGAACCAGGTGGTGCTTGACATTGTCAGTGGCAAGGTTGAGCCGTCGGGCTTGCTTCCGATGGATATGCCTGTCAGCATGAAGGCTGTCGAAGAGCAATGCGAGGATGTTGCCCACGACTTCGAGTGCTACAAGGATGCTGATGGTAACACCTATCGTTTCGCCTACGGCTTGAACTGGAGCGGAGTCATCAACGATGCTCGTGTGCAGAAGTATGCTCATTAAGGGGAATGAAGGATATTTAGTGATATATGGGATTTGAAGGGACATTACCTTTACTTATCGAAATATAGGCGCTATAAACAAATGTCCCTTATTATAATCTATGAGTTACGCCAAGATAATCCTTCTCCTTCTCATCCCCATGGCCCTGGTCATGGGGTATGCCTTGTCGTCGCTCGAGATTGGCTCGGGCGACGTCGTGCTTGAAAAGGCAGACTTGTCTGGTGTGAAACGGATGTTCCCGATGCTGTTTGTCGAGTCAGACAATGAGCCCTCTTCGTCTGTGATTATCCGTTCTGATAGTGTAGCCACCTCTCCCATCGATTCCTCATCCCTCATAACTTATATCGATTCCATTTCTCCCATAGTTCCCGGAACTCCTGTTTCTCCCACCCTTAACTTCCCCGATACTGCCATCCCCCCCGAAGAGGAGCCTATCAAGGAGATCAAGGTTCATAAGCCCGACCTCACGAAATTCCGCATCATGATCTTCGGCGATTCGATGCTCGAGTGGTTGGCCAAGCGTTTGTGTGATTATACGCTCGAGAATGGTTATGACCTGTCGAGCATCATCTGGTACAGTTCCTCCACCAAGCTTTGGGCCACCACCGACACGCTGCAATATTTCCTCAATCGCATCAAGCCTGACTACGTCATACTTTGTCTGGGCAGCAACGAGTTGTTTGTCCGTGATTTGGCCAAGCGCGAGAAGTATATCGCCACCATCGTCGAACGCATCGGTGACCGTCCATTCCTTTGGATCGGTCCGCCCAACTGGAAGAAGGACACCGGTATCAACGACCTTATCCGCAAAGGAGTGGGTGAGGGACGGTTCTTCGACAGTCGTGACCTTGAACTCGATCGAGCCGAGGACAATATGCATCCCTCACGTAGTGCTGCTGCATTGTGGATGGACACTATAGCCAATTGGCTGAACAGTTCGGCAGCAAGAAATCCGCTCAAGATGGATCGTCCCACCCAGACACGTCGTCGTGTATATCATCAATATATGTTGCGGCCACCCAGATAGCAAAATGCTTCTATTTTCTGACATCACCTTTTGGCTGGTTTTCATTTTCTTCCTGGCCATTTATGCGTTCGTTCGTCGTTACAGTCGGATGGGCATGGTGCTCTACGTCACGGCCTTTAGTTTGCTGTTCTTCTATCTTGCCAATGGGTGGATGATGCTGTTGCTTCCTGCGGTAGCATTGGTGGCATGGTGCACTGGTCGTGTGTTGGCTGGGATACACAAGGGGGCAGACTCCGCTCCGACCCACAGTTGGAAGGACAGGCTGATGTCAGCTGTGGCCGTCATTGTGATATTGTCGCCTCTCCTTTACTTCAAATATACCAATTTCTTCCTCTCATCGCTCAATACTATCATAGCAAGCAACTTCAGTTTGCTGAATATGGCGTTGCCCATTGGCATCTCGTTCTTCACCTTCCAGGCCATCAGCTATGTTGTTGATGTCTATCGCGGCAGGTTTACGATGAAAGTCTCATTCCTGGAGTTCCTCTTCTATCTCTCGTTCTTCCCCTTGCTCTTGGCCGGCCCCATTACACGAGCTCAGACCTTGTTGCCACAAATCCGCAAACCGGCCAAGGTTTCCGAACGCTGCCTTTACATGGGCTTATGGCTGGTGATGATCGGACTTCTGAAGAAGTGTGTCATTGCTGATTACATTTCCCAGTATAACGATTGGGTCTTCTCCAGCCCCATTACCTATTCTGGTTTCGAGTGCGTGATGGGCATTCTCGGCTATACCGTACAGATTTATTGTGATTTCTCAGGCTATAGCGACATTAGTATCGGCATAGCAGCGATGATGGGTTTCCATTTGCCCGAGAATTTTTCTTTTCCTTATAGCGCATCATCTCCTTCCGAGTTCTGGCATCGTTGGCATATCTCGCTTTCCACGTGGTTTCGCGACTATATATATATCCCGATGGGAGGCAATCGTTGTTCGCGCGTACGTACCTATTTAAATAATTTTATTACGATGCTTGTAGCCGGCCTTTGGCATGGCTCCACGTGGATGTTTGTCCTGTGGGGCGGCATCCACGGGTTGGGACTTGTTCTTCATAAGGTCTGCAAGCCATGGCTCAACCGCCTACCCGACAGTCGTTGGCTGAATGGTCTCGCCGTGATCTTTACTTTCATCTTTGTAGCCGTCGCCTGGGTCTTCTTCCGCATCGAGAGCGTGACATCGGCCTGCCAACTACTATCTCGTTCGGTTACGGACTTCGACATCGCCTATATCATTCCGTTTGTCAAGGCTCGTTCCTGGTGGTGTGTGCTCACTATTGTTCCACTTGCGGCACAGGCCATTGGCCGTCGTGGCTTCTTGAGGTTGCAGGCACGCTTTATTCTTTTGCCTTGGATTGTCAAGTTGCTGATCTTCGTTCTCGTCATACAGCTCATTTTGCAGTTCCAGACCAGCAATGTCCAGCCTTTCATCTATTACCAGTTCTAGATTTTTTCTTTTCGCGCTACACTTTTCAACACGATTTCAAACGCTATCACCATTGTTTTTGTCATACAAATATGTCAAACAATGGTTATGGGCGTGTGTTTTTGGGCCAAAAGATAATTTTTTCAAAAAAAGTTCCCAAATAATTTGGAAGGAATTCAAAAATCCCCTATCTTTGCACCCGCTTAAACGATGAGACGATAAGTTCAGCGCTTAGGCGACGATCTTTGAAAGAGTGAAATCTTGACAAAGCGTTACTGAA
>JAFZBE010000054.1 GCA_017561935.1 Bacteroidales bacterium | reverse complement strand
GAACCCCATCAGCGCAACGGCCAATACAATCAATAGTTTTTTCATGATGCGTCGATTGAATGGTTGTTGTTATTTCGGCATATCGGGCAGTTTGTAGCCGTTGTAATACTTCGGGATGATGAGGCTCTGGGCATATTCGTTAGCATCGACGGGTTCGCTATACTTGCGGTCGAACGTGGGATGTCCGTCCTTGATGTTGAAGCGGTCCTCGATGACGGCACGAATCTTTGTGCCGGCGGGAATGTTGGTAAAGCGCATCTGCTCTGCATCCCAGTGGAGCCACTGTTCGAGATCCTGCAGACGGACGGCAGCCACACCCATCACGATGACTTCGTTCATGGGGCCGGAATAGCAGAAGTCGGCAGCCGACTTCACGCGGGTTTCGGGCGATTCCTTGCAGGCACGAATCCAGTCTTGCTGGTGGCTAAGGGTGACCACGCGCTCAATCTCAGGAACTTGCGGGTCGCGGCCTGAGACGAGGAATGGATCGCGGCCGTAGGTGCCGACCACCATGATATCCTTGGTGCCGTAGAAGACTGTTGCTCCGTCGCCGTCGAACTTCTTGCCTTTGGGGATTTCGAACGGGAGGTTCGGGCGCAGTCCGCCGTCATACCACGTGAGTTCGCACGGGGGCAGTGCCAGGTGTGGCAGGTTGGGTCGGGCAGGGAAGCGGAAGGTGATCTTCTGTGCGGTAGGACAGGCATCGGTCATGAGCATCGTTGAGCTGCCAATGACATCAGTCGGGTTAGCGAGGTGCAGTCCCTTGAAGGCAACTTGCAGAATGTGGTTGGCCATATCGCCGAGGGCTCCTGAGCCGAAGTCCCACCATCCGCGGAAGTTCCACGGGGTGTAGGAGGGATGATAATCGCGATACTTTGCCGGTCCGATGAAGGCATCCCAGTTCATGGTGCTGGGGATAGCGGGGTTGTCGGTTGGTGCAGCCATTCCCTGTGGCCAGATGGGGCGGTTAGTGAATGCCTCGATGCGCGTCACTTCGCCAATCTCGCCGTTCCAGAGCCAGTTGAGCGCCTTGCGTGTTCCGGGCCACGAAGCTCCCTGATTGCCTTGCTGTGTGGCCACCTGGTGCTTCTCGGCCAGCTTTGTGAGCAGACGGCTCTCGTAGGCATAAAGCGTCATCGGTTTCTCCAGATAGACGTGCTTGCCGGCGGCTATCGCCTCTGCTGCAATGATAGCATGCGTGTGGTCGGCGGTAGCAATCATCACGGCATCGGCCTTGTCGAGCAATTCGTCGAACATCTTGCGATAGTCGTTGTAGGCCTTCGCTTGCGGATACTTGTCAAAGATGTGCTTTGCATACTTCCAGTCGACGTCGCACAGACCGATGATGTTCTCGGTCTCCATCTCCGCCAGGTTAGCTGCTCCGCGTCCTCCAATTCCTACGCCGAGGATGTTGAGTTTGTCACTACGTGTCGTCTTCTTTTTCTTGTCAGCATGAGCGTCGAGTACTGATGCCGGGAGGATGGTTGGTGCAACCATCATTCCTGCGAGAGCGGCACTTCCTTTTTTTAGAAATTCTCTTCTTGAAATGTCAGCCATAAGTTAGGATAGTTAAGGGTTGATAATAATAGTTATGTAAATAATAGATATGTCGATAGGTTCGGATGGATGTAGGTAAAGGGTTTTCAGTTGCAACGGGCGCTTCGTCATTGCGGCTACTGCCGCGAGCATTTCTTGATGTCGAGAATGCCATCGGCCTCGTGTTCAACAAACGGTCCCTCCTTGCACTCCATGAGTACGCTGGGTTCCAGACATTCAACATCGTGCCAGACGTTAGCGGGGATATCAACGCCGTAGATTCCGCTCGCCTGACTGAGCACGCACGACTCCAGAATCTCGCCCTCGTCGTTGTAGGTCGTCACCTTGACCTTTCCTTTCAGAATGACAACCGTCTCGGCTTTGGTGGGGTGGTGGTGGATGGGAATTTGTGTGCCGGGTTCCAACGCGTTGAGGAAACGATGGCACTTGTCCTGAAGACTCTGATGAAAGTTGTAGTTCATTCTCAGTCTTGGCGACTTCTTCGCCTGTTCCACCACACCATTTATGAGCTGATCGTCAATGATCTTCATTGCATTTCGTTTTTTATTCCACTAAGAAATATTGATACGATTTTTACTTGCAAAGCAATACGTCAAAAAGTCAGGGCAAAAATACAAAAAATATCTGAGATACCCACACCTTTTTGTAATTTTTTTTGCTAATAATCTACTTTTCGACCACCATCTTCCTGACTTTTCTTCTGACGAGCTGCTGTCGCCGATGCAAATAATAAGATGTACGGAGCAGCCTTTTTGTGTGGCAAGAGCAATCATCTTGTTTGTCCATCTCAATGCTCTTAAGATGCCAGAGCAATGAGGTTAAAAAGTAAATTAACTTAATTTGTTCGGTAAATTAAGTTATTTTATTCAGTAAATTAAGTTATTTTACTTACCAAATTAAGTTAATTTACTCATCAAATTAAGTTAATTTACTGATTAAAATAAGTTGATTTGCTAAATCGG
>JAFZBE010000053.1 GCA_017561935.1 Bacteroidales bacterium | reverse complement strand
GCGTCAGCAATTTTATGTGACCTATTGGAGGTCACAATTTTCCGGCAGCATGGCACGGCTATTGATGCCTGTGCCGCTGCCATTTTCACAAGAATAGAAGACTTATAGAAGTGACTTCACTCGTACTTGTTATATAGAAGCGAAAAACAATTATGCTATTATAGCAAAATTGCAGAAACGAAAAACTAGTGGAGGAGTTTGTATGGATGAAATAATGACAATATTTGAAGCCATAGACCATTATGGTTTTGATGAGAGTACTCTTCAGCTGATTAACGAACTCGTAAACAATATAGAAAATGGAAGAACAAACATTTCTCGATTCACTATTCCAGAGCATGCAGGACTCTGCTCGGCAGGTGCGCCTCTCATCGGGGCGTCCATCGTCGCAAGCTACGCGAGAACAAGCCTTGAAGCAAGTTATAATGCTGGAAAGAGCCAAGGAGGCTGCCCAACAAATTGGCAAATAGACCGACATCAAGAACAACTCATTGAAAAATGGGCAAAGAACGCTCGTCTTTGGATTGACAACTCAGAGCAAATTCTATCAAATCGATTCGGGCCAAAGATAGCGCAAGGTGCCGAATCCAAAGTTTATTATCGGGAAGGTGACACATCGGTAGTAAAAGAACGAGTATCGATTTATTCTACTACCCAAAAAGCGCTTGATGCAATTGTGCTTCACAATTACCTATTTCCCGAGACAGCCATGCATGTTATTGCTTTTACACGCGATAGTGATGGGCTTATGCGCATAGTTCTTACTCAACCATACGTGCGTTGCCTTCGATTAGCAACGAAAAATGAGATAGATGAACTTGTTATGGCTAAGGGCTTTCGCGACAACTGGTCAGGAAATGGTGTAAACTATATATCCGAACGTCTTGTACTAGAGGATATGCATCCGGCCAATGTGTTTATTGATGTTATAAGTTCTCATGCCATATGTATTGATTGCATTGTTAAATTTGTGAACCCATAACCAACATCGATTAGAAACACATTTGTTAGCCCATTGTTTCCATTCTTTTGATTCTTTCTACGCATATTCTTTTGAAAAAAACGCTTTCTCGACGGTCAAAAGCCAAATTTTATCATAATGGTACTACTTTCAGTCAGATAGTACCATCTTGCCGCAAGATTGCATTACTTGCGTACAGATAGTACAATGGTTCCTGCAATATGGTACTACTTGCGTACACTTGATACCATACATACGACAATACTGCACTACTTGTGTACACTTAGAACATTCTACTCCTAATGAAGCATTATTGGTAAAAAAGACATCAAAGGCGCGGCATCGTGTGTGCCGCGCCTTCGGTTTAATGGTTTTAGTGAGAAAGGGCTGATTCTTCTATGATTCAGGAGAAGGAAAGACAAGGTAAATCAGAAAAAGTCAGTTCGGCTCTTCAGCTATGGCCAATTGATCAGAGGTTTTCTTGGTTTAGGTTGTTTGTATTTCATCTTTGTAAGATCCAATCCTTTCGTTTCTATCAGCTCTTTGAATTCATTTTCTTGAAATGGTCCTTCAGGGGAAAAATAAATTCCACCTGGCATTCGTTCATTCTTTATAACTGAAACGATATAATAATGCGAATTAAAAGCCGTGTCTTTATTAAAAGAGACACAAGCACAACTATCAGTCCAGCAGATTTCCTGAATGCCATAGTCATTTATTACTAAAGTCATCCCGCCGTCATTCTCTGGAACTCTGAAATACAAATATGTTGTAGAATTATAATAATAAATGCAGAATGGAGAGCCTTCAAGTTGTTCTCTCTCACTATCTATATAAAAAAGCCAAAGAATGAACGCACACAAACATAAGACAGTGATCATTAATTTTTTTTTCATAACTTTATGTTTACTTGAGAATATAAAACTGGTAAGTATTGCCAAAGTTTCTATTGGCCTTTCTATCATGATCAGATAAAGCATGGAAGAATAAAGAATATGCACTTTTACGATCTGATACAATATTAGCTACTGTGGTTTTCGCGTTATTATCGTATATTGAGGTAGCATAATATGTGCCTATATAATTCATTATCGGCCTGCATAAGCCGGGATAGATATGATTCCATGGCATCCATTGGTCTGAACGTTCTGTAATTGTTTTTTGTTCTTCGACAGATTCTTTTTGTGTTTGTTTTACTCTGTCTTCTTCCTTTAAGTCTTTTATAACGGAGCTCTCTTGATTCGTATAAATAGTAATTTCCGGGCCAATCCCCAGCATAAAATCAACAAAAGCTACTGCAATACTTGGGTCTTCTGAGTCGTTTACCCCAACTATTGTTTTATCTTCATAGAGTCCACCTTCTTTTTTATATATATCTTTCAAAATACCATCAATGTTTGCTTCAAGTTTCCCTAAAAGCTTACCTTTTGCTCCCAAATAAGTATATCCTTTTCTATCCTTTTTTTCAGTGAACCAAGCATAATCACCAGAAATATCATTTTTATACCAATCGAGTCCATTATTATCTATTTCATTCACAGGATCTCCCCCGCAATATACGTATGGATTAATCCCATAGTACTTTTCAGCAAACGGGTCAATCCTATCCCACGACGGAGCCATGGCAAAATACTGGCGTGCTTGGATGTCATAATTGTCCAGCCCGAAGGTGCGGTCCAATTCCTTCCCTTCAAACTTGTACTTCTGCACGTTTTCATTGGTGCTTATGTCTCCTATCACGCCACCGTAGGGATAGTAATGCGTTACCTGCTCTACGGTTCCGTTCTTATTAACTACCATTCGGTTGTTTCCCATATAATCTTGGATGTAGTAGTGCCATCCGTTGACTGCACCATTGGTGTTGAATGTGGCGAAGCCACCATCGAACAAGTACATCGAAGGCTGGCCATCTGATTTGATAGCCATTACCACAGCTTCGCAAAGCCATGTCACATGGGGATGGCCTGTTTTGACAAATGATGTTGTTTTACGGTTCTCTTGTGTTGTTCTGCCCATATTTTTCGATGCAAATATAAAGCATTTTTTGTTTCGACAATCAAAACTGGCTGACTTTTTTCGCTTTTTCTCGTATTAGCAATAGAAATTGACTTGTGAAATCGATTATCCAACGGGGATATTTCCATCGATAGGCTTTGTCGGCAGTAGTGAGAATGAAAGGGCTGACATCGGCGAAATTGTTGACTTGGAAATTGGCATTTCGTGCGCAAAGATCTGAAAAAAGGATGAAGAAAACAAAAAAAATCCTATGCAAAAATTATGCAAATGGCTGCATGACAATTTTAGCATAGGTGTAAAATCGTACAGAATGCTGATTATCAAATGGAATTGATGAAGTCTGGCCAGTCCTTGAATTCAGACTCGCCTTTGAAGACTTTTTGGAAAAGGCGCGAACGGGCCGAATAGACAGCCACAGTGGAGCAATTGATTGCAATGAGCAGTTGTTCGGTGAAGGATTCTTTGCTTTGAGAAATCTAATTGGAAAAATGATCCTCCTCAAAACTTATAACTGTCACTGACTCCACGCAGAATATGCCTGCACCACCTTCGACGTTAGTTGTTATTCCGGGTTCAGTATCGAAGATTGTGCCTTTGTCAAGCGTGGTATAGACGGCGAGCGATTGGAGATAATAGTACTCGGTTTCGGAGATGGAATAGATACGGATAATCACATGCTGGGACCAGTCCCTTGAAGAAGCATTATAGGGATAAGGCAAGTCGAGCCGTAGGTCATATTCGCCATCTATGAAATAGGCATCACGGAAGACATGATACTTGTTCTCCACTCCTGCAAGCCAATCGAATTCTATAGGGAGGTCCTCTTGCGAGTCATTCTCTGATTCGCTCAGTGCCGGATCGGAAGAGTACGAGAACTTGTCATGATCTGCATCTACGATAATAGATTGTTCTTCTGCCGAGGATTGGTCCGATTCCTTTTTGAAAGACAAAATATCCTTGTAAACCTCGACACGATAATAGTGTGTTTGTTTGGTATCAAGCCCTTCAGGCTGTCGCAGATGAACAAGATAGCGCGTGTGGCGTTCAAGATTCGTGTTGTGGGAACTGCGTCTGACTCTCACAGTCATGGTGTCAATACCCGTAATAATAATCGGTTCGGGAATTATGACTTGTGCATTGGCATGGAGTTGTCCATGTCGTGCTTCGATGGCTATCTCATCCATAGATTCGAAGTCTTTTGCAGAAAACACCAATGAACCGCGTTCATCGGTAGCACCCAAATATGCGACCACACCGTTTCGCAGAATGCTTACATCCGCACCTGCTGCTAATTCTGCATGTACAAGACCCGTTGTATGTAAAATTACCTGCTGGGAATCTGCACTCGCAGTGATTATGGCATTCACGACCAATCTGGGCTCCTCCTGTTCGTTCAGCACGCCCACCTCTCTTTCGCATGAGGAAAGCAGAGCGATGGTCAAGGGCAGTATAAGTATTCGTTTCATGTCAGAATCTGTATGTATAGGAAAAGGATGGCAGTATCGGAATCACGGTAATCTGCTTCAGGACACTGGCATCTTCCAAGAAAACCATGTCCTGGTTCAGGTGGCAATAGGCGTTCATAAGACTGAAGTTCCAGATGCCTTCACCCCGCCGTTTTGGACGATGGAAGTTGATAGACAGGTCAAGCTGATGTGTCGGCGAAAGTCGGTAGTTGTTGCGATGACTGTAGTAGTCACCTCCTATCAGGTTTCCTCCAGGCTCGATATATACCGTCTGTTGCTTGGCCACGGTAATCCACGCACCGGAAGTAAATCTCCACGAAGCATTGATATCGATATGGTCGGTCAATTGGTGGTTGAGCACAAAATGAACGACATGGCGTCGGTCATAGCGATAGGGGAACTTGTTGCCGCTGTTGATTCGACCATCGGGGAACCATCGGTCTGATTTTGACAACGTATAATTTGCCATGCCCGTTGTGCGTCCTGTTGTTTTGCTCGCACTGAATTCCAAACCGAATGAACGTCCCCTCCCACTGGTGACTTTGCCTTCCCAGCCCTTCGAGTTGCCGAAGAAACTGGCCCCATCAATGACATCGATTACATTATGCATCTCCTTCCAAAAGGCATCGACTTCGAATTCCCATCCCATCAGCGCAGTATGTGCCATGCCAATGGTCCACTGGTGTGCTAACATCGGCTTCAGGCTCTTGGTCACGGGAACCCACAGGTCGCTGGGTGAGGCGATTTGCGATGACGTGATTTTGTGCACATACTGGTGCATAATAGAGTAGGAGATCTTTGCACGAAGTCCCGGCATTATGATGCTGCTTGACGATAGCCTCGGTTCGAAAGCAGGATAGGTCATGTCCTGCACCGTGAACAAAACTGCACGGATACCTGCATTCATCTGCCATCGGCTTCCAAGATTCATGTCGTCTTCGGCATATACCGATGTCTCATAGGCTCGGATGGTTTCGTCGTCACTCCGGAAGGTTTCGTCGGAGTCCGAGCTGTCAGCTTCGAATGACTTTACACGACTGGATTGGAGTTCTGGACGGAACTTATGTTGAATATGCTGAATACCGTAACGCAAATGATGGGAAACGCCGAGATGATGGTCAAGGCTGATGGATGCTGAGAGATCGTCTATTCCCGACTGGTATTCAAGATTGGAGAACTGACGACCAACAAGACGACCCTCGTAGTATTCCTCATTCTGGTTTTCCGCAAGGTTCGACAGACGGAAACGGTTGTATCCAACCGAAACGTTTGCGAATAGCCCAGGGCTAATAATATGATTCCATCGTAATTGATACAGCGTGTTACCCCAATGAAGGTCTTGAGCGGTCTTGTCGGTACTTCTGCTCTCTTTATATTCACTGTTGTTCCTGTCGGTGACATCCATCACATCCCTGCCCCTATAAAAGCTAACATAGGCACGATCCCTGTCGCCTATCCTATAGTTGACCTTTGCGTTTAGATCACAGAAATACAGGCCGAGGTGGTCAATCTCAGCATCGGTGATACCCTGGAAGGCATTGAATAACCAGTCGGCATACGTTCGCCTTGCCGAGAACAAGAACGAAGCCTTGTCCTTTCTGATGGGTCCTTCCAAATTGACATGCGATGACAACAAACCTATCGAGAATGTGCCGTGGTAATTGTGCAGATCCCCGTCCTTTGTCCTAACATCGGTGACCGATGAAAGCCTGCCACCATAACGAGCGGGGAATGATCCTCGAAAGAAATCGACATGCTTTACGGCATCAGGCATGAATGCGGACTCGAACCCCATTATGTGATCTACATTATAGACCATCATACCGTCAAGCAAGAACAGATTCTGGTCTGCATCGCCGCCGCGCACGCTCATTCCTGCCTGTCCCGACATTGAGGACTGTACGCCTGGTTCTTGATGCAGCGTCTTGATTACGTCGGCTTCGCCCAATAGTGCCGGCATCCTCATTATTTGCTGGACAGAGATGGTCTTTGCACCGCTCCTACTGCTCAATGCTCCAGTCTCTGGCATGTAGGAATCCACAAGTATTTCATCCAATGTTTGGCTGGGCTTCAATCCTATCGTCATCAGCGTATCTTGGACAAGACGAATACTGCGTGTGTCGGAAGCAAATCCGATGTAGGAAGTCGTCAAAAGGTTTTCGCCTTCGGGCAATGTGATGCTGAAGTATCCGTATTCGTTGGTGGAACAACCTGTTTCGAGGGCCGGCACTAGAATGTTCGCATCAATGAGGGACTCCTTCGACTCTGCATCGATTACATGGCCATGAATAGTATATGTGTGCGATAAATTCGATGCATCATTGTCCTGCCGCCTGCTCTGAGCCGTGGCACCGAGAGGCAGCAGGATTGATAGAAGGAAACAAGACACGAACCTGTTCATTGCTTGCCGGACTGTTTTTTAAAAAATTTTATCAATTGTTTTGCGTTTCATAATTGTTGTTCCAATAATCTAACGCGCAAACACTTGAAACATTGCATGAGCGTAGGATTATTTAACCAAATATGCCATCGGTAGATAAATACTTAACATTCATACATGTTCTTTAACGGGGTTTGTTATCAAAAGAAAGGGCTGACATCGGCGAAGTTGTTGACTTGGAAATTGGCATCTCGTGCGCAAAGATCAGAAAAAAGGGTGAAGAATACAAAAAAAAACCTATGCAAAAATTATGCAAATGACTGCATGAAAATTTTTGCATAGGGGTAAAATCGTACAAATGATTGATTATCAGAGTGAATTTATGAATGCCTGCCAATCCTTGAAGGTTGTGGCTCCATTGAACACTTTCTGGAAGAGTCGCGATCTGGCCGAATAGACAGCCACGGTAGAGCGATTGATGGCAATACCTATTTCAGGAGGCAAGAAGCCGAATTTTGTCAAAAGCGACATTTTCCACTCAATATCCGAGAAGTCATAGACGCTCCTCAGAGTGGGAATGAAATCAGGCGTAATCTCGTTCAGCGTTTTTTCTACCTCTAACCAATCATCGTCCTTCATCGATTTATTGTTTGCGCAGTTTTCAGCGATGCGTTGATGGATTTCGGAGTTGCGGAGTTGCGCAGCCTGTGTCTGGAGCATTCGTTGTCGATCTTCCTTATCTGCCTGCATGGAGATCAGGATATGATTCAAATGCTCATTGCGGGCTTTCATGTATCGCTGACGGATACGCATATATCGAAAGAGGAAGAACAAGGCGCACGCTAAGAGGATGACAATGGCAGACAAGTGCCATACTCGCGACTTCAAGGCCTCTTGACGAACCTTGAGGCGCAGGTTCTCCTGCTCGCGTAAATGATAGTTGTATAGTGAACTGGTCAATGCCGTCACTTCTTCATTCCTCAATTTGCGTAGTTCCAACTCCAGATTGGAGAACTCAGCCATATATCGTAGAGCCTCCTTAGCATTACCTCTCTTCGTCTCATAATCGGAAAACCAAAGAGTGGCATTCGACCGCGCATAGATGGAGCCGGATTCTAACAATTTGGCAAAATAGGGTGTCGCCTTTTCGCTTTCACCTTTTTTCCAATAATATTCTCCGAAAAGGCTATTATATACTTCGAAATTTGCACGATTAAAAATTGGTTTGAAAGAACTGAGAAGAATCGTCACCTCGTCATACCTCTTGAGTTTGACAAGACAACGGCATTTCTGTACTATCAAATAATTCTGGATTAGGCTATCTCCAAAGATGCCAGCCATCTGCTCTGCCGATTCAAAATAGAGCAAAGCTTGTTCATGATCTCCTGCCGTGTATAAAACCTGACCGATATCGTGCAAACTCTTGTACATCCCTACTGTATCACAATCGATACTATCTAAGACGAAAGCCTGACGAAAACAATCCTGAGACTCACGATAGAGATGCTGATTCTTGAAGAGATATCCTTCCTGTGCCAATATTATGCCACGTAGCTTTTCATAACGCTGAGCATGAGAGGCAGGTAACTTCCGAAGGTCGAGAGCATCCAACGTAGTTTGTGCCTTCTGGAAATAATCGATGGCTTGGGGTGCATCGCCAAGTTCGCTATAGACGCGCCCTGCATAATAATATGCTTCGGGCAGTTTATTCGGATCCCCGCCATGCTCATAGTATTGCAGGATATCAAGTATCAGACTGTCGGAAGTAAGCGGCAAGTCTGCCTTGTCCTGCGCCTTGATGGTGAGGAGGTCATAAAGGTGATGCACAGCAGGTGAGGAAGCTGACATCTCAGCCCCCACACTCCGAAGCAGTGTTACCGCACTGTCGGGGTTGACATAAGCCAAACTGTCGGCAGTCTCAAGCACCGCAGGATATTGCGGATTGCGATTGCATGAACTGACTGCTGCACTCAAGAGTAGTGCAATCAGCAATGAGAGTGAAGTAAATATGATGCGTTTATTTTTCATAGCTTGTAATGTAGAGACGCACAAAGATAGCGTTTCGGTCGTTATCTTCCAAATTTTTCGGGACAAAAGATAATACGATGCGGTATTTTTTGTCTGGAAATGAAAAATTGGTTATCTTTGCAGCACCCTTTTCGATGATTCGAAAACAAAAGCGGATAATAACAAGTAAAAGGAAGGTGAAAATGGATTTGAGACGTGGGCTTCAATAGCCCGTCTCACAATCCGGAAAATTGTCGCCTCAATGGCGACATAAAATTGCACTTCGTGCATAAAATAAAACTGGGTCCCATGTCTATCGCCCTAAAAAAAAACATTGGGTTCAAAACTTTGTCATCACATCGACCAGCTATATTTTATGCGTCAGCAATTTTATGTGACCTATTGAAGGTCACAATTTTCCGGCAGAGTCTCGGCTATTGAAGCCAGAGACGATGCCATTTTCACCTAAATAATTATGAAAGCATTTGTTGTTTTATAGAAGGTTTTCATCAATTCATCAATGAAGAAGATATTTGTAATTGTTGCAGCGCTGACGGGTCTGTCGGCTTTGACGGCATGTCATGGAAGAAGGAACGAAAGGCTTGCTGAAGGCGAGTTTGTAATAGAAGGTAAGCTGCCAGCTGAGCGATATGAGGGCGCGTGGCTCTACATGGTGCCGATGCGTGGACCGGAGCCCAAGCCTGTCGATTCGGTGACGGTGGCGCGCGACGGATCCTTCCGATTCACGGGAAACGTGGAGCAGGTGGCCGTGCTGCGATTGGACTGGCATGTGCGCTTTGGCATTCAGGAACTTCTCGTGGTAACCGAGCCTGGTGTGACGCGCGTCCGACTCGATAGCATCAGCTCATGCATTGAGGGAACGCCTCAGAACATGCTCCTGCAGGAATGGAAGGAACATCAGCAGAACTTCTTGATGGCGCGGGCAAAGGTGGGAAAGATGCGACAGGAACGTATTTCGGAGGAAATTTGGAAGCCCATCGCCGACTCGGCAGCCGTGAGCCAGGGAGAATTCATCTACCAGCTGCTGACGACAAGCGGCCCGAATACTGCCACCCGATTCATTGGCACGATGCTGTCCGGGCGTATCGACAGCACACGCCGTGCCGAGCTCAAGGAGCTGCTGGCCGATACGATCGACTATACAAAGCCGCAGCCGGGATTCAGGAGGTAATAAAAACACTCCGCATAGGAATTGCCCTATGCGGAGTGTTTTATTGTGTTTGCCCAGCATTACTTGGCCTTGAACTGCCAGAACGTAGCCTCGCCCCAGTTGCCGAGACCGCCGAAGTCGCCGCCGTCAGGATAAACGAGGGTCATGGCATCGCCAGTCATGTAGCATACATCGTAGGTGCTTGGCATGTTGCCGTTCGAGTTGATCTCGTAAGGCCAGAGGATGGCACCGTTCGACGACTCAATCTTGAGGTCAGCCACCTTCCAGGGGTTGCCTTCGACAATTTCGAACTCGTACGAGCCATTACGGATGGCCTGACCTGCTGCATTATAGGATGTGATCTCACCATCCTTCCAGATCATGTAGGCATCCATGCTCTCGTCACCACTGATGGCATCGCCACCACGATGATTGGTTTGGCCGCCGAAGTCGGCTTCTGAGGTGACACCCCACCACATGCCTAAACCAGTGGCATAGACATCGGCGCCATTGCCACCGCAGTAGCCCATGTTGCCCCAAATGACACCGCCATTCGGACATTCGGTGTTCCAGGTCCAAGCCTTGCCATTGCCATCGACACCTTCAGCAAGGCCCTCCAGATCGGAGTTGCTGGCGAAGTGCCAGAATGTGGCTTCACCCCAGTTGCCGAGGGCGCCGAAGTCACCTCCGTCGGGATAAACAAGACACATCTTATCAACGGTGAGGTAACAAACCTCGAAGTTGGTGACATACTTGCCGCCAGCATTGATCTCAAATGGCCAGAGCACACTGTTCTCGCCAGTAACAAGCATGCCGCACTTCCATGCGCCATTGGCGATGGCATTGGCATCGTAGTCCTGCAGTTCGTAGCTGGTGCTGTTGAGGAGCAGGCCGTCCTTGTCATACTTTAAGATCTCGCCATTTTCAGTGAATATCATGTAGGCATCGAGATCCTCTTCGCCGGTCATGTAGTCGTTGACCGAATGGTTCAGCTGGCTTTCGAAGCCGTTGGTGCCAGCTTCGGGGTCCTCGTAGGGACCAGTGACGCCCCACCATTGGCCTGCGGCAGAGAGTGCCACATCAGCACCAGCGCCTCCGAGGTAACCCATGTTGCCCCAGATGGTGCCATTGATGGAGGGATCCCACTTCCAGGTTTTCTTTCCGGAGTTGGAAGCCATGAGTTTCTCGGCCACCGAAAGCTCCTGTTTTACGAAGACGGTGGCAGAAAACTCGGCCTGTGCCTTCGAAAGGTCGGAGTTGACCACCTGCACGTAGAACTTCTGATTGGGATCGGAGCCACGGCCAGGCAAGATGGGGAATGAGCCTGATGCACCAATGGCAAGTTGTTCCTCTTCGCCTCTTGTATTGAAATGATAAACACGGACGATGGTGGCAGGGTTGGTGGTGTAGGTGAAGTAGTTGCCGTCGGCAGCGGGATTGCCGCTGGCATCGGTCTGCGTAAAGGTGAAGAAGCCCGGCTGCGAGAGCTGTGAGTCAACGACAGCAGTGGGGGTAAAAGTGCCTCCCTCTTCAATGGGGTCGCAAGCGACCATCAAGCTGGCTGCAGCGATGATATATAATGCTTTTTTCATTGTAGTAATCTTTTATAGGATTAATATACCGGAGTACCAGACATGTTGGCATCAGCCTGCGAGGGACCCCAGCCGGGGTTCTGCTTGAGGACGGACTCGTCGCCGATGTTGGCGATCTGAGCGGGAGGAATGGGAAGGAAGCCATCGGTCTCGGCATAACGGGTAGCCCAGCCAGTCGAGGCGTGGCGCATGGTGGTCCAGCGGCCGGTGTAGTTTACACGACTGCCTTCCTGTTTCTGCAAGGCCACGGCAGCTTCACAGCTGGCTCCACCGTTGATGCCCGACCAGCGACGCAGGTCGTTGAAACGGAGACCTTCACCTGCGAACTCGAAGCGGCGCTCGTTCTTCATCTGTGGGAGTGAATAGCTGCTCACTTCGGCGAGACCGGCGCGCTTGCGTACTTTGTTCCAGTTGGTGGTGGAGCCGGTAAGCTCCGATTCCATGAGCAGAATGTCGGCGTAACGCATCAGCACAAGGTCGGTGTAGTGTTCACCCTGCATACAGTTGCCATTGTTCTGGGTAGCACCTTCAGCCTCACGATACACGCTCCAGAAAGTGTATGGACCAGCTGTCTGGTCGTTGTTGGCAGTTTCCTTGGTGGTAATCTCGACCAGTTTCTTGTTGTAGTAACCGGCATCCTCGGTGCAGGAGGTGGTGAAGACGAACTTCTCAAGCTCGGCCTGAGCATCGAGAATGGTAGCCTTCTTACGCGGGTCAGAGTCGGGCCACTCGTCCCAAAGGGTGGCATTCATGGTGCCCATGCCCCAACCTACAGCGTAGGGGAAGGTGTGGCTGTCGCCATTGGCATTGCCTGCACCATCGTCATCACAACGGAGCGCGCAGTAGAGACTGAGCTGGTTGATGAAGCCCATTGAGATGGTGCCACTCCAAGAGGCACAGTTGCTGAACTGGATCTGGAACACCTGCTCGGAATTGCCGTTTCCTGCCCAATACTTGTTCTGGGCAGCGAGATCCTGGACATAGTCATAGTCGGGAGCGGTGAGTTCGTTGCTGTAGGTCCAAAGCATGCGATAATCTTCGAGGAGTGAGTAGAAGCCTGAACTGATGGTGGACTGAAGGGCCCCCACTACGTCGTTCTTGCTGATCGAAGCGAAGGCATAACCCTCGGGAGCAGTGATGTCGGGGATGGAACCCGAAACGTCGCCCACCTTGTTGTAGAAGCCCTCGTAGAACATGTAGGCACGGGCCAGGAAGCCGGCGGCTGTACCCTTGGTGGCATGGCCATCACCCAGTGTGGTGCCACCGAACTTCATGAGGTTGTAGGCTGTCAGGAAGTCGGCGATGATGTGGGGATAGATCTCGTCCTTGGCCGAAAGCTGTGGACATGGATTGGGAGCGGCAGGTGCCCAATAGGCGGGAATGTCACCCCAGAACTGTGCGCCCCACAGATAGAAGAGTCCACGCATGAAGTAGGCCTCACCGATGAGCTGGTTGCGGGTGCTTTCCTCGATGGAGGCGAGTACGCTCTCGTCGGTGTAGATGATGGAGTTGGCGCGGGCAATACCTACGTAGGTGTTATGCCAGGCGTTGTCGTAGAGACCATCCTTGTTGGTCATGAGGTGACCTACGGCATGAGACTCGACGTCGCCTGTGCCACCAGCACCGTTACATTCGTCCGACATGAGGTTATAGGTCATATAGGGGGTCTCCAATGGAGAAGTAACGTACTGGTTCATGACGCCATAGAGGGCGGCAATCTGCTTGTTCAAGTCATTGGGACTGTGTGGGAAGTTGCCGGAGTTGGCACCAGTATAGTTTACCGAGTCGAGCATGTCATCGCAAGAAGTGAATGCGAAGCAGGCAGCTACGGCCAGCATAATGAATTTTTTCATATCTTTAATCTAATTATTAATTCAAATTACCAATAATTACATATCATTCTGTCTAATCAATAATTAGAACTTGATGTTGACACCTACGATGTAAGTGCGAGCGGAAGGGTAGAGACCTACGTCGATGCCCGAGATCCAGTTGCCATCGCCATTGCCGCCGTTGGAGCCGATTTCGGGATCAACACCGGTGTAGCTGGTGAAGGTGTAGAGATTCTGGGCCTGTGCATAGATGCGGAGTTGGCCGAATGGGCAAGCCTTCCAGACCTTCTTGATGTCGTAGCCAATGGTTACGTTCTGGATCTTGAAGTAGTCGGCATCCTGCATGTAGAGGGTTGATACCCACTGATTGGCCTCACCACTTAACGTATAACGTGGACGCACATTGTTTGTGCCTTCGCCCGTCCAGCGGTCAAATACGTCGGTAGTATAGTTCACGTATGGGTTAGTAAGTAGAGCGGTGCGGTAACACTGGAGTACCTGCTGGCCAAAAGCACCTGCGCCCTGTACGGCAAAGTCGAGACCCTTCCAAGCAAAGCCGATATTGGCGCCGATGGTATAGTCGGGATTCGGGTTGCCGATTTCGTGGCGGTCGCCGCCGTCCTCAACCTCGGCATAGATGATGCTGCCGTCGCCATTGAAGTCATCCCAGATGGGATCGCCTGGTTGGGCGTTGCCAAGCACGGCCTTGCCTGCTGCACGAGCATTGTCGATTTCGGCCTGGTTCTGCCAGATGCCGCTGTAGGTCATACCACTGAAGTAGCCGATTGGGTGACCTTCCTTGACGAGAGAGGCATAACCGGAATTCTCGAAAATGGCGTCAGTAACTTCCTGACCCATGGTGCCCGATGCGGTGCCAAGCTGCTTCACTTCGTTCTTATTAGTGGCGAAGTTGAAGTTGATGTGATATTCGAAATCCTTCGTGATATGGTCGTTCCAGGTGAGAGCCACCTCATAACCAGTATTGCTTACCTTGCCGCCATTGATAACGGCAGGAGCCTCATATCCGAATACGTCGATGAGAGGAGCTCTGATAATCCAGTCCTTGGTGTCCTTGCGATACCAGTCGAAGGCCACGCCAAGGCGGCTGCCGAAGAAGCGAGCGTCGAAACCAAGGTCAAGCTGCTGCGAGGTCTCCCATCCGAGGTCGGGGTTAGGCTGGTTGTAAGCGTAGGCACCGGTGACATACTTGCCGTTGACGGTGTAGCTGTTGTCGCTCGAGAACTTGTATCCGTAGTCGGCATAAGCGGTGGGCGAGAAGTAGATGTTGGAGAGATAGGCGAAACCTTCTGGTGAATGGCAGTTGCCGTTCTGTCCCCAGCTGCCACGAACCTTGAAAAAGTCCATGAAGGAGGTGATGGGTTCTGCCCACTTCTCGTTGGTGACTACCCAACCTGCAGATACAGAGGGGAAGAAACCAGAACGTTTACCATCGCCGAATTCGCTCGATGCGTCACGACGAGCAATAAGGGTGAGCATATATTTCTCCTTATAGTTGTAGTTGATACGACCGAAAACCGAAAGGAGAGTCACTTGGTGCTTGAAGTCACCACCGCTGAAGCCAGAGATGTCATCCTTGGTCTCATAGTTGCTCATCATGGCATAATCCCAGCCATTGAGGAGGAGTGAACCGGCTGCCGAAGAGCTGGTGGAAAGATTAACACTCATGTTCTGGCTGAAGAGGCTCTGCTCCATCGATTGGCCTACCATCACGTCGATGTGATGACCACCAAGATTGGGAAGGGTATAAGAAAGGGTGTGCTCGAGGGTGAGGCTACCACCTTGGTCCTCGCTCTGCGAAGTCTCATAAGCGTCTTTCGAGTCTTTGCTGCTCACGCTGAATGGCTGAGTGAAGCTGCGATAGTGATCGGCGCTGAAGCCGGTGTTCATCGAGCCACGCCACTTGAGGTTCTTGATAGGCTCGATCTCGAGGTAGAAGGTAGCACCTACACCGAAGTCACGACTCTTGTTCATGCCGCCAAACTGGCCATTGTACAGACCATTGAGCGGGTTGGAGTAGATCATGGTGCTATAACCGGCGCCATTGGGGACGTAGCCGTTGAGATTGCCTTCTTCGTCGAAAGGCTCAACAAGTGGAGAAGCCGAATAGGCACCCTGCATGATGTTCCAGTAACCATTGCTCTCGGCGAGGGAATGGCTGTTGTGATACCAGTAGGAGAGGTTTTCACCCAACTTGATAACGTCGCGGCCCGAAGCGGTGCGATAGATGACGTGGTCGGAATTGATGCGACCACCGAAGCGTTCGTAGTTCGAAGCCTTCTCGGCACCCATGATACCCTCCTGGTTCGAATAAGTGAGGCTGACCGAGAACTTCGAGCGGTCGGTACCACCCGTCAGGTTGAGGGCGTGGCTGTGCTGCATGGCATTCTTGTTGCGATATTCCTCAAACCAATCGGTGCCTTCCCATCCTTCATTCACCTTGTCGAGAATGCGCTGCGGAACGATAGTGTTCCAGACGGGAGCATTGCCTGAGTAGTTGAACATCGTCTCGTTGATGACCTGCATATAGTCCTTTGCATTCAGCGTGGCGGGACGCTTGTAGGGATTGGACCAGCCTACAAAGCCGTCGTATTGTACGGTAACCTTGCCTGCCTTGCCCTGCTTGGTGGTCACGAGAATAACGCCGTTGGCGGCACGTGCACCGTAGATGGCTGCCGATGCGGCATCCTTCAGCACGTCGATGCTCTCGATTTCGTTGGGGTTGAGGCCGTTGAGACCATTGTCAGCTGTGCCTGCATTCACGCCGTCGATGATGAGGAGTGGTGACGCACCGTTGACGGTGCCGAGACCACGCACATTCACCTTGAAGCCCTGACCTGGCTGGGTCGAACTCTGGGTGATGTTCACACCAGGTGTGGTGGCCTGCATGGCGGTCAGTGCGTTGCTGGTGTTCAGCTTGGCAATGTCCTCGCCCTTCACCTGCACGGTGGCACCGGTGACGAGCTTTTTCTTCTGTGTGCCGTAACCTACTACAACCACATCTTCGAGTGACTGGCTGTCCTCGCGAAGTGTAACTGTCATGCCAGGAGCGGCCTTGACTGACTCGGATACATAACCGATAAAGCTGATTTCGAGATCAGAACCAACGGGAGTATCCAATGAGAACTGGCCGTCGATGTCGGTGACGGCACCATTGGTAGTACCTTTGACACGAACGTTGGCACCGATGACCGGATCACCAAATTCGTCAACAACAGTACCGGTAATCTTCCGACTTTGTGCCTCGACAGTCTGCATCAGATCCGGGGCTACAAATCCAGGAGCACCACTAACAAGCAGCAAGGTGATACCTGCTGCAAGCCAAGTTTTTCTTGTTTTGCTCATTGATTGGTAAATTTAGTTAAATATGTTAGTTTTATGCGTGCTATGCGTTTTATGCGTGCAGGATTCAAAAAACGTTGCAAAGATAGATGTTTTTAATAACAATTAAGCGGGGAAATTATAGATTTAACATTTTGTTTTAACAATTTTAACAATCTTGTAAACCGTGTGCAAATTTATTGCAAAAATAATACAATTTAGAAAGCGAAATTCTCTTCTCTATGATTCGAAATATTAGAAGTTATTGTATCTTGCATCGGTTGCTGGAATGATGGCGATGCACTCCATTTCGATGAGCCAGGCAGGACGGCAGACAGGTGCCAATGTTATGACAAACGGCATCTTGGGCAGACGTTCGGCGAGATACTGGTTAACCAAGTCGTAATCGGCAACGTCGCGCAGATAGATTATTGCCTGGGCAACGTCGTCGAGCGAGGCCCCGCCTTCGAGGAGCAGGGTTTCAATATTTTCGAGCATACGGGCTGCCTGCGCCTTGACATCGCCCAAATGAATCACTTCACCCTTATTGTTGATGCTGGCTGTGCCGCTGATGAGCAGGTGCCGACGGTCGCCATATTGGATGGCGGTGCCGCGTTCGAAGGTCACGCCATATTGGTAGGTGGGATTGAGATGAGTGGGAGCATAAAGGTATCGCTGCTGTTCGGGTTGTAATCCTTGTGCTGCGTAGGCATCCATCTGCACGCGGCTTTGTGTGGTGATGGGCTGTCCGCCGATGCCGGTACTGGCAATGTAGTGTGTATCGGGGGTGAGGCGTTGCATGGTAAAGTTGTTGCAGCGCGCTTCGACCATTCCCTTGTAGTTGGTATCGACATCACGGATGAACAGCCAGGTGCGCAGGCAATGGTCGGCGATGTTGAGGTCGGCATGGCGGAGCTGCGCTTCATAGCCTTCGAGAATCTCACGCGTCTGTGAGTTGGAGCCTCCTGAAGTCGATTGCCAGTTGGTGCTCCAATAATGTCGATAGCCATTGTGGAAGGTGACGGTGAGGTTTTCGGAGGCAGACACTTCGACACCTTCGGCCATATATATCCATAAGGCGAGCTTGGTGCCGTCGAGGGGTGGTTGTCCGATTATCGAAAGTGCTCCCTGCTCGTTGCCTTCGCGCTGCAGTTGTGCACGGAGAATAGGCGCTTGGTTGGCAATGTCGCTGAGCAGATAGCGTCGCATGATGACTTTTGCGACGGGGAACTTTTTGAGTAATAAGTTATATGCTTTTTGGATCATCTCCATTTGGGCCTCGAAACGAAAGAGGCTTTTCTGGAGGTGCAGCAGGATGTGACGTTCACATACGCCGTGGAGTGGGGCAAAGGTAGCTACTTGTGCCCAGGCCCGTATTTGGTCGAATTCTATTTTTTCAAAAACCATAAATCATTAATCATTAACCATGAACCATTAACCATGAACCGTCATTATCTTCTCCAGCGTGCGAACCATTCCCACATCGTGGGATTCCAGATGTCGTAATCGACATGATGGCCGTAATTGCGGAAGATGCGGTATTGTTTTGGAGACCTCACGAGGTTGAACCCCGAGAAGTTGGTGTGTGGTGGGCAGGTGGGATCTTGCAGTCCTATGGCCATATAGACGGGACATTCGATCCAGCGTGCCAGATTCTTGATGTCGAAGTAGCTCATCACGCGCAGCATTTCGGTGTCGCCCATGCCAAGATCATGCTGTTTGGCTTCAATAGGTTCGGCTGGCCAGCGTACGATCTGGAAGTAATCGGGGAAGTCGCTCATGAACGTGATATAGACGGCGGCTGCTGTGATGCGGTGGTCGAGGGCTGCGACAGCCATGCTGCATGCTCCGCCCTGGCTGCCTCCTTCGACGAAGATGTTACGGGTGTCGGCTTGTGGCAGGGAGCATAGGTAATCGATACCACGGATGCAGTCGAGGTAGGCTCCGCGATAATAATAGGTGGCGGGGCTTTCGAGGCCATATTGTATCCAGTCGCCATAGCGGTTGTGAGGCTTGTTCTGCCCTTGTCCGCGCACACTGACGATAGCTTCAATATATTCCTGGTCTTCGGTGTCAAGGTCCCAGATGTCGCTGTTGTAGCCCAAGAAGAGCACGTGCATCGGGAACCGGGCATCGCTGTCGGTGGTGGTGGGCACGGTATAATAGACCTGCACCGTATCATTATCGATGCTGAGCACCTTGGCCGAATACACTTTCTTTCGTTTTGAACTCTTGTCCTTCATTTCCTTGACCTGCGGTTGGAGAGGCACGGCGGCAAGTTCGGCGCGGGCCTCGTCCCAGAATTCCTGGAAGTCGGGCTGAGCATCGGGCAGCGATACAATGTTTTCGGGTTCATAGCCTATAACGTAGAATGGTCGGTGTCCCTGACCACCCCATTGCTCGTAGGCATTATCGACGATGTTTTGGCCACCTGCTTCGACAAAGACATGATAGAAGCCAGGTTTGGCGATACAAGGGTTGATGGAGAAACGCGCACTGTCGCCTTTAGCTATGCTGACTTTTTGCGAAATCACACAGACGGGTAGCTGCGTGTCGGTGGCGATACGCACCGTGATGATGTCGTCCAATGGATTGAGCAGCGAGTCCTTGATGGAGAATGTCAATTCCGGCGAATCGGGAGCATACCACACCCAGTCCTCGCCTTCGAGCGTGACCTTGGGCTGTGCCTGCAAGACCAATGAGAGCATGCCTAAACTCAGCGCTGTGATTTTTTTCATATATTTGAGGGCGATAATGGCTATGACCTATTTGTTGATTTCCGTGTTGAGCTCCTTGATCATCTGGAGCGTGGTGGTGTCGCAGGCAAAGACGGAGTTGAGGCCTTGTTCCTCTTGGGCAGGGTCGCAAACATAGTCGTCATAAGGTTGCCAAATGATGTTTCTGACATTGGCACGGCCTCCCCAGCCCCAGAAGTTGCAGCCAGCTATCATGCCCGAATCGCGGATGATGGAGAAGACATAACGATAGTAGGCATCGCGTCCTTGGGTGGGTGAACCGGGCGTGAAGACGAAGCGGTCGCGCGGATAGCCGAACTCCTCAAGCACCATGGGACGACCTGCTGCGCTCATGTACTTGTACGCATTGCGTATATAATCTAATGTGGAGTCGCAGGCTGCCTGCACACGTTCGACGATGGGATCGGGGGTGTCTTCGGCAATCGTCTTATCGGCGTCATAGTTTTGGTTGAACTGTCCGAGCCAGCCCCAATTGTTGGGCCAGATGTGGATGCATGCGTAATCGATGTTCGGCAGGGTGTGGATAGAGTTGAAGAGCTCGTAGTCGTCCTGACAGCCATGATAACCCTCGGAGCCCGTGGTGACGAGGTGATTGGGGTCGAGGCTCTTGATGAGGCGGGATTGCTCATCGATCCACTCAACGAACTTGGTCTTGTGGAGCGAATCGTCGGCAAAACAGCGGGGCTCGTTGGCAATTTCCCAAGCCATCAGGGCAGGAGACTCGGTGTAGGGCTTGCCGGTGATGGAGTTCGTACGGCTCACGATGTAACGCACATGGTTGGCTGCCAAAGCCTTGGCCGAATCGTTGAGGACAAACGCTGACACATACTGCATGTACTCCCACCAGCCATCGTAACTGGGTACGGGAGTGTGGTCGAAGTGCACCATCTTGCCTGGTTCCTTCGAACTCATCACGTCGCCTGTATAGCCTACCCAGTCGAGATAGGCACCGTAGCCGCCCGACCACTCCCAGGCATTGTTGAAGTAGAGCACGGCTTTCATCTGACGTTTCTCGAGTTCCACCATCATATAGTCAAGACCTTCGAGGATGGTGTCATTATATAAGCCAGGCTCGATCTGCAATTTGGGAGAGATATGCGAAGGGATGCCTTCACGCCCATCGCCACCCACGAGGACGCGGACGTTGTCGATGCCCACGGCCTTCATGTCGTCAAGTTCCTCGACAAGACGTGGGCGGTTGCCGCCGCGCCCCGTTGAGCCGAGGATGGCGCCATACCAGAAGTTGGTGCCCACGTAGCGGTATTCCTTGCCGCCTTGGAAGAACTTGCCGTCACGAACAGTCACAAACGGAGTTTCTTCCTGTGGCCTTGTGCATGAAACAAGCAGCGCAAACAGAGAAAGGCAGAATAATAGCTTTTTCATGTCCGTTTTCAGTTAGCTGTGGTGAAGGGCACTACGGGCAGGCCGAAGCAGTTGTGCAGTTGTGAGGTGGTGAAGTTATGATAGTTGTAGCGAACGTTCTTCACTCTGCCAGCTTCGGGACAGATAAGTTTCAGGAAGCAGCCTCCGTATTCGGGGTCGCTCCAGCCGTTTTCGGCCCAAACTGTAGCTTTGTGCCAGACGCCATCGGCACCGGCTGCCTCAAAGCCCTCGATGTCGAACATGCGATCGACACCCTCGGTGAGGTTCGTAAAATAAAGACATACGATCTGCCCCTTATCGTTGGGATTGGCCGCCACAGCTGAACCAGCCACTACGTTGAGGTCCTTGGTGGCCACTTCGATGGTCTTCATGCGCACAAATTCGGGAGCTTCGGCATGAATGCCCTGGATGCCATAATCGCGCGTGGCAGCCATGTAGGCGAGGCGCTGTCCGATCTCCTTCTTGCGGCAGCCGTGTATCTGTTCGGCCTCGTAGGGAAGAATAAGGTCGTTGGTCGAAACGCAGCCGCAGTTCTCCAGTTCGTGGGCAATCTGGTGTTGGGCGGCACGGAAACGAGCACAATCGGTGCCATCGACATCGCCATAGCTATAGCCGGGCAACTCGACAGTATAGATTGGCAACGGGTCATCTCCCTGTCGCCACATCTTGCGCCAAAGGCGTACCATGGTCTTGAAGCGGTCGATATACTCCTTCTCGCGCCCCATGTTCGATTCGCCCTGGTTCCAAAGGAAGCCCTTCACGGTGTAGCCGGCCAAGGGATTGAGCATACCATTGAACATCACCATCTTGCGGAGATAGTCGGCATCGCCAGTCGGTGTCAAGCCGTCATGATAGGTGAGCAGAATCTCCTTGGGCAACCATCCCTCCACGCAGCTGCCGCCCCACGAGCAGTTGATGATGCCCACGGGAACGTCGAGTATCTCGGTCAATGTCTGTGCAAAGAAGTAGCCGCAGGCCGAGAAACTGCCCGCATTCTGCGGTTCACACACCTTCCAGCCTCCAGGCACGCGGTCCTGAGGTTCCAAGGCATCCTTCTTGGCGATGGTGGCTACGCGAATGCTGCGGCGATAACGTCCCGAGAGGGCAATCTCCTCGTTGGCACCTCGGACGGGGCAGTTCCAGAAGCCGCCAAGCGGCATCTCCATATTCGATTGGCCTGAGCAGAACCACACTTCGCCGATCAGCACGTTCTCGATACGCCGTGTTTCGCCGTCGCCCTTGATAGTGAGGCTCTGCGGTTCGTACGAAGCTGCCGGTGTCTCGATATTCAGTTCCCAGCGTCCTGTCTGCTTGTCGGCGGTGGCGCGATAGGTCTCGCTATTCCACGATACAGTTACCTCGACGGGTGAACCGCCCTTGGCCCAACCCCAGAGGCGGGCGGAGGTATGCTGTTGCAGCATCATGTTGTTGCCGATGATCTCAGGCAATTCGAGGGCGTGAACTCCAAGGAAGCTTAACAATAGGGCTGCGATTGACAATACTATCCTTTGCATAGTTTTTGTTTTAATGTTGTTATTGGGTTCTTATCTAGATTTTCTAGAATCTTTAGGTTTTACACGAATATCTTGTTCTTATGATAGTTTTCTCGGAATTGTGTGGGCGAACAGCCCTTGCGTTTCTTGAAGATGCGGTTGAAGTTCGACACGTTGTTGAACCCCGAGTCATAGCAGATCTCGACGACCGATGTGGTGGTATCGACCAATTGGCGGGCTGCATACCCCAAACGGATGTCGATGATATAGTCCGAAAGCGTGCGTCCCGTTCTCACCTTAAAGAAGCGGCTGAAGGCCGTCGGTGTCATGCCAGCAAGGTCTGCTACAGTACTAAGGCGTATCTCTTCCTTGAAATGCTCGTCGATGTATTCCTCCACTTTGCGTACACGTCGGCTATCGGCTGTCGATTTCACCGAAGCGAACGATGAGGATGCCAACAGGTGGAAGTCGTCTTCGAGGGAGAGTTGGTAGAGGATGTCGAGCAGCTTGAGCACACGCGGGAAGCCAGGCTTCTCCGACGAGAGTTTGTCCAGCTTATTGAAGACGCGCATGATGGCAGGCAGACCGAAGCAAACGCCGCGCTTGGCATTCTCGAAAAGGCGGGCCAGCGAAGCCATCTGGCTCTTGGCCAGGAACGACTCGCCCAGCAAATCGGGTGAGAATTGGATCACGAACTCGCGCACTTTCTTGCCTGCCGCCACATCGACCAGCACTTCGTCGGGATGTTGTTCCCATGCATGCTCCAGGTTGCTGCCAATCAGCACAAGGTCGTACGGTCCGCAAATCTCGATAGAGTCGCCCACCACACGATTCACACCCGTGCAGTTCTCCATAAACGTGAGTTCCACTTCCTCATGCTTGTGCAGGGGGTAGTCATAACGTTCCTTCTTGTGATCCATCACGTAGAAGCTGTCGTGCTCAGTGAGTGGAGTGATTTCGGTAATGATCTTATCCATTGAGCTATTCATTATAAGTGGTGCCTGCGTGTTTGTTTTGTATTGTTGTGGCACCTAAAAGGTGGCGCAAATATAAACGAATTCCACGTATTTAGCAAATAATTGGCAAGAAATCGTAGCAAAAAAGTGTCATTCCGATCCCTTTTGTCAAAAAAGTATCATTTTTTTTCGATGTTTTTTGAAAAAACCGAAAAAACTTTCTACCTTTGCCGTGTTTTTTTGAAAAAACTGTACCCCCCCTCAAACTCCTCGAACTCCTCAAACCCCTCAAACTCCTCAAATCCTATGAAACTTGGTTTCGACAACGACAAGTACATCCGCATACAGTCGGAGCATATCAAGGAGCGCATTGCCCACTTTGAAGGCAAGCTCTATCTCGAACTTGGTGGTAAACTCTTTGACGACCATCACGCTTCGCGTGTACTTCCGGGTTTCCAGCCCGACAGCAAATTGCGTATGCTCAGCCAGCTCGCCGACTCGGCAGAGATTATCATCGTCATCAGCGCTTCCGACATCGAAAAGAATAAGGTGCGTGCCGACCTCGGCATCACCTACGATGAGGATGTGCTGCGTCTGCGTAGCGAATTCGAGAACCGCGGCTTCTATGTGGGCGGTGTTGTTATCACTCACTACAACGGTCAGGCCAGCGCCAAGGCCTTCCGCGAGCGTCTCGAACGTATGGGCATCAGCACCCACTACCAATACTTCATCGAAGATTATCCTCGCAATGTCGATGTCATCGCCTCGCCTGACGGTTTTGGCCGTAACGAATACTTCGAAACCACACGCCCCCTTGTCATTGTAACTGCTCCAGGCCCTGGCAGCGGCAAGATGGCTGTCTGCCTCTCGCAGCTATATAACGAGAACCAACACGGTGTGCGCGCAGGCTATGCCAAGTTCGAGACCTTCCCCGTCTGGAACCTTCCACTCAAGCATCCTATTAACATCGCGTATGAAGCTGCCACAGCCGACCTTGGTGACGTCAATATGATCGATCCCTTCCACCTGGAAGCCTACGGCAAGATGGCCGTCAACTACAATCGTGATGTCGAGATCTTCCCTGTGCTCAACGCCCTCTTCGAAGGCATCTACGGCTCCTCTCCCTACAAGTCGCCCACTGACATGGGCGTCAACATGGTGGGCTTCTGTATCAGTGACGATGAGGTGTGCTCCCGTGCCTCGAAGGACGAGATCGTACGCCGTTATTTCTCAGCCCTCGGCAAATATGCCGAAGGATTGACCGACGGCACTGAAGTCTCGAAGATTGCTCTGCTGATGAAGCAGGCCCGCATCGATACCGACTTCCGCCACACTGTGCCCGCAGCACGTAAGCGGAAGGAGGAGAGCGGCCATACCAGCATCGCCCTCGAACTGCCAAACCACCAGATCATTACCGCCCACAGCAGTTCGCTGCTCGGCTGCTCAGCCGCTCTACTGCTCAATGTCACCAAGCATCTGGCAGGCATCGATCATGAGATTAACCTCATTCCACAGACCATGATTGAGCCCATCCAGAAGATGAAGTTCGAATACCTTCAGGGCCGCAATGTACGGCTCCATGCCGACGAGGTGCTTGTCGCCTTGTCGATGCTTAGCGTCAACGACGCGAACTGCCGTCGTGCGCTCGAGACACTCCCTCTGCTTCGTGGTTGTCAGGTGCATTCCACCGTCATGCTCAGCGAGGTGGATCGTACCATCTTTAAGAAGCTCGGTATTGATGTCACCTGCGATCCCGTGGCACGGTGAAAGGTTAATGGTTATGGGTTAATGGTTAAAGGTTAGAGAAGACCCCCTCGGTCCCCCTTCATAGGGGGAGGACTTGCTTGTTAGGGCTTGGTTCTTCCCCCTATGAAGGGGGATAAGAGGGGGTCTGGTTCAAGATTAAGGTAATGGTTAAAGGTTTAAGGGGTAAAGGAGGCAGCGGGTATGTCTTCGCAGCGCTCGCGGCAGCGTCCTACGGTACTAATCCCATCTTCGCCAAGCCGCTGTATGCCGACGGAATGAATCCCGACTCGGTGCTGCTGTTTCGCTATGCGTTCGGTATCCTGCTGCTCGGGCTCATCATGGTAGGTCGTGGGTTACGCACACACGATCTGACGACTGTCTTTCGCGTCAGTCGTCATTCCTTGCCCCAGCTCGTCATCCTTGGCATACTGATGGCTCTCTCTTCGCTTACACTTTTCGTGAGTTACAACTATATGCCTGTGGGCATTGCATCGACCTTGCTCTTCACCTATCCCATCCTTGTGGCTGTCATTATGACATTGGTTTATCACGAACCGATGTCATGGCTTGTGGTCATCTGCCTGCTCTTGGCCACGTCGGGCGTTGGTATGCTTTGCGCCACTCCCGATGCCATTGTCCCTATCAGAAGTGACACCATTGTTTCACCTTTTATGATTGGTGTGCTGATGGTATTGCTCTCATCCCTGTCTTACGCCATTTATCTTGTGGGACTCAACAAAACGCGTGTGCGCACCATTGCATCGATGCCTGTCACGTTCTATGTGCTTTGTTTCGGTTTCTTGCTCTTTGTATGGCGTATATGCTTTGGAGGTTGCTCCCCTGGGTCACATCTAGGCGAAGCGTTCACACTTCCTCAGCATGGGCTGATGTGGCTCAATCTGATTGCCCTCGGGCTTTTGCCCACCGTCGTTTCGCTATTGTTCACTGCTTGGGCTATCCAGCGCATCGGCAGTACTTCTACGGCATTGTTCGGAGCACTTGAACCCGTCACCGCCGTGACTCTCGGTATCATCTTCTTGGGCGAAAGCATCAATTTGCGTGAATTCATGGGCATGGTTCTTATCTTCGTGTCGGTAACATTAGTGGTGCGTCGAAGGCGATAGGAGGTAGAACGTTCTTCCATTGCTGATGTAGAGTCCCTCGCCATACGGGAAGTTTGCCTTGCGTCCGTTGAGGTCGTGGATGCTGTGGGGAGCAAAATTCCTTGGCAGAGTGTGAACAGGCTCGATGCCGTTCTCACTTTGGGAAAGGGTAGTGATGCATACGTCTTCGGAAGGCAGCGAACTGCGCATGGGTTCCTCATCGAGCGCAATCACTTGAAAGTGGTAGGAGCGTTGTGGGGCGAGATGGGTGATGAGGCATCGCTGCGATTCAACTTGTAGGTCATCGTCATCTAGCATTGGGGCAATGCTATCGACCGACCACGACGCTGGACCCATCGTGCGAACCTGAAGACTATCGAAGATGCCAGATGCTAAACGTACTTCATCTAGGTAGAGGCGCTCTTTGAAGGTCTCGAAGCCGAACGAAACCATTTCGGGCACGTTCTCAAAATATAGTATGTTGGTTGCGATATTGCGGTCTGCCTTCAATGTCGTATCACAGATGACCTCCCCTGTCTCGGCATTCTTTAAGGTTAGCGTGTAGCTCACCGTTTTTCCGGGATAGCTTGATGCGGTATAGAGCATAGTGAGGTTATGAGGTTGTGAGGTAGTAAGATTGGGACTGTTGAGCGTGCCTGATTGTCCGTAAGCACCGATACGGAGATATCCTCCTGCTTGATAGCATTGTGAACCGCACCATCCTGGGACCTGAGTGTATGAATCGAGCGATGAAGAGATGTCAGTGTTGTTTGCAATGGGATAGTTGCCTTCTTCAAATCCTGAGAAATCTTCGTCGAGGATAATGGGATTGAGCGAATCGGGGAGCACCTCTTGCAAGTCGATACGATATCCGATGGCGCCCTCGACAGACTCCCAGACTGCCACAAACGAAGAGTCGGTTATCTCAGTGACATCATACACCACAGGACGTGTGAGTCTGTCACGCATAAAACGAATCGAGATGTTGCCATCGTCATGCTGGACAATATGATCCACTCCACGTTCAGTCGGCGTTTTATCCCAAGCAAGGCTGTTGGGCGATGAATAGTCGGTGAACATGTCGTTCCTGTCTATCGGATAAAGGTCGGTCTTGGTCGGTGCGCCTTGTGAGCCATCAGCCTCCTTCAGATCATAGTGCGGGTATGTGCCCGAGTTGACGTTGTTCGCGCGCCAAAAGTTCTCATCGTAGTCGATGTGGATGATCATCAAGCCGCAAGCGGGGTGATAAGCATCCCAACCCAGCATTTGGTGATTTTCGAGAGTGAAGTATTCGCCAGGTTTCCCTGTCTTGGTCGGGATGCGGTAGCAAACACGACTCTCGTTTATTTCAGGGACAATGATACTATCAGCAGGCTCGGTAAGATCCGTCAGCTCGATCCATCCGAGGCAATAGCGTTCGAAACCGGTGTACGATGGAGGGGTGCGCGAATTGTTGTTGTAACCTCCCGAATCCATGATGTCCCATGCACCGAGCTGGATACTGTGGGAGTTGACGGTGTTGTACATGTCGGGCAACCCCAACACGTGTCCGAACTCATGGCAGAGGGCCCCGATGCCATCGATTTCTTTGCCGGTATTGCCTATCAGTTCACAACTGCATGCATAGAGGTTGAAAGTCTTACCGTCCAACGTCAATCGATTGCCACTCGGCAGAAGTTGTGACATGTGTGGCCAGATGGTACTTGCCGGGGCTCCATAGTTTTCTCCATAACCCGCATAGATAATGAAGACGAAGTCAACGATGTCGTCCTCGTCGAAGTCATAGATGCTGAAGTCCACGTTAAGGCTGTCATGAGCCAAAAGGCAGGCATCGATTACCATCTGCTCGGGATTGATATCCTGACCTCCTTGGTTGGCACCATAGTAACCCTCATTGTGCGGTAATTTGACGGGCCCCACAACGTCGAAGCGAGGTGTGAAAGCTCCATAGGATTGGCTGATGAAGTAATCGCGTGCCGATCCTGTGGCACCATCATCGGCAAAGCCCACCTCATTGAGTTGGCGTGTGTAACGCAGGCTGTCGTGCCCTTCTTGAAACTTGATGTCTTCAAAATCCACGAGGATGACGAGTCCTCGTACCTCGCCAACGGTGGGAAAGTTGGTGATGCGGCCTGAGTCATTGTTGTCGGAAAGCAGGTGCCGTGGCATGGCACGCTTGCCGAAGGCCTCTGCTTTGGACTGACCCCTCTGTTGTTGCCGTAATTTTATGTCAGCATCAGAGAGCCATTGCCATTGGCCGGTTTCGTCAATGTCGAGAGCCCTACCATCAGTGGTGACGTACCAGTGCCCGTATTCATCACCGACCAAACGGCATGTCACTTCGGCACCATCGGCAAGGATGATTTTCTGAAGGCCCGGATAGGCGGGGGTGGCGGAAACTGAGAGAGCGCAGCTTAGGAGGAAAGCGGTTAGTGATGATTTACGGAAGATTTTCATATTCCTTTTTTTGACAAAAGATTATCTTATGACGCGGATGAATGGCTGACCTGTTGCAGGGTGGATGATGCGTCGTCCGCTGAGGTCAAAGAGCCGTGTGTCCTTTGCCTGCTGTGGCAAGTCGTTGGAAATCTGCTCTATGCTTGCAGGGATTTCTCCGCTAGGCCAAACGTTCAGTCCGTTTTGGATATAGCCTGTTCTAGGATCGATAACTATGCCAACGACGTGGAGTTGCTTCTTTTCGAGCACTGTGGTTGGGATTGGGAGTATATAGTCAAAAGAGTATTCCCGCATGGCCTCCATATCTCCTTCAAAGAGTGTGACCCCATCAAACGAGGGGAAGCATCCACGTGCTATGTCCATAAAAATAACGTCTGTGGTGATGTAGGCTTTGTCTTCCCATCCGTAGAAGGGGCCCGAGTAGTTTTGTGAACTGCTGGAATAATAATTTGTTTGATAATATCCGTGGCCAGTGATGCTGTCTTCGACGAGCACAAATGCGGCATTGTATCTTGCACCGTTGAGGTTCTGGTCACTACAGATGGTGGCATGGCACAGGATGGCCGATGCATCGTCATCCCATTCGGCTGTCATGCTGTATGCGATGTGGTTCTCGGCAGTGGTTTCCAATTGGTAGAGGGTTTCAATATCGTAGAAGGGATCGCCTTGCAGACGACGGCCGACCGTACAGCTTGGAGCACCAGTGAAACGACTAATGAGTGGTGCATAAGTGTAAGTGCTGTCGGAAGAAATCTCAAGCTCATCACCCCCATGCACAGCAATAGCAATGAATCGATTAGGGTGAGCCTCTTTCATGAGCTCCATGCCTACCATGCCTCGTGGACAAAAACCGCACCAGAAACCCGAATACTCTTCACAGATTACGCGACGGGTAAAACGCTCATCGGGTACGGTGAAAGAACATGAAGCGGTGTTGTTGCCGGTATATTCATCGGGCACGCCATTGACAGATTCAATGCTTATGCTGAGGGTATGCTGACCGAAGCCGTAGTCGGCAGGGATAACGAGTTCAAAAGTGTCTCGTCCGTTGACTGGAATTGTGTGATCATAGCTAATTGTCTCAGTATCGCCATTGTCAATACTCCACTGCAAGGTGTACCGTTCGACTTCTGTAATTCCCATGTTTCGTACGGTAGTCGTGAAACTGATGCTTTCGGCTTCCGGGTCAACACGTTGGTTAGGCAACGTGCCGATAGCCAGTTCGTGTTTTGGCATGTGTTCACCCTCAACCATAGCCTTGATGCAAAGCGAGCCCCCGCAAGAGGTCCACTTGGAACTCTGGTTGATCAGGATTTGATCGGCAAGCGAGTTCTTGGCGTCGCTGTATCCAAAGGCGTTACTTTCGGCGCCACGGAATCGGCATCCGATGGCGAGGTCTTTTCCTTGCGTAATCTCGAAGGGAGTGTCAAGATGGATGACATTCCAGCCTTCGGTCAAACCATCTGAGATAGTCTGCCGATAGAGAGGATTGGCATCATGTGGATTGTTCTTGATGTATATAGTGACGTTGGTCGCACTCGATTTCATTCCGATGAGCACCTGGGTGATGCTGTTGCCTGTATAGGGGGTCAGGTCTGCAGCTTCGAACTGCACATAAGGAGTATAGATAACGCCTGCTTCACCGAAACCGTGGTCGATATTCTCGCAGTATGTAAGCTCCACCTGGGCCTGCAAGACACCCATGCAGCCGAGCATGAGAAGCAAAGGTAGTAAAAGATGCTTCATTTCTTTGTTATAGATAAAAGACACCTGCACGGTAACTGTTTCCGTGCAGATGTCTGATGATGGGGATGAATGGATTTACTTGATAATTACCTTGGCGGTTTTTTCGCCTTGGCGGAGCAGATAGATGCCTGGTTCGACCTTGCCTTCGATGTGACGTCCATCGATAGAGAAGAATTCGACAGGTTCCTTACCCAACATGAGTTCACTAATGTTAGTGATTACCTCTATTTCGATGACATTGGTAGCGTTTGATTCGCCCTCTGCCCAGACAGCGGTGACGAAGTATTCATGTTCGCCCACGCTGGACGCATCGCAATAAGTGGTCTCTTGTACCTTTTCGGCAATGAGCTGTCCATCACGATAGATGTTGTATCCCAGGAAGGTGAGCTTCGTGGTGGCACCATAAAGCGGTGTATATTCGATGTCGTCGATGAAGGCTACCGTGGTAGCGTTGCCATCGTTCCAGTTGCGGATAGCGAAATACTTGGCATCCTCAGGTAGTGTGTATTCGAGTTTTACCCAAGCCGTGGTGCCTACAATCTGGTCGCCATCGACATGCTGGAAGCTCTCAACTTGCTGATCGGTGTTGGAGTAGAGGAGCTCGACGTTCTGTGGGTCGGAACCTTCGTTGGGGACGCGGTAGTAGAAATTCACGTCACTGCCGCCCTGCACATCGCTCGAAATCAACCAGTCGTCGGTAGGCATGGTGGTTGAAACGCCATCCGATGCTGTCCAAGAAGCGATGTACTTCGATCCGGAGTGTGGCGTGAGCACGTCAAAGCGCTCCAAGCTGAAGCCGGCTTCCTCAGGAGCCCAAACCTGCCATGCTTTGGCATCGAAATTGTTGGGGATGCTAGGTCCGCCGAAATAGACAGTGATAGCTCCATCGCCGTCATAGGTCTTCCAGTCGCCGATACCGTCGATGATGAATGATTCATAGTCATCAAAGCCATCGACTACCGGATCGACGATTTCGTCGGTTGCGGGGGCTGTCCAGCTCAGATTGATGCCCTTGTCATCTTGTGTGGCCTCAAGGTCAGAGGCTGCTGGCAGGTTGCTCCCCTTGACGTAGAACTGGTAATCGGCAGTATTGTTGGCTTCGTTGGTATCGTTAGCTGCCTGTACGACGGCGTTGACCGTAAAGGTCTTGCCTGCATAGGCCTTGTTGAGGTCGATGTCGTAGTTGAGGGTGCCTACTTCGCCAGCGACAAGGGCTTGTGTACCTGCTATTTCTACATCGGTGGTGTTCTCGCCATCAGAAAGGGTGATGGCAACCTTGTAGTCGCTCAGTTCGTTCATGCCATAGTTGGCCACGGCAAAGGTGAGAGTCTGAGTCTCGCCGGCAGAGATACGCTTGTTACCACTGATACCTATGAGGGCTGCATCAACTTCCACACCATCGGCAATGGCAATCTTGTCAATGAAGAGCGAAGCAGATGGAACGGTAGTAATGCCTCGGAAGGCGATTTGGACGTTGCTGGGAGAATAACCTTCTGGTGCGGCAGGGGTATCGAGTGCGAACGAACTGCGTGTCCACCCTGTGGCTCCATTGTTGTAGTCCACTGTGCCAATCTTCTGCCATTCACCGTCATTGTAGCTTGCCAAAACCTCGAGCACCACGTCTTCGGGGTCAGCCTCCATGCCATGATACATGAAGAAGCTGAGTTCTGCCTTCGTCAGGGTACTGAGGGCTACGCGCGGACCCTGCATGATCTGGTTATTGCTGTCTTCTGCCTTGTAAGTGTAGTAAAGCATGCCGCCATCTTCGTCGTAGGGCTTCACTGCAAGACTTGAGCCGTTGTTGATGCTCCACGCATAGTCATAGCTGGAAGCGAAAAGCGTCCAGGGCCCTTGGTTGGCAAATGCCCATGCAAAACTCTCTTGGTAAGGTGTTTCCCAAGGCGAGCCAAGGGTAATGCTGAACTGTGTGCCTTCGCTCGTACCGGCTTCATTGGTGGCAAACAGGGCATAGGTCACCAAGTCTTGGCCCCAGTAGCTGAAGAAGGTTTCGTCGATGGTGCTCAAATCGGTGGTTGTTGCCACTTGCTCCCAATGATTGTCCCAGTTGTACTCATTGTACTTGCAGAGGGTGTAAGTTACCTCTTCGGGAGCCACATAGCCACCATGTGCACCGGTTGCGGGTACTGCACTCCAACTTACCGATGGTTTGATGTCGGCAGTCTGGTGGTATTCTGTGATGACAGGAGCTATAGGAGTATCGAGACCGACCCAGATGGTCACGGAAGCAGGAGCGCCTTGTCCAACAGCATTGAAGCAAGTGATGGTATAGGCTGCTTCTCCATTGTTCACCGTTGTGTCTTCGTAGGTAAGGGTCTCGCCTGGTTTGCCTTCGAGGGTGGCTATCCGCTGACCGTTGCGACTGATTTCGATTGAAGAGATTTCGTTGAGGGCATCACCCTTGAAGGTTGTGGTGGGCAGCGTGAACGTCAGCGTGCTGCTGAGTGCGCCTCCTGCGCCAGGGATTGCACTTACATTGCTCGAAGCTGCAGGGGCGTCGAAGAATGAGTAAACCTCGATGCCAATATTGTCGAGAGCGTAGTTGGAACTATAAACAGGTGCGCAACTGTGGAAGGCTATGTTCCAGAGTCCGTCGGCTGGGACGCTGAAGTCGGTGACTTGTCGCAAGTTGTCGTTGCGGTAGTCGAAGTCATATTTGGCAAGCGTTGTTGTCATTGCTTCGATGGTGTTGCCTTGACCGAGATAGACGTTAAGGTATTCGTGCGTCAGACCCACATCGATGGCATCGAACGAGAGACGATACTGCACGTCCTTCTTGAGTTGGATAGATGGAGTGATGAGATAGTCATCCATGCCCTTGCCACCACCGGGATTATAGTCAGGATCATACATCCCGTTGGCTAAGAGGTAGGCTGTCTGTTGTGATTCCTGATACTTCCAGCCAGCTCCGTCAGCGTTGTTGTCGATAACGGTGAAGAGGTTCCAATCGTCCTGTGAAAGGAACTCCTCGGTATAATCGGGTACCCAGATGCTGCCTGAAATAATATCGTTGGATGTAACAGATACATTGTTATCGGTCATCTCACCAACGAACGCTGTTACCTCCCAGGTGTAATGATTATGGGCGGAAGGAAGCTCGTCGGTAAGTGTGGTCTCTGCGGTGGCTTCAGTTAAGACTTTTTCGTCGGGATGACGAATTACATAGTACCTCACATCGGCATCGTCGAAAGCCCCACCATTGATTGAAGCTGTTGGCGCAGTCCATGTCAAAGTGACGGTGTTGCCATCGAGGGTTGCAGTGAGATTCTCTACTCCCGTGGGTTGGTCAATACCGAGGTAGCCTTCCCAAATGCGTTCGGGGCCAATGCCCCCCTCGCCTTCGAGAGTTATGATTACCTCATGATCTCCGTCGGCCAGGTTTAGAGGCACTTCAGCTTCTGCGCCTGGTTCAAGGGAGAGAGTCTGTTCTGTGCCATCGACCACAATGTGTGTTGTTAGTGAGCCTGTGAGAGCTTCTCCCGTAGTGTATGTGGTGGTGGGAGCGGTAAAGCAGAGTTTGCCGGCCTCATAGCTGATGCCTGTAGCTGCAGCAGGTGCTGCTGCAGGCGCATACTTGATGAATGCTCCCTGAAGGTGTTCGTCGTTGGGCATATCGCTTACGAATGTACACTCGCATGTCTGACAGTCAATGGTATAGATATACGACTCTGCAGCGTATCCGTTGCCCGGCACGCGAGGAACAATCCAGTACGTGGTTCCTGTGGCGGGGTCAGTGACGGCAGTTTCGGAGTTTGGATAACGACCGAACGGGATGTCAAGCTCTCCCACCAACTCATAGCTTCCATCGGTCTTGCTGATGCGGTAGAGTTCCTTGGTGTTGTAGGGGATTCCGTAGAGTTGGCCTTTGTTATCGAAGAAGAGGGTTTGGACGAAGATTTGGTCAATCAAACCTACCTCGACTGCTGTCTTGGTGTCGAGGTCGATCTCCATGAGTGGACGTGCAGTTCGATAGGTGTTCCAGTCGAGTTGACCCCAGAACACGAAGTAAGCTTTGCCAGTGGTCTCGTCGAAGGCTGCAACTTGGCGCAAGTAGTCGTCGCGTTCGCAGATGACGTCGGTGCTTTCAAGTTCCCAGGTCGAGGCGTCGTAGGTCTTCATGATACATTGGGTACTCTCCATTTCGAGGGTATAGAACTTGCCACGTGCATAGAAGGCGGTGGAGCCTCCTAGTTCGGGGCTGACATCGCGCTTGGTTGTTTGGGGTGCGGCATGGAAACGGATGACGTTGTAGGGGCCGCCTGACACATCGTTGTATCCGCTGTCCTGGTGCTTGAGGCCATAGATGACGGGATAGTCGGCCTGGTTGGGGCGCGAACTAACATGGCGTTTTTCCGACGGAAGAGAGGGGATACCCAGACGAATGGCGGGTGCAGAGTTTGTGCGAACAACCTGTAGCTCACGCGTGTTTATGCCTTGATGGGAGGAGGGAAGAACATTGGATAGGGTGGTGCGGAGCGTTTGGGCTGCTGCGCCTACGCCGATGGCGGCTGCCATCAGGAGGGGTAGGAAACGAATTGCTTTCATAAGATTGTTTTGTTTATGGTTAAAACTCTTGGAATAGGAATTATCCGTAAGGGAATGGCGTTGTGCGGATTGCCGCGTCATTTGATCCAGGGGAGGATGGCGAGAATGATACCGACGAGTTGGATGATGAGTATCCACCATTCGACCAGGGGATGATGCGGATTGGCCTGATGGATGGTGAGCAGCAGGGCGAGCAGCAGGGCGAGGGTGACAAGGTGGATGGAGAGGTGGGAAGCATCGAGGATGAGCAGCACGATGAAGGCAATACTGACTATAGAGAGCATCATGATCGACGCTTCGGCTCGCACGCTTTGCCCCAGATCGACGGCAAGGCTGGTGAGTGTGTGAATGAGTAGGAGCAGAACCACATAAACCAATAGGGCGAGTTGCCAAGGGGAAAAAAGGGTTTGAGTGGTTTGAGGGGGTTGAAAGGTTTGAAGTGGTGAGCTTAGGAGGCGATATGGGCTATAGGCCATAATCATCTGGTCGGCAGTTGCTATGCCTCCCTCTTTACTTCCCAATAATGGGAGGATGCAGAGGATGAGGTAGATGATCCAGATGCCGAGCACGATGCCAGTGATGGCGCTGAGCAGATTGCGGGGGCTGAGGCATCGCATATAGTAGCCTGTGATAGGCAGCAGCAGCACGAGGAGGATGAGGTGGTGATGCAGGGTGGAGATTAGGCCGATGATGAGACCGAGCAACAGGTGCTTGATGATGGCCACACGGCGTTGCCAAAGGCTCATCTGGAGTGAGATGATGGTGATGATAGCAAGCTGTTGCAGAAGGGGAGGTAAGGGTGAAGGGTTAAGGGTTAAGGGTGAAGGGTTAAGGGTTAAGGGTGAGGAAAAGAGACAGATGACCGAGCATTGCACCACGGTGAGCAGGGGCCAGCCAATGGCGAAGGCCTTGACACTTGCTCCTCCGTCGAGTCGGAAACGTGCGACGATGTGCCGGATGCCTACGGTGAGCAGACCGGCGATGATCCAACCGAGGATGAGCGTGCGCGGCGGGGCTGCACCCAACAGCATGAGCACCACAACAAGCCCCAGGCTCAATAAGATGAGCAAGGGGGTGATGTGGCGATATGTGGTCAGGGGTGCGTACATGGTCGCGTTTCTCTTGTTTTTGAACACGAATTATTGATTGTCCCACTTGGCGAGATCGCGTCCGATGTCGTGGCGATAGTATTTTCCTTCGAACTGGATGAGTTCGGCACCACGCATCGACTGAGCGAGGGCTTCGGAAAGATTTGGTCCATAGGAGGTGACGGCGATAACGCGCCCGCCAGCAGTTACGATGGCATTGTCTTTCTCAGCGGTACCTGCATGGAAAAGGATGGAGCGGCGTGCCGAGTCGGCAGGAGAGACGATGCCTTGGGTGAACAGCGGATCATCCATCCCTGTCATAACCTTGCCTTTTTCATACGAACCAGGATAGCCTCCGCTTACAAGCATGACAGTAACTGCTGTGCGCGGATCGACTTCGAGAGTCTTCTGGTCGAGGTCGCCGTCGGCCACGCCGAGGAGGAGCTCGACGAGATCGCTCTGGATGCGGGGCATGACGACTTCAGTCTCTGGGTCGCCCATGCGGACATTGTACTCGATGACCATGGGGTCACCAGCATGATATTGCTGGATGTTGCGGTCGATGCGTATGAGACCCAGGAAGATGAAACCCTGATAGCGGAGCCCTTCCTGACGGAGCCCTTCGATGGTGGGGCGGACGATGCGCTCCTCGACCTTCTGCATGAATTGTTCGTCGGCGAAGGGTACGGGCGAGCAGTTGCCCATACCTCCGGTGTTGGGGCCTGTATCGCCTTCGCCGATGCGCTTGTAGTCCTTGGCGACAGGCAGGATCTTGTAGTGGAGGGCGTCGGTGAGCACGAAGACGGAGCATTCGATGCCCGAGAGGAACTCTTCGATGACGACTGTGGCCGAAGCTGCGCCGAACATGCCGTCGAGCATGGCGCGGAGTTCGCGTCGGGCTTCGTCGAGCGTGGGGAGGATGAGCACGCCCTTGCCAGCTGCCAGTCCGTCGGCCTTGAGCACATAGGGTGCGTGGAGCTGCTCGAGGAATCGACAGGCTTCGTCGTACTGCTGTGCGTTGAACGAACGATAACGGGCGGTAGGGATGGCGTGGCGCGACATGAAGCCTTTGGCGAAGTCCTTCGAGCCCTCGAGCTGGGCTGCGACACGGCTTGGACCGATGACGCGAATGGCTTGGAGCCGAGGATCGCCTTTGATGTAGTCGTATATACCATTGACCAAGGGGTCTTCGGGGCCGACCACGATCATGCCGATATTCTGCTGGAGGCAAAAGTCGCCAATCTTGTCAAATTCGCCCACCTTGATGGGGACGTTCTGGCCGTAGGCTGTTGTACCTGCGTTGCCTGGGGCAATGTATAGTTGTTCGCACTGTGGGCTTTGTGCCAGTTTCCATGCGATGGCGCATTCGCGGCCACCACTGCCGAGTAGAAGGATGTTCATAAGTGTTCGTCGAAATAGCGTGAGATATTATTTAAAAGGTGTACGCGGTCCTTACCTCGCACGTTGTGCTCGTGACCGATGTACATCAGATAATCAGGGTAGGTGCCATTGGCTACGGCATTCTTGAGGAACTGCATCGACATTTGCGGCACTACAGTGCCATCCTGGTCGTCGTGGATGATGAGCAGGTGTCCCCGCAGCTTTTCGGTTTGGTCGATCAAGGTGGTGGCGACATAGCCCTCAGGGTTATTGTCGGGTGTGCCCATATAGCGTTCACCGTACATCACTTCGTAGCGGCTCCAGTCGAGCACGGGTCCGCCACAGACCCCCACTTTAAATATGTCGGGGTAGTTAAGCATCATATAGGTTGTCATGAAGCCGCCGTAACTCCATCCGTAGATGCCTATGCGGTCGGGATCGACATAGGGTAGCGTCTTGAGATATTCGACACCCTGAAGTTGGTCGTGTGCCTCCACTTGGCCGAGGTTGTGCCAGATGGCCTGCTCGAAGGCGAGGCCGCGATTGTCGGAGCCGCGTCCGTCGATGGTAAAGACGACGTAGCCGCGGTTGGCCATGTAGCAATCCCAACCGGGCAGTCCCCATTGGAAGCCGTTGGTGATAAGCTGGGCGTGAGGCCCGTTGTAGAGATAAACGATGGTGGGATAGCGCCGGAAGGGATTGTCGGCATAGTCGCGGGGCTTGACCAGACGATAGTAAAGGTCGGTCACCCCATCGTCGGCTTTGAGTGTGCCAACCTCCACTTCGGGACGTGCCAAAGTGGGGTGCTTGTCGTTCTGGAGATAGGGATTAGCTGCTGTGTAGAGTACCTCAGTCTTTACGGGACGTCCATTTTGAAGGCTGATGAGCTGGCAGGCACGCGGTGTTGCATGGTTGGTATAGGTGTCATACACCTGAGTATATTGTTCGTTTACCTTGATGCTATGACGGCCTTCCGTCTGGGTGATACGCGTAACTTTCAAACCCTTCAAACCTTTCAAACCCTTCAAACCCTTCGAACTTCGCGGTATTTCTACCGCGTAAAGGTTGCTTTCGAGTGGAGTGTCGGCAGCGGCCATGAAGTAGAGGAACTTGGAGGCTGGGTCGACTCCGACGATTGAACTTATGTCGAAATGGCCCTTGGTCAACTGATGGCACGTAACCTTGTCAGCAGCCATGTTGTAGAGGTAGGCCTGCATGTAGCCGTCGCGCTCACTGAGCCAGACGAAGCGGTCGTTGGAACCCGGGAGGAAATAGGCGGGGTTCTTGGGTTCGACGTACTTGTCGGAAGTCTCGATGAAAAGGGTGCGGACGAACTCACCTGTGTGGACGTCATAGACGTTCATCTCGACATAGTTCTGCAGACGGTTGACTTCAGCAATCAGAATCTGTTGGCCATCGGGGCGCCACGAGATATTGGTCAAATAATGATCTGAAGCATTGATGCCGGATGCGGTGCGCGAGGCATTTGTCCCGGTGCACAATGGCTGGGTTTCTGGCTTCCCGTTGGTTTTGAGGAAGACCGTCTGCTGGCTGTCGGGGTTGTAGATGCCGAGGGTGACTTGGTGACTTGTCATACCCGCCATCGGATAACGTATCCATTTGACGTCAGCTTCCTGCGGATCGGTCTGCAACAGGGGATATCGGCCTACCATCGACTGGTCCATGCGATAAAATGCCAGCAGGTGGCCCTTTGGACTCCAGAAGATGCCTCCGTCGATGCCGAACTCATTGCGATGGACGGATTGTCCCCACACGATGTCGGACTGCCCCAGATCGGGCGAGTCACTGGCTGCGTCGGGGTCGCTGACCTGATAACGCAGAGGGTTGTCACCATCGCTGATCTGCTCCACCCATAGGCGGTCGCCTTCGCCCAAGGCTCTCCATAAGCGGTCGGCGCTGGGTTCACCTTTTTCGCTCATGCGCTGAGGCTGGGCTGTGGCTGCATCTTCTGGCAAGGTATAGTGGAACTCCCCTTGCTCATCGAAATAGGTATTGAGAAGCGAGGGGGCATAGATGTAGTCGGGATGTCCTGGCGTGAGCTGCGCCATCGTGGGCAGTTCTCCTTCGCTTTGAGGGATGATGCTCAAGATGGTTTGTGCTGAAGCGATGCCTGTCATTGATGTTACCAAAAACGCGGTGAGTAGGGTTTTTGCCCTTTGATTTTTGTCCATTGTCGGGGTGGTCGGAATAATCGGAGTTCTCGATGGTTATTTGTCTTCGGGCTTCTTTGTGAAGTCGAGGACGGCCTTGCTCATGTCGAAGTCTTCGCCGAACATCGGACGGTTGGGGTCGTAAGTGCGGCGTCCGCGTGGCTGGTATTCTCCGCCGCGCTCTTCGAGCTTGCCGTCTGCTCCGCGCTTGAAGTTGCCGCGGCTCACCGAGATGCTGCCGTCCTTGCCGATGGTGTAAGTGCGTTTGGCGTTACTGTCCTTGCGGGGACGTTTGGGCTTGTCGTTATCGGTGGGCTTATGACCCCGATCGTAGGCTTTGCCTTCCTTGTCGAAGAAACGTTTCTTCTTATCGCCGCTATCTTTCTTGCTATCTTTCTTGAAGGGCTTGCCGTCCTTCTTATCGTCTTTTTTGAAAGACATGCCCTTCTTCCCGTTGCCTTTACGGATACGCTCGAAGTGGCCGTTGTCCTGCTTTTGATCTGCGCTTAGCTTATCGAGCTCGTTGCCATCCTTGCGGAACTCGTCATACTTGCCGCTGAAGAGTTCGTATTTACGGAGCTGGCAAGGGATGCCTCCGTTGTTGAGTTCGATCTTGAGCGAGGGTTTGAGACCAACAAAGTCGAATGGAGAGCCTTCTTTACGGAAGCCTGTTTGAGGGTCGGTGTAAACGAAAGTGGCATTCGGGTCATCGCTGGAGATGATCCAGGCCTCCGAACCTTGGAAGACTTTCTTGAGCACGTTGCCCACCATCCGGTAGAAAGAGGGAACGTCGGTGAAGAGACGCTTACCATAGGGTGGATTCATTACGACAATGCCGCCATGTGGCTGCTCGCCTTCGGCCAATGCCTCTGCTTCGGCTTGGGCCCAGGGTGCAGTATCGACCTCTTCAAAATCCTTTACTGCGAGAGAAATGTACTTCTGCAATCCTGCTTTGCGGACATTCTCGGTGGTGACATCGATGGCGACTTTCGAGATGTCGGACCCGTAAATATGATGCATGAAAACCCTTTCCTGTGAGTCGTCGTCATAGAGATCCTGCCAAAGGTCGTCATCGTATGCCAGATCTCCAACGGTCCAGCGTTGGAAGCCGAAGCCCTTGCGATAGAGGCCGGCGGGCGTGTTGGTGGCAATGAGGGCAGCTTCGATGAGGAAGGTTCCCGAGCCGCACATCGGGTCGTAGAGGTCACGTGTCCCGTCGTAGCCTGCTTTGAGCAGGATGCCCGCGGCCAGCACTTCGCTGATGGGTGCATCGGTGAGTTGTTCTTTGTAGCCGCGTTTGTAAAGCGGGTCACCGCTGGAGTCGAGACTGAGGGTACATGTCGAACCCATAGTGCTGCTTTCTGCCGTATCGGAGATATGCAGGTTGAACTGCACGTCAGCCGAACCCACAGCTACTTTGGGACGCTTCATGCCGTTCTCAACGAAATAATCGCAGATGGCATCCTTGGTGCGATAGATGGCGAAACGCGAGTTGCGGAAATTCTCCGAGAAGATGGTGTTGTCGATGGCGATGGTCTGTCCCTCGGCTACATATTGGCTCCAATTGATAGCCTTCACCTTGGCGTAGAGTTCGTCAGGGTCGGCAGCGGTGAACTGCTCGATGGGCTTGAGCACACGCAGCGCGGTGCGGAGCCAGAGGTTTGACTTGTAAAGCAACTGCTTGTCGCCAAGATAGCTTACCATGCGGTTGCCGATGGTGATGTTTTCACCACCCAGCTGTTCGATTTCTTTGGCCAGTATCTCTTCGAGACCGGCGAGGGTTTTAGTGATGATCTTGAATTTTTCCATATAATGGTAACCGACAGGCATCTTTGAGCCTGTCTTGTCATTGAGCGTTGTAGAATAGCTTAGTGTTGGCAGGTACATCATGGGTAACCCAAAGGTTGCCTCCAATAGTAGTGTTTTCGCCGATATGCACACGACCTAAGATGGTGGCATTGGCATATACCACCACATTGTTGCCGAGAATGGGGTGACGGGCAATGCCCTTGACGAGCGATCCGTCGGGTTCCTGCGGGAAATTCTTGGCACCGAGTGTCACGCCCTGATAAAGGGTGACGTGATGGCCCAGTATGGCCGTAGCTCCGATGACGACACCTGTACCATGGTCGATGGCAAACGAAGGGCCAATGGTAGCACCTGGATGGATGTCGATACCTGTCTCGCTGTGAGCCAGTTCGGTGATCATACGCGGGATGAGCGGAACATCCAGCTCGTAGATGGCATGGGCGATGCGGTAGTTGGTTATGGCATGCATGCCGGGATAGCAGAGGATGACTTCGCCCAAGTTGTTGGCCGCGGGATCGTTGCGGTACATCGCCACAACGTCGGTGGCCAGTATCTCGCGGAGTTTGGGAAGGGCCTCGACAAATGTCTTGGCTCGGCGTTTGGCAGCATCGCGCACCACCTCACGCTCGACGAAGTCCTCGCCCTGGGCAAAGGCTATGCCTGCCATAAACTGCTTGCTGATCTTTTCGTAGAGATGTTCCACGCCAACGCCGATATGATACTGCAAGCCGCCTGTCACCACGTTCTTTCCGAAATAGCCTGGAAAGAGCACTGAGCGGCAAATATCGACAAATTCACGCAGTTCCGGCACCGAAGGGAAGGGAATCCCCTCGATGCCGAAGTGGTGAAGTTCGCTTTGAGAGATATTGCTCAAAGCCAAGATGGTTTGGTCGAAACTGTGCATTGATCAGATGCCGTATTTGGCGCGAATGGCCTTCGAAATGGCATTCTTGTTGACGACGTAGTTGAGGGTCTTGGCACGAACGAACTCTGGTGTCATATACCAGATGCCGTCATACTTGCCAGTGATGCCCCAACTGTTCTTTATCAGGTAGTAGAGGTTGCCCTCCTGGTCCTTGGCTGTGCCGAAGAGGTGCATGCCGTGGTCGTCGCCTGTCTCAAAGTTGTCGTAGCCACGCTGGCGCTCCTCGGCGGTCACCTTCTTCTGTGGCAGCGGCTTCTCGCTTAGTTCTTTGCCCTTGGCGCTGCGGTCCAGACGCAGCCAACGTGCCTGATCGGCACCAGGAGCATCGGGAGCCTTCATGTCGGGATAGACGGCAAGGCCATCGCGGGTGAACCCGTCCTCACTGACGTCACCGCCCCAAAGCACGGTGTAGCCAGCTTTGATGGCATCGTCGATGACTTGCATGAAGTCGTCAAGCTCAAGGTTCAGGCTTTCTCCCCAGCGCCAGTTGTCCTGCACTTCGATGACAAAGCCTTTGCCCTTGTTGGCACCTGTAGAGTAAGGGTGATGGGTGAACGAGGTGATCGAGACATAGTCGTCAGGATTGAGTCCCGTGCTGGCAGCAAAGGTCATGGGGGTGTAAGTCTTGCCTTCGTAGGTGAAGGTCTCGGGAATCTTGCCCAGATAGACCTCATGGACCGCACGCAGGCTCTTTTTCCATAAAGGTTCTCCATCGGGGCTGAACTGAAGAGTGCGGGCACTGGCTGCGGCCTTGACGATTGGGTTTGTCATGGCGCTGAGTTCGCTGTGGTTGCTAAGCGTGTCACCATACATCGCGCCGGCTGGCATTTCGCTGTCGGGGATGAGTCCGTAGTTGCGGAGACAGTAGAAGACATCGACGAACGAGCCGCCTTGGGCGAAGCTGACATCACCGTGGGTACGTACCGACTTCTCGGCACGGTCAAGATAAGTTTTCGATATGACAAACATCTCCGAGAAGTCATAGACCTTGCCGGTCTTCTTGAGTATCTCGCTCTCGAGGAAGCTAAGACCTGAGTAACTCCAGCATGTGCCGGCGTTCTTCTGGTTCTTGACAGGGGTTATAGCCAATGAATCAATGGTGGTGAACTGGAACCCCTTGACAGAGTCGTTCTTTGCTTCATCTTGTGCAATGGCAGCGCACGAGAGGATGGCGGCAATGCCGCAGAGCATGATTTTCTTCATTTTTATTACTTTTTATTGTTTTTCTTGTTAGCTGGTTGCAGGATGTCATTGTATCGTTTCTGGTCGGCGACGAGTTGGGCGGCTTTCTTCACGAGGGTATCTTGAAGCAGGCTGTGTTCCGATTGTCCCCGCTGATAATAGTAACGAAGGATGATTTCGTTGGCCACCTCCTCTTTGATCTCGTCACGAAGCGAATCGAGATCATGTTTCATGTCGAAGACTTTCAGCATGGTCAAAATGCTGTCTTTCTTATGGGCAAGAGCTTCCTTGCAGAAAGCATCATACTCCTCGTCCGAAAGTTTGAACTCGCGGATGGGGGCGATGGTCTCGTGCTGCTGGCGATAGCGTGTCGCATAGTCGAAGGTGAGATATTCACGGTCGAGGTAATAGGCCAGTCCGGACATCTGCTGCGGTTTCTCTTCAACATCGGGTTTGATTCCGCGACCGTCGCGTACCTCGCGACCATTAGCGGTATAGAACACATGGGTAAGAGAATCGGGGATTTGTTCTGCCTCGCCTAACTTGTAATTGATGACTTGAATACAACGACCCGAAGGGATGTAGTATTTGGCTGTTGTGAATTTCATCAGCGTGTTATAGGGTAGTGGGCGAGTGCTTTGGACCAGACCCTTGCCAAACGAACGTTCGCCCATGATGACGGAGCGATCCAGATCCTGCAGTGAACCACTCAAAATCTCTGCGGCCGATGCCGTGTTGCGGTCGATAAGGCAGACGATAGGGACATTGGGTTCGATGGGCACGGTGTTGGTGCGATAGGCACTGTTCCATTCCGGACGCTTGGCCTTGGTTTCGACCACAGGACTGCCTTTCGGTACAAACATTCCGACAATCTTCACAGCCTCCTCAAGAAGTCCGCCTCCATTTTGGCGTAGGTCGAAGACGAGGCCCTTGAGCGAATGCTGCTGGTCGGCACGTAATTTGACGAGTGCATCCTGTACCTCCTGTCCGGCTTTGTCGGTGAACTGCGAGAGGAAGATGTAGGCCACACTGTCGTTGAGCCAGCCGTAATATGGCACTGCATCGAGCAAGATTTTCCGACGATGAATCTCGAAATCGATGGGTTCATCGACGTATGGACGCTTCACACGAAGGTTAAACGTCGTACCAGCTTGACCACGCAATTTCTCGCTCACTTCGGAAGTGTTCTTCTTGAGCATGCTTTCTCCGTCGATGCTTAGGATCGCATCGCCCACACGGACACCTGCTTCCATCGCAGGTCGGCCTTCGTAGGGATTTGCGATGATTACCGTGTCGCCACGTTGCTGGATCAGTGCTCCTATGCCGCCATATTCGCCGGTGGTCATGGTCTTGAAGTCCGACTGGTCGTCCTCGCTGTAGAATTCGCAGTAAGGGTCGAGTTCGGTCAACATTGCTTTTACGCCTGTTGCCAGCGCTTTCCCCCAATCAATGGTGTCAACATACTGTCCCTGCAAGGTAGTGATGGCAGATCCCAGGATCTCCATGTATTGTTGAACGTCGAGGTGAAGATCCTCTACTTTTTTCTTATTTTGGCTGACTGACGACTGTGCCAGGGTCTGCATGGGGCAGGTCGGATAGAGTGTCAGGCAAACGATGAGGCCCAAGAGGCCAAACATCCTTTTCATCATGTTATAAAAGTTAAAAATTTGGGCAAATATATCGATTTTTTTTTGATTATCCAAAAAATGACTGTGATTTTTGTTTTTTTTCGGGCAATCTTTAGGAAAAGTGGGCAAAATGCCTTATCTTTGCAGCAAATTATTCTGTTTATATTACACAATGCGTACTTTTTTGAAGAGAATTGGTCTCCTTTTGGTATATGCTTTGCTCTCGCTGGACAGTGTATATGCCGAGAGTGACATCTTCCGTTGGGGCATCACTGCGGGAGGAAATATAACCAAGGTAGATGGCACCGGAACGGGCTTCATGAATACAGGATGGCATTACGACAGTTCGGGTGGATATTATGCTGGCATCACAGCGCGTGTGTCGTTACCGATTTTGAATTTCGGTCTTGATGCCTCGTTCGTCTATTCGCAAGAGATGGCCGACATCGAATCGAATGGAGCCAGCATCATGGATAAGTTGCGCTATTTCAGCGTCCCGGTCCATGTGCGTTACGACCTTGAACTACCGTTCCTTTCCGAGCTCATAATCCCCTATGTCTTTGGAGGACCCCAATGTAATTTCGCGCTGAACGATTTTGACTTGTATGATTTCTTCAGGCAGGATCCCGAATCGGCTAATCGCCTCAATGAAGTCGATTCGGAATATCGCACCAGCACACGTGTTTGGAAACTTGATCTCGGTGTAGGTGTTATCCTTGCCGATCATATCCAGGTGTCATATTTCTATGCCATTCCGTTCGAAAGCAGTTTTCGCTTCAAGACCATCTATGATGAATCGAAGAGCCACTTCAAGATGGGCACCCACTGCATTGGCTTGACATTTTATTTTTAACATCCTTACATCTTAAATATTCCTATGATCGACGACGAGAAGAACGACGAACAGGAACTCAATCCCGATGAGGCCGCTTTTGCTGCCGACGGAAATGAAGAGACCGTCGAAGAAACCTTGGCGGGTGGCAATGGCTATAAGCCGCACAACGATGACGATGTCTCCGACGACAAGATACACCATTTGGGTGGCATGTATCAGAACTGGTTCCTCGACTACGCGAGCTACGTTATTCTGGAGCGTGCAGTCCCGCATCTTGCCGACGGCTTAAAGCCTGTGCAGCGCCGCATCCTTCATGCCATGAAGGTGATTGATGACGGACGCTACAACAAAGTGGCTAATATCGTGGGACAGACCATGCAATACCATCCGCATGGTGATGCTAGCATCGGAGATGCCCTCGTGCAACTTGGGCAGAAGGAACTGCTCATCGACTGTCAGGGTAACTGGGGTAACATTCTCACGGGTGACTCTGCCGCCGCGCCTCGCTATATCGAGGCACGCCTTTCAAAGTTCGCTCTCGAGGTGGTATTCAACAACAAGATTACCCCTTGGCAACTGTCTTACGATGGACGCAAGAAGGAACCTATCAACCTGCCCATCAAGTTCCCGTTGCTCCTCGCTCAGGGCGTGGAGGGTATTGCCGTAGGCCTATCGTCAAAGATCCTGCCTCATAACTTCAACGAATTGCTCGATGCATCGATAGCCTGCCTCAAGGGTGAGCCTCTCGAACTCTACCCCGACTTCCCGACAGGTGGCCTCATCGACGTTTCGAAATATCACGATGGAGCGCGTGGTGGCGTGGTCAAGGTGCGCAGTCGCATCGACAAGATAGACCAGAAGTCGCTCCGCATCACCGATGTGCCGTTTGGCAAGACCACCGATTCGCTCATCGAGTCGATACGCAAGGCCATCGAGAAAGGAAAGATCAAGATCAAGAGTTTCGACGACTTTACCAGCGACCATGCCGAGATTGTCGTTCATCTGATGCCCGGCGTGTCGAGCGACAGGACCATCGATGCGCTTTATGCCTTCACCGACTGCGAGATCTCCATTTCGCCTAACTGCTGCGTCATCTACGACAAGAAGCCCCACTTCCTTACTATCAGTGACGTGCTTCGCCGTTCGGCCGAGAACACCAAGGAACTGCTCCGTCAAGAGTTGGAGGTCAGCAAGGGAGAGTTGCTGGAGCACCTCATGACGTGTTCGCTCGAAAAAATCTTTATCGAGGAACGCATCTACAAGGGACAGGAGTACGAACAGGCCAAGGATCTTGATACAGCCCTCGCCTATATCGACATGCGACTTGAACCTTTTAAGAAGGATTTTGTTCGCGAAGTGACACGCGATGACCTGCTGCGTCTTGAGGATATCAAGATGGCTCGAATCCATAAATTCAATAGCCAGAAGGCCGAAGAGGACATTCTTCAGACCAAGAAGAAGATACGCGAAGTTGAGAGGAATCTCAAGCATCTCACCAATTATACCATCAAGTGGTTTGAGCACCTCAAGGAGAAGTATGGTGCCGATCATCCGCGTATGACCGAGATACGCAACTTTGATTCGGTCGATGCCACCAAGGTCATCGAGTCGAACATGAAGCTTTGGTTCAACAAAGCCGAAGGTTTCATGGGCACGGGTCTCAAGCAGTCTGAATCAGAGTTCGTATGCAACTGTTCTGAGATAGACGAGGTCTTGGTTATCTATAAGAATGGCCAGTATAAGATAATGAAGGTCGATCAGAAGATCTTTATCGGCAAGGATGTGCTCTACCTCAATGTTTATCGAAAGAACGACAATCGTACCATCTACAACGTCGTCTATCGCGACGGCAAAGGTGGCCCACACATGATCAAGCGTTTTGCCATCACTTCGGTGATGCGCGACAAGACATACGACATCACCCAGGGCAAGGAGGGTTCCCGCATCGTTTATTTCAGCGCTAACCAGAACGGAGAGGCTGAAGTCATCAGAGTGTTCATCAAGTCGAAGCTCCGCAATTCGAAGGTCGTCAATTTCGAACGTGACTTTGCCGAGACACCCATCAAGGGTCGTGGCGTGAAGGGTAACCTGCTCACCAAGGCCGATGTTCAGAAGATTCTGCTTGTTTCGAAGGGGGGCTCGACACTTGGCGGACGTCCCGTTTGGTGGGATCCCGATGTTCAGCGAATCAATTACAACAAGCAGGGACAATATCTTGGCGAGTTCCTCAGCGAAGATCGTGTATTGGTCATCCTCGACAATTGGGAATACTATATCTCTACCTTCGAAGAGACTGTCCATTTCGAGTCGAATGTGCTTCGCGTCGAGAAATATGACCCGCGTAAGGTATGGACTTTTATCCTTTGGGACAAGGAAATGAAGTGCTACAACTTGAAGCGCTCACTGCTTGATGCTCGTCCGAGCAAACAGAATATGTTGGGTGACCCAAAGCGGTTCAAGATCGCTATGGGATTACACTATATACCTGAGGTCGTGGCTCCTGTATCCGAAGATGTTGAGGAGGTCGAAAAGACAGCCGTGGAAACAGCTCTTGTCGAGCCACAAAAACCACAACCTCTGGTCATCGATACGCCTTATCCGCGTTTCCGCATCACTATGGGCAAGCCTGACCAGTTCCGTCCTGCCATAGAGGTCGATGCCGACGAGTTCATTCCTATCCGCAGCATCAACACCAAGGGTAAGCGTATAACTCCCTACAAGGTGGCAAGTATCGAGGAAATCCAGCCACTTCGCGTCACTGAAACCAACGATGTTGCTGAGGATGAAGAAGGAGGGGAGGAGCCTGAAGAGGAAGTTCCCACTGAAACATTGTTTTGAGAACCGATGAAGAGATCCTTATATTTGGCATGGGCACTATTGTTCATCCCCGTGCATTCATTGGCGCAGGATGAACTTCCGCGTCCTGTCACCAATATTCTTTCTCTACGTTTGGGCCTGGGCAAGATGCGCGACACTTATCTGGCTCCTCTGCTTTATACTGGTAGCAATATCAGCCTCGAAGGGCAGCGCTGGCGCATGCATCGCAACCTCGACTGGACCAGCTGGCAGCAGGCCGACATTATGTTTTCGACAGGCGAAGATCATGGTCATGACAGCGAGGCTTGGACAGGACGTCTGCGCTACTGTTATGGTATCCTCCGTCGTTGGTCCGAAAGCCTTTCGCTTCTCTCGAACCCTTCGAACTCTTCGAACCTCTCGAACCCTTCAGAGTCCTTCGGTTCTCCATGGTCATTTTATCTGGGACCATACGCAGGCATAGACCTCGGTTTCGACTACAATCTCAAGCTGGCATCGTCCAACAACCCTGCCTCTGCACGTGTCACCACCAACCTCGGCGCTGCTGGTGCAGTGTGCTATCGGTTCCAGACACCAGCAGCGCAAGGCATGAGGGTGATGCTCCAGGCACACGCTCCTTTGCTCGGTATGGGTTTCCGTCCGGAGTATGGAGCCAGCTATTACGAGACATTCTACCTTGACTCGTCCTCCGACACCTTTCATTTTACTTCGTTGCACAACCAGCAGGATTTCGACGTGCAGCTTGCTGTCGATTTCCCTTTGGCTGTTATCCCATGGTTCCGTAAATTCGATTCGGTGGTGCGTCTGGGTGGTTCGTATCACATCGAGACGATGGATATCAATGATATCACGACACGCTACAGTAGCCTCGAGTTCGTTATCGGCTGGGTCTATCAGTATCTGCCATTCAGTCGCCGCAAGGCAGGTCTCTTAAAACGTTCGCCCTACAATGCATATTAATGGTTCAAGGTTCAAGGCTCAGGCCTCACGACTCACGGTTCTTTGTTGTCTCCTGTCGGCAGGGTGTCTCTTCACTGCTTGTCTTGACGATGACCAACTGGAGCAGGATGACAGCTTGCGTGGCAACTTCGAGGCGTTTTGGCAGACGCTCGATGAACATTATTGTTTCTTTGACGAGAAAGGTGTCGATTGGGAGGGTGTCCATCGAAAGTATGCACCCCTTTTCGACGATTCCATCAAGACGCAGTTCGAGCTCTTCAATGTGCTCGATGAGATGATCGATACTTTGCGCGATGGACATATCAATGTCTATGCACCCTTCAATATTGCGCGTTATTGGTCATGGTATGAGGATTATCCCACCAACTACGACGACAACCTTGTGCATGATTATTATCTTGGCACGAACTATTGGTACACGGCTGGTATGCAGTATGTGATGTATCGTCGCGACTCGGTGGCATACGTTCGCTACAGTTCGTTCAATAGTGCCATCGGTGCCACCAATCTCGATTATATCCTTGCCCTCATCCACAACGCTAACGGTCTGATTCTCGACATTCGCAACAACGGAGGAGGTTCGCTGACCAATGCCGTCACTTTGGCTGAGCGTTTTGCGACCGAGAAGACATTGAGCGGTTACATTCGTCATAAGACTGGACGAGGTCACAACGACTTCTCCAAAGCCGAACCACTCTATATCGAACCTGCCGACGATCGGATGATGTGGGATGCTTCGGTGCGTCCTGTAGTGATTTTGACCAATCGCCATTGTTTTAGTGCTGCCAATAACTTCGTGCAATTGATGCGTGCACTTGATGGCACGATGACACCCGATTCGCTCGGTATTCTTTTTCCAAAAATGATCAAGATATGTGGCGATCGTACAGGTGGTGGCTCGGGCTTGCCCTTCGAGAGTGTGTTGCCCAATGGCTGGCCTATACGCTTCTCGGCTTGCCCCATGACCGATCCTGATGGAAATAGCACCGAGTCGGGCATCGATCCATCTCCAGGGCTCAAAGTCGATATGGATAGCGTGTCAACATTCCAGAATCACCGCGATAACATCATCGAAGCGGCACGTCAATATATCATGCTGAATACACGAGCACCGCGAGAAACGGCCAAAAGTGAATAATTTTTCGAAATTATTTGGAAGTTCCGATTTTTTGTCGTATCTTTGCGCCCGCTAATTCGATAGGCGGGTATGCTGAAATTGGTAGACAGGCCAGACTTAGGATCTGGTGTCGCGAGGCGTGTGGGTTCGAGTCCCACTACCCGTACTTTTTTTGATGGACTCCATTTACTTTTGTAAGTGGGGTTCTTTTTGTACGCTCAGCATATGTTACCTTTTCCTGCTGAAAACCATCTATTATTCGTCCACGGATGATGACAGATAGTACTTAGGGAAGAAACGTACTTCTTTTGAGGTAGAAAGTCGAAACATTGTATTCACGCAATATCCCGCTGCAATCCATGAACCGACCGACAGTTGTGGAGGTGGCATGATTCCGATTTCTTTTCCATATTGTTCGATGATGTCCTGAAGCCAATCCTTGGGATTCTGCCAGGATGCGCAATATCGGGTGACATAATTCGCCATCTTCAGTTCGAATCCAGATGGGTTGTCTGATATTGTTGTTATTGGGTCACCATGCGGGCTGACGATTGTGAGGAATCCTGCCCAACCGAAATTATAGGGATGCAGGATGGGTATTCCCCTCCTTTTGCATTCCTCGTCGAATGCGAATGGAATATCACTATTGAAGTCTAAGGCATTGATGGCTATGTCATGACCTTCTATAAGTTCTGATAGGTTCTCATAAGAAATCATCACGTTGTGATACTCGATTTCAGCATGAGGATTGATAGCCAGCAAGCGTTTTGCCAAAGTCTCGGCCTTAGATTTCCCAATATCGTTATGGCAGTAGTTCTGGCGGTTGAGATTGCTCTCTTCCACCCCATCGCCATCGACAATGGTTATGCGCTCGAATCCGAAGCGGAGGGCACATTCAGCTATCACACTCCCTAAGCCAGCGCCTCCTAATAGGATGCGTTTCCCCTTAATCTCTTCTTGTTCTGCAGGTGAGATGTATAATCTATTTCTGCTATATCTCTCTTCCATTATTTTGAATAGTTTAATTCATTTGTATTTATTTATATTTTATGTAATAGTCATTCAGGTCGCTTGCCCATGAATATACCGGGGTCGTGAGCGAACCTAAGTATTCGATTGGATTGCCCAACGGATGAGTTATTATGCCCAGATGATTAACGATATGCATCAGGTGGTTATCCACTTCGGCGAGCATGATGGCATCTCTCGCTTCAACGATTGGGATGATTGCGAAAAGCATCAATTGCTTGAATAGAATAATTGGTGATATGCCGCAATAGGAATCCACTGCAAAGCGTCCGACATGCCAAAACTGGACGTCATCAGATGATTCAATGATTTCAGCAGGGTTAATGTTGAAGATTTTCTGCATAGGCAACGTCACTTTTCGATCCCAACGGCAGGTGCGGATGCAGCCAATTATCTGGCCCGATAGGCTCCGTGCCACGTAAGTCAGCGAAATGTCGCTGCTAATCATTTGCTCTTCTTCGATCAAACTCATTGTCTCTTCTTCAATGGCGCCTTTGTTTGTTTTTGACGAATGATGAGAATAGTTTTGCTCAACAACGAAATGAATTAGTTCATGCAGCTCTGATGCCTGCAATCTGGTGATTGTATAGTTTGATTCAATATTATTTAACATTGAAAGGATTTCTTTTTTTCGAATTTATTACATCAAAATCGTATATACAGGAAATGCTCGAGATAATAAAATTACGCCGCCAAGATAAGGGGTATTTCTTAAATTCGCCACTATGCTTTCTGGTAATTTTTCGACCAAGGCTGTAGAATTACCCAAATGTGTAGTGATTTAGGACTAAATGCTACCTCCGTAAGGGTATTACAGGATTGAACGCCATCAAGGAGAAGGGTAGCATGTGAAAACTAGAAAACTGAAGATGGTTTAAGATTCTAAAAAATATCTTTCAAGCTCGACATCTTTATCTCCTTCTCTGTGAAAATGATCCATGAGGATATGCCCCTTATCAAGCAAGATGATTCGCGTACAGATATCATTTACGAAACTGAGATTGTGGCTCGATAGGATAATAGTGGTTCCAATCTCCCTGCGTATCTCTTGGAGAAGATGGGCGACGATGTGTTGGGAGGATGGGTCCAGAAAGTTAAAGGGTTCATCAAGTACTAGGATTTTGGGATTGACAAGCATTGCTCCGATGATGCCGATTTTCTGCCTGTTCCCCATCGAGAAGTCATGTATTATTTTCCCTCTGTCGAGGATTTCATCATTCATCAGTGGCATGAAGTGTGCCAATCTATTATTCAATTCATCCTGAGCGATGTTATACACTTCGGCTATAAACCCGAAATACTCTTCTGGTGTGTAGAAATCTATCAGGAAGGAGCGGTCGAGGAATGAGCCCGTCCACCACTTCCATTTTTCACTAACACTAACAATAGACCCGTTGTTTACTACTTGGCCATGGTTGGTTTCAATAAGGTCAAGCATAAGTCTAAGGAGTGTGGTTTTACCCGCACCATTGTTGCCGACCAGTCCAACAAGCTCTCCATCTTCGATAATGAGTGATGGAATGTCAAGAATGAAGTTGTCATCGTATTGCTTCTGCAAATGAGAAATAACAATTGACATGAGAAAATAAAGACAAATAATATGGAGTTACCGATAATTATTGATATGTTTGTATCTGTTTCGAAAGAATAGTCTTTCAACCCACTTAAAATAATACTGATGCAAGAGGAATGAAGCGGCTCCAATGATTATTAGAGAAACATCGCACATCCATGGCTTAGGAAGAAATGTGAGCCCTATCGCTATTGTGAATACTACCAAAGCAATCACATATTCATAACCATGATAATAGCTGTCACGGTTATTGTAGAGCCCATAGAAAGCCTTAGTAAAAAGATTGAAATGCAATCGGTTATAAGCACCAGTTAGCATCACCATATTGCCAAAACCAGAACCATAGATAGCAAAGGCGAGGAATCGACTCCAACTCACCCATCCATTCGGTATGATCAGTATACAAGGTATGACGAGTGGGAGAGTGATGATGCCAAACGTCTTATATTTGTCCGAAAGGAGACGGTTTAGTAACAATGGTTTGGTCCATATTCCATCGAAGAACGAGGATTCAATACAAAGTCCGTATCTACCGATAAAAATGCTATGACAAACGAACAGCCCCAAAATGCAAAGATTGTGCTCCCAAATGAATACTCCGTCATGCGACTGAAGCCACACGACTAGGAACATGGCTATCCAGGCAAAATTTGCTTCGACCAACAGTCTCGGCACACGCAATAGGCTGATGTACTGAATGCTCGTCACGTACTTATTTTGTACTCTTGCACCCTGAATAGCAGCATTTATCCAATTTTGCAACCATGTATGAGCCTTTACTTTCGTCTCTTCATATCTGCCTCCACGCTTGACCGACATGATGAGGGCTCCGTCAACAACTGAAATCGCATATAGCGATAGAAGAAGCAGCATCCCCCATCCTATAGGGAACAGCATGAAGCATCCAACAGCACACAATGTGGGGAGCAACAAATTGAAAGGGTGCCAAAACTGAGAGATTAGCAGGAATCTTTCCCAAGTATCTCTGCGGAAGGGACGAGTCTTTACAAAGGCATCCATCACTGTGGCATCATGCTTGAAGAACAGTTTGAACAAGATATCCATGATGAAGGCTGAGACACAGATGGCGGCAATGGCTATGGCTGGATGTTCTGCAAGTGCATCCATCGTTTCGAGAGGAATCTGATCCAGCTTTACATAATAGATGACGCATCCTTGCATGAACCACAGCATCGACAGGAACGACGCGAGTCGCAACCATCCGTCCTTGCCGATGCTGCGTGACAGCAGTTGCAAGTGCAGCTTTATCAAGATATGCATTGCATTTGTCTTCATTCATCAAATTCTTCAGACCAAAGCCTATAGCTATAGGAAGAAATGGTCATGCCTGCAGCTATTGAAGATAGTTCTTCATCTGAAAATTCAGCGCCAGAAGATTCAATCATATACATATAATCATTCGCATAATTATCTATATCTTCTGGGCTGCTTGCGTATGAGATAGCCTGATTATAAAGATTCATTATTTGATCTGGAATGGAGTCGGTCAAAAGATAATCCAAACTTTCGCCATTGGAAATGGTTGTATTAATGGTGTCAAATAATGCTGTAAATGAATTGGAATGGATAACTGTTAGTATATCGGGAGATATTTGTGATTGTATTTGCGTAGTATTGAAATGAATACCATGAGTTCTTGCATAGCGAATTTTACTTAATGCTAGATTATGTATTCTTCCAATCGTGGCAGTTATGGAATCCAGATCTTCTACATCGTTATAATCAATATCAAGTTGGGGGTTTTCCTGAAGGACCAGCATATATGCACATTCTGCTTCTATTAATTGCATATTTCCTTGATTAACAAATATCTGATTGCCTTCAATCCACCTTATAGCCGAACCTGCAATGGCTCCAATTGCAACGGCTGGAGGGAAAAAGCCTGTTAGCATACCCGCTGCAAAACCGCCTATTAAATCAGCTTCTACTATTTCATGCGTTTCTGCACCAGAGCGAGTAATGCCTGAATTGAATGCAAGACTATCGTTGTATTCCCTCATAGAAATCAATAATTGTTCGGTCTGCATAATTTTCGAAAAGGTTGATTCCTCATTTGAAGTTTCATCAGAACTACATGAAAGGAACAGAACCACTATGCTTAATAAGCATAAAACACACAAACATAAAGATTTTTTCATTGTCGAAATAATTTAAGTTAATCTACTCATCTCGCTTTTCGATTTCGCGCCTTTTGACAGTCTGGTCTGTTTGTATAATGTTCGTACTGATCAGTTTTTTATACTGGAAATGATTGAGATGATTCCTTTCCGCCGCAAAGATAAGGGGAATTGCAAAAAAACAGCACTACACTTTTGGGTAATTTTCCGACCAAGGTGGTAGATTTACCCAAAAGTGTAGTGATTTCGATGAAAAGCAAGGCAAATTGCCATTTGATTGATAAGTTTGAATAGCAAAGAGATACGATATGTGCATAAATGCTGCAATAATGCAGGAAAAAATTGCCAAAATCAGAGAAAAACCATATCTTTGTGCTGATATTTTTCTAACCCTTTTCTATTCAAATTTTATGGAGGTTAATGTTTCCCACTTTTTCATACCTGAGAATGCAGTCACTGATACGGACGGTCTGGACTATGGCTCAGTGAACCTGTTGATACGGACGGTAGAGGCGCTGTCCCAAACAATCTATCAGAGTGTATATATCATCGACTATCTCAAGCAGGGATTTCTCTATGTTTCAGACAATCCGTTTTTCCTGTGTGGCCATACCCGACAGGAAGTGCAGGAGGCCGGGTATGAATTCTATTTGCAACATGTTCCAGCAGAAGAACTCGAAATGTTGAAGGAAATCAATACTGCTGGGTTCAAGTTCTTCAACGAGATACCGAAAGAGGAACGCTTAGGCGTAAGTATCTCATACGATTTTCATCTGATGGCCGACAAACGCAAGTTCCTCATCAACCACAAGCTGACTCCACTCATGCTCGCCAAGGATGGCAGGGTCTGGTTGGCAGTTTGTGTCGTCTCTTATTCAGCGCAGGACAAGCCAGGGCAAATAGTGGTGAGGAAAAACAATGCCAAAATTTTCTGGCACTATTCTTTGGGTGAGCACAAATGGTATCAGGACGAGCATCCGACACTGAGTGAAGAGGAAAAGGCCATACTTTTACTCTCGGCCCAAGGACTGAAGATGGAGGAGATAGCCGGTCGCATCTTTAAGTCGGTTGATACTGTGAAGTTCTACAAGCGTCGTCTCTTTGAAAAAATTGGAGCCAAGAACATCACCGAGGCACTTTCTTTTGCCACGAACAACAGGCTCATTTAGCACAAATCGAAAGCGCAGGAATTACCAAGATAAAACTTAGACACGATTCCGCGCATTTTTCAGTTTAGTCTGCTTGTATAATGTTTGTACTGATTAGTATTAAAAGCTTAAAATAGATTCTGAAATGTTAGAAACTCTAATCTAAAATGATGGAGCACTGTGACGGCCGACATAATGCTTCCGCGATTTGATGGAGCACTGTGACGGCCGACATAATGCTTCCGCGATTTGATGGAGCACTGTGACGGCCGACATAATGCTTCCG
>JAFZBE010000052.1 GCA_017561935.1 Bacteroidales bacterium | reverse complement strand
CTCGTCGACCTCCATCCAGTGGCGCTGTGGCTGGCGGAAGGGGGTGGCCCCACCCCTAGCCCCTTCCCCATAGGGAGGGGGACCAAAGCGGCGTGGCCGATTTTGGATATTGGGGCGAAGCGTTTCCAACATCTCATTCATATCCTTTTCCGAATCGTAGATGGTCTTGTCCTGAGTATCAGCATCGTATATGATAAACTGCTGACCTTCAGGCGTTTGCACGGAATAGTGAAAGACATGCGTTGAGTCAACCCAACGGATGTTCTGTGCCCAGTGGTAGACGTTCTGCGAAGAAAACTTCTTCTGCAATGAGTAGGCACGATTGTAATCATCGACAGTGCCCTGTGCAAGAACAGAGTTACAAGGTAACAGAGTTACAAGGTAACAAAATACTATACCAATTTTTCTCATATTGTTTTGATTTTAAGATTTCATTATGTCACCAGGCTTCTTGCCAAACTGCTTCTGGAAACACTTCGAGAAGTAGGATGGCGAGCTGAAGCCCACCATGTAGCAAACCTCGTTGACACGATACTGACCTTCGGAGAGCAACTGGGCAGCACGCTTCAAGCGTACCACTTGTATCATCTCGTTGGGCGTGACATCGGTGAGGGCCTTGATCTTCGAGAAGAGGCCGCTACGACTGATGTTGAGTTGTTCGGCCAAGAAGTTGACAGATAGCTCTGGGTTGGTCATATTCTCCTCAATGATTCGATTCATCTTCTGGAGGAGTTCGTTATCGATTTCATTGTTTGCCAGCGGCTCGATGGTTTCTTCAGGCTGTTGGGAGAAACGACGCATAAGCTCACGGCGTCGCTCGAGGAGATTGCCCAGACAGGCATCGAGATACTTCATGGAGAAAGGTTTCTCGATGAATGCATCGGCTCCGATCTGCATGCTCTCAGCCTTCGAGTCGTCATCGGTCTTGGCGGTGAGCATGATAAGTGGGATATGACTGGTATCACGGTTGGCACGCAGTCTGCGGCAGAACTCAGCACCATCCATCTCAGGCATCATCCAGTCGCTGACGATGAGCGAGACAGTGTTTTGACTCAGTTGGTGTAAAGCCTCTATGCCGTTGACAGCAGTGAGCACGGTGTAGTCGTTTGCAAAGTGACTGGCAAGGAATGAAAGCATGTCGGCATCGTCTTCGACTAGAAGGACGGTGGACGCACCATCCCGTTCCAGCATCTCACCCCGAACCTCCCCTGAAGAAGGAGCCTTTCCCCGACTCTCCCCTGAAGGGAAGGGTGTGTTGAGAGAATCATCCTGGATGACAGGCAGTGTTACGATGAAGCGAGCTCCCTTTCCTTCCTCGGAATCAACCGTGACATCGCCATGATGCTGGTCGACAATGGTCTTCACGATGGAAAGACCGATGCCCGTGCCAGGTTTGTTGTCGCGAGCTTGAAAGAACGCGTCGAAGATCTTCATGCGGTCTTCCTTGCTGATGCCAGCGCCGTTGTCTTCAACACTGATGCTAAACGACTGTCCGCAAGGTGCCACATCGCAGGCGAGCTTGATTTGGTCTTTGGTATATTTGGCAGCATTGGTCATAAGGTTGCTGATAACCTTGGTAATGCCCTCCTCATCGACGACAGCCGTGAAATCTGCATCGGGATAGTCGACAAGGAACGTAATATTGCGCTGCTGCAACGTAGGCTCGAAGCGTTCGGCCACAGCCTGCATCAGAGTGGCAATGTTATGATTGGTAAAATGCGCAGTAAAACCCTGTTGCTGGATCTTGTTGAAGTCGAGCAACTGGTTGACTAGCGTGAGAAGCCGATGGGCATTGCGGTCGATGATATTCAACTGCTGCGATACAGGCGATGACGGCTGTGCAACGACTGACGATGACTGAGTGTTTGCTAATGTTTGCTTAATGGTTTCCAACGGGCCGATAATTAGCGAGACTGGAGTACGTATCTCATGAGCAATGTTTGTAAAGAACTTCAATCGCGCCTCGCGTACCTCTGCCTCGGTCTGTGCGTTGATCCTTTGCAACTCTTGTTGGTGCAGCTGTTCTGCCTTGCGAAGACGATAATGCAAGAAAAACCAAATGGCTGCAATGGCCAAGAGCGCATAGAACAGTTTTGCCCACCATGTCAGCCAGAACGGCGGATGAACAACTATCTTCAGGCGCGCCTCCTCAGAGCTCCATGTACCATCGTTGTTCGTAGCCTTCACGCGGAAGGTATAGGAACCCGAAGGGATGTTCGTATATGAGGCTTCGTGGCGATTGCCACAATAAACCCAGTCTTTGTCGAAACCCTCGAGCATATAGGCATACTGGTTTTTCTCGGGTGCGCAATAGCTCAGCGCGGCAAACGACAGGCTGAACATGCCGTCGCGATGGGAAAGGTCGAGTTGTGATAGTTGCGAAAGACTCTGAGGCAGCGGGTCGTCGCCTACGGCGATGGTCTTGTTGTAGATGCGCAAAGAAGTGATGAATACTGCCGGCGGAGTGGTGTTGACATTGATCTGATAGGGAAAAACAGCACTGAAGCCCCTGACACTGCCGAAATAGAGTCGACCATCGGAAGCCTTCAACACGGAATTAGGCTGGAACTGCTCGCTACATAGACCATCGAACTTGTTGAACACCAGTACATCGCGCTCCTGGTTGTAGCGCATGATGCCCTTGGTGGTGGTGAGCCAAAGGTACTGTCCGTCTTCAACAATTCCCCGTATGTCATTGCTGGGTATGTCGAGCACTACGCGAATGAACTTATCGTGAGCCTCATCGTATAAGCAGAGTCCCATCTCAGTAGCAATCCAGAGACGATGATCAGCGGTAATGCAAATACAGCTGATCTGATCGCTCGACAAGGAAAGTGTGTCGTTGGCTTGATGACGATAGTTCTTCCACGACTTCGAGGCACGCTGATAGCACCACACACCACCACCCTGCGTAGAGAACCAAAGATTGCCATGACGGTCCTCATCGATGTCGAGGGTAAGAGCGCCAAACGACTTTTGCAACTGGAATTGCGACGTAGCAGGATTGTAAACGGACATTCCACTCATGGAGCCTGCCCATAGCGTACCTTGTGAATCGCGGAAAAGCGAGTAGCAACTGAGGTCGTTAAGGCCATGTTGACGATCGAAATGGGTAGTTTGTCCAGATGGAATATTCATGCGAAAGATGCCGTCGGAATAGGTTCCTATCCAAAGATCGTTGCCCTCGATGCACAAGGCATGAACATTAAGGCGCGCAAATGACGTGCGGTTGGGGTAGTCGAGGAAGGCATAGCTGTGACCACCCTGATAACAGGAAAGACCACCGTCATCGGTAGCAATCCAGATGTGCCCATTGGCATCTTCGCAGAAATGGCTCACCACATTGCCCTGCAGACCCCATCCGCTCTCACGACTCTGGAAAGAGATGAAACGTTCGGAGATGGGCGAAATGTAATTAACACCCCCATAG
>JAFZBE010000003.1 GCA_017561935.1 Bacteroidales bacterium | reverse complement strand
TTATGTTTATGAATGCAAAGAATGTAATCGAATCGGGTAAGGCCATTCTCGGCATCGAGTTTGGCTCTACCCGTATCAAGGCCGTCCTCATCGACCAGGACAACAAGCCCATTGCACAGGGCTCGCACGAGTGGGAGAACCAACTCGTCGACGGACTCTGGACATACAGCATCGAGGCCATCTGGAACGGACTGCAAGACTGCTATGCCGACCTGCGCAAGGACGTGAAGGCACAATACGACTGCGAAATCGAAAACCTCGCCGCCATCGGCATCTCAGCCATGATGCACGGCTACATGGCCTTCAACGAGCAGCAGGAGATTCTCGTGCCCTTCCGCACGTGGCGTAACACCAACACAGGCAAGGCTGCTGCCGAGCTCTCCAAGCTCTTCAACTACAACATCCCCCTGCGTTGGAGCATCAGCCATCTGTATGAGTGCATCCTCGAGGAGAACGAGCACGTGAAGGACATCAAGTATCTCACCACGCTGGCTGGCTACATCCATTGGCAGCTCACAGGTGAGTTCGTGCTCGGCGTCGGCGATGCTTCGGGAATGATTCCCGTCGATCCCGCCACGAAGACCTACGATGCAGAGATGGTTCGCAAGTTCGACGAGCTCATCGCTCCGCGCGGCTACTCGTGGAAGCTGCTCGACATCCTGCCCAAGTCGCTGAACGCTGGCGAAGCCGCTGGCGTGCTCACCGAGAAGGGTGCTAAGAGTCTCGATCCCAGCGGACACCTGAAGGCTGGCGTTCCCCTCTGCCCGCCCGAAGGCGATGCAGGAACGGGTATGGTGGCCACCAATGCCGTGAAGCAGCGCACGGGTAATGTCTCGGCAGGTACATCGTCGTTCTCGATGATCGTATTGGAGAAGCCTCTGTCGAAGCCTTACGAGCCCATCGACCTCGTCACCACTCCTGACGGCTCGCTCGTCGCTATGGTACATTGCAACAACTGCACCAGCGATATCAACGCCTGGGTAGGCCTGTTCAAGGAGTATCAGCAGCTGCTCGGTGTGCCCGTCGATATGGGTGCAATCTACACCAAGCTCTTCAATGCAGCTCTCGAGGGCGATGCCGACTGTGGAGGTCTGATGGCCTACAACTATGTCTCGGGTGAGCCCGTCACAGGTCTTGCCGAGGGCCGTCCCCTCTTCGTGCGCTCTGCCAACGACAAGTTCTCGCTCGCCAACTTCATGCGTGCACAGCTCTATGGAGCTATCACTGTGCTGAAGTTCGGTAACGACATCCTGTTCAAGGAAGAGCAGATCAAGGTGGATCGCATCACCGGTCACGGCGGCTACTTCAAGACCGCAGGCGTAGGACAGCGCATGCTTGCTGCCGCCCTCAACTCGCCCATCTCCGTTATGGAGACCGCTGGCGAAGGCGGAGCGTGGGGTATCGCCCTGCTCGCAGGCTATCTGGTGAACAAACAGGGTAAGAACCTTGCCGACTACCTCGAGGACGTGGTCTTCGCAGGCAATACCGGCACCGAGATTGCCCCCACCGCCGACGACGTAGCAGGCTTCAACCGCTACATCGAAGCCTACAAGCAAGGTCTCGCTATCGAGCAGGCTGCTGTAGCCAACAAGAAGTAAACATCCATAAGGATTTACAACACAACCCAAAGCGCCAGATACAATCGTATCCTGGCGCTTTTATTGTTGCAGAGCAATGCTCCAGATACATTAGAGCTATGCTCCTTACATTCTAGAGCTATGCTCCTGATGCTATAGAGCTATGCTCCTGATGCTATAGAGCTATGCTCCTGATGCACATCATATAGGTAATTATATACCTTTCGACCCCTTAGTTTCTCCACGGATCTCACGGATTTTCACGGATTTTATAATTGAACATCTATAACCACGAAATATGATGATTCTAAGGAATGAAGGAAACAAGGAAACTTGACAGAGAGACATAGAGTCTGAGAAAGAATGATGCAAAGGAAATTGGATAATGGTGGAGATGGTGTTACCACCATCGTTCTACGTCTGACGGAGTCTGCATGACAAACGATGGAGCAGCGAGAGCAAAGCCAAGCTTGCTTGAGCTATGCCGAGTCGTGACAGAGTAAGACCGAAGGTCAAATCGTTTGTCAATGCCGGCTCTGTCAAACGTTAGATTCCGCGCGCGGAATCGCCCTCCATTATCCGATTTCCTTTGCATCATTCTTGCTCCTCTTCGCTACGCAAGCGGCAAAGCCGAGCGCTTTTCCTCTATTCCTTTATTCCTTAGAATATCTCGTCATCAGTGGAATCTGTGGGTAAAAATCTTCTGTCCGTCTGTCTTCCAACGAATAAACGAGTAAAAAACCGCATAAGGAGGGGGTTTCTGGGCATAATGAGTTCGTATATATATTCAAGGCGGTTTCGGCATCATCAGGAATTCAGCACTTCCCGGATGACGCTTCATGTGTTCGGTTTTCGCGTGTCCTCATCCAAAAAACAACTATAAAATCCCTCAATCCCCGGTTTCTGACCCCTACAAAGCCGAATATTCGACGCTATAAATCTAAGTTTTTTACCACACGAAACATCGCGATATCATTTGTTGGAAACAATAACTTATTGATTATCAACGTCTTAGTATTTTGCACACCTTCCCCCTTCACTTAGTTGTGACAATTGTGACAATTGTGACAGTCACTTTTGCACACTTACAGCGAAAATAATAAAAAAAAGGTAATAATAATGATAATAATTATTGAATAATTATAATAATATTATTGTATATTTATTTATGTATTTATTTATTTGTATATACTTTTTTCCCTAAGCGAGCAGAAAACGCATTGTCCTTTGTCACAATTGTCACACCTTCATTGCTGCGTCTGTGTAGATTCGTATTTCGACGGGTAAGGAGCAACTCTCGTATAGAGAAAAAGCAAGAGAACAAAAACTTCGCCCGGCTCTGCCGAAGCAAAACCGAGCGAAATTATCTATTATCAATTTTTCATTCTTGGCAAGGAGGTCATTCCTTTCCAAGCACTTTATTCACCAGTTTCGTCACATCGGAGATATCTACTGTTCCGTCGTCGTTCGTATCGAAGCGGTTGATGATTTCTTCCGTAGTGATAACCCATGTGGTGCGGGTCAGGTCGGCGGCATCAATACTCATCATGAGGTAGTCGCCGTCGGGCGTCATATCAGTCGTAACATCCTCACCATCGCGGAGCACCTTCACAAATGAGCCTGCTGCCTTGAGTTCTTTAATGGAGCATTGGGTTCCTGCTATTGCCTCCAGCGTTGCCTTGGCCGCCTCGGCTGCTGCCCTCGTGGCAAATCCCATCACTTTCACGGGAGCACTATCAACAAGTTCCTTGGCTTCCTTTAGTCCCAATCCTGTAAGTTCTCTCACGCCTCTAATCACATCCAGTTTGTGATTTTCAACGTCATAAGCATTCAGATAGAGGTCATATGTCGATGAAGAAGCCGAACCCTTCACACGCAGCTGGGCATACTCGGCATTGCTTACGTCGATTTCCGTGCAAGCATCGGTTAGGG